>CATISI010000149.1 GCA_949538025.1 Candidatus Poseidoniaceae archaeon
ATGGGTCACTTGCTTCGATTCCTACAGGTTGTCAAGATGCGTGGTACTGCTCATAGTCGTGCCAAGCACGCCATCGAACTCACGCCCCTTGGTGTTATGCTAACGCCGATGCTGAAGTGGGGTGCGCAGAGCGATAAAACTTCGAAATGGGGTGCCTGAAGATGTTTGAACTCGACCAGCGAATTGCCGAGCAACTTTCGACCATATCGCTCAACAGTTCGGTCCAGGTAAGATGTGGTAACTCCAACGCGTTTATGGTCACTGCGAGCACAATGTTGCCATTGATGCAGATGTTTGAAATGGGAGGTGTCTACATCTCAGCAAGCAGAGGCGCTGTAGAGATTATCCAAGCGTTTGAGTCGATTGGTGTCGATGTTTCAAACATCCAATTCATCGATCTGGTTTCTTCCGGAATCCTCGGTGGAACCGACGTGAGTTATCCAAACATCCACTTCGTCGATAGCCCAATTATGCTCGAATCGGTTCTCTTGCGTACGTTGTATATCCTGCGAACCACACAAACGCAACGAAACTTCGTCTTCCTTGACAGTGTCAATGCGCTGGCCATTTACAACGAAGATCGAATGCTCGCAGAATATCTTCACACCTTCATCAACACATTCCGACAGCGAGAGGTTCTCTCTGTGATTCTCAACGTACCTGACCAGACGCCACCTCTGGTCCTTTCAAATCTTGATTTGTATTGTACTGATTTGGTCGACCGTGGCCAGGTGGTTATTCACTGAGGGGATGAAGCATGCGAAAGAACATTACATTCGATGCAGAAGACGAAGAATTCTTCGGACAGGTGGGCTCGTTTGGGGTTCCAAAGTTTGACAACGAAATGCACGGCGGCGTCCCACGTGGTTTTACGATGGTCGCATTCACTGAAACAGGGTCTGGTGCAGAATTGTTCGCTAAGCAATTCATTTCGCCTGCTGAGGAATCCGAAAACACACTTTACATCTCAACCAACGAAGCTCAACCTGAAATTGTTCGTGTTTTCAACAAATATGGATGGCCGCTTGATGTCAATGTTCGTACGATTGGAGAGGAATACAACGCCAACGTCCTTGAGAAGGAATTGCTTGCAAGTCGATATCGACTGGAAGGTTTCCGCTTGGAGGACATCCAACGACTTGCTCAAACCCGATTCGTTGAGGATTCAACACAGGATTACCTAACCGAAGTGACCAATGAAATCATGGCCTTAGGACCATATTTCCGAGCGGGTATCGACAGTCTCGATTTCTTTCTCCAGCGTGACGACCCAGGACGTGTTGTCGCCATGATTCGAATGCTTCAGGCCCACACGCAAATGTACCGTGGTCTTCTGTTGATCATGGTATCTGTCAACGGTCTGCCTGCATCTGTTCGTCAAGAATTGTCAAGCATAGCTGACATGGTACTCACATTCGGTGTACGAACCATCGGTTCTGATTTTGAAACGTCGATGATTGTCTCAAAGTTTCGAAACGCTCCTGAGAACCTCAAGATGCTTGTGTTCCGTGTAACGCCAGAAGAGGGAATCACGCCAGAAACCGTGGAACGTATCGCTTGATTGGGTACATGGGCGGAGCGACACCTCCAAAGAGGGCGGAGGCTGCGGGTCAAATATGTCCAAGCGTTCAGCGACCGGCGGATACGACCCGTCAGGCATTGATCTTGATGCTTGGACGGAACTTGAGGAACAACTCGAGGCAACGATTCCCAACTACGATCGTGTCAACAAACTGATGACCTTTGGTCAAGATAAGCGATGGCGTCGGAACGTTCGAAATCATGCCACAAAAGGCATGAAAGTGCTTGAAGTTGGTTGTGGCCCTGGCAGTTTCGCAGAAGACTTGGTCGGTCTGGATGTGACATGTCTCGATCCCTCCGACGCTATGCTAAAGGTTGCCAAGAAACGAGTCGATGGTGCTCGCGCTACACGTGGTGAAGCACCTGCAGCCTACGTACAAGCACTCGCAGAAGACATTCCACTGGAAGACAATTCCTTCGACATGGTCTTTTGCCTGTTTTCTTTTCGAGACTTCCAAGACAAGAAAAAAGGACTCGAAGAAATCTATCGTGTCCTCAAGCCCGGTGGACAATTGGTGATCTGTGACGCTGGAAAAGCAAACTACCTGCATGGGCTAACGGGGCGAATCTGGATGAGCACAGTGGTGCAATGGATGGCTCGATGGGTGACGAAAACCAAGGATCATCCATGGAAGGGACTCGCTCGTTCGTACACACACTATGGTACCAACAAGTACTACAGGAACATGATGAAAGAGGTGGGATTTAAGGAAGTTTCTGGGCGTTTACTGTACCCATTTATGATGTCCAGCAGGTTTCGAGGAAGAAAACCTCAGTAAGCGAGTAAGAATTTCGTTTCAGCACTGCGCATGGGAACATTTAAGCAGTAAATAAATTCAATTTCCAAACAGGTTGGCAAGTAGGGTTCGATGCTGAATGGTGTCACATCGTGTGCATCATACTGTGGCAACCCAAATCCAATGAGGGTGAAGAGTTCCATGAAATGGTTGTTAAAACGAATACTGCCTCGCAAATTCAAACGCTTCATTCAAACGCTTTCATTGGTCAAACTAGGTACGCAGCCAATTTGCGAAAGGGTGTGTAACATTTGTGAGTATGAAGGTTATTTCACAACTGTTGGACGTCCTCTTCGAATTGATGCTCTGTGCCCAAATTGTGGGTCAATGGAGCGACACAGGCTCTTGATTTTGGCAGTTCAACGAGGGGGTATTCCACAACTGGAGGAGAAAAACTCCGCCGTTTTGCATTTTGCGGCCGAGCCCTGTTTAGAGCAAGTATTCCGAAATAAATTCTCCTCCTATGCCACTGCAGACCTGTTTACGAAAGCAGATTTGAAACTTGACATGGAGTGTATTGACGCTGCTGATGAGCAATACGACGTTGTTGTCGCCAACCATGTACTCGAGCATGTGGATGACAAAAAGGCCTCAACTGAACTTTCACGCGTACTGGTCAAAGGAGGTATTTTGGTTTGTCAAGTTCCAATCATAGAAGGATGGGCGTCAACCTATGAGGACGATTCATTAACCTCTGAGGCGGAGCGCCTGATGCATTTCGGACAAGGAGATCATGTCAGATACTACGGTGCAGACTTTAGACAACGAATCAGCGCAGGAGGGTTCAAGTTGATCAACGAATTTACGTCGGAAGGTGAGGACGTCCTCCGTTACGGCCTTCTACGTGGGGAAAAGACGTTTGTGTTTGAAAAACTGTAATCGGTGAGGATTGGAAATCGTGCGTTCGATTGGCGTACATTGGAATATGAAAATGCATCATCCAAGAGTCGCAAGATCAGGAATGTTAGGAAGGCTACTTCCTTCGCTCCAAGCGTATTCTAGGGTAGTGTACGAAAACCATAACATAGCGCTTCAATTCTTTGAACATAGGGCTCCATTAGCCTCATAAACCCCCTCCCAGTCGGAAAATCGTAGTGGTTGTCATGGGTATGGAAAAAGTCCTCCAGAGCATCAAAGAAGCCGAGCAAGCGGCTGAAAAGACACTTGCAGATGCTCAATCCGAATCGAGCCGAATCGTCAGTGACGCTCGTAGGGACGCTGCTGAAATCGTCGCACAAGCAACCACCGATGCGCAGAGTTCCGTTCAGTCGACGCTCGATGCCGCCAAAGAGTCTGCAATGAAGAGCGTTAAGTCCGTGCAGAAAGACGGCGGAAAAGCCGTCGCATCTGTTGAATCCGATGCTAGCTCCAAGCAAGATGCTGCCGTCGCCCTTATCGTCGAGAAACTCCTCAATCAGTGAAGTGGTACCATGTTTTCGACCGTCGGAATGTCACGAATGACGCTTGCAGCACCTGTTGATGCAATGGCGGACATCGTTCGTGCGTGCTCCGATCTCGGTTGCGTTCACATCGAGGACTACACACAATTCGAAGAAGGCATTGGAATCGGCCGTGCTATCCAAAGCGAAGATGCCGACAGTGTCAGCTCCATGCTCGTCAAGGTTCGTGCCATCCGAAGCGCCGTTTCCGTATTCAACTCGAAAGGATCTGTTTCAGCATCTTCGGCAAAGTCCACTGCGGAGAAATTCGAAGCAGAATTGGACAAGGCTCTCGGATACATCGAGGCTATTCGTGCAGCAGAAGCTGAAATCGCAACCCTTGAAGAGCAAGCACGAATTTTCGAAAAGCTCGCACCACTCAACATATCACTCGACCTTCTGAGCGGGTACTCTGGCCTTGAAGTCTACGTTGCTGAAACAGCCAACTCATCCAAGGCTTCTAAGGTCTTTGCAGACATCAAGAATGATGTTGAGTACATGGCTCCTGCTGGACTCATTGCTGTTGCATGTGCGCCAGACAAAGCTGCTGAAGTCCAAATGGCTCTTGCAGAACTCAATGCCAAGGCCATCCAACTTCCATCTGGCGAAGGAAAGCCAGGCAAGCGAGCATCGGAAGCACGAAACGGCATCGAAAAAGCAACATCTTCCATGGAATCCAACCAAAAATCCTTGGATGCATGGGCTGGCAGGAATGGCTCCGATTTGGTCATCGTCGAAGAATACCTCCAGCGAGAAGATGCAATCTTCACATCGCCGACATCACTTGCAGTCTCCAACCAAGCGTTTGCTCTTGATGCATGGGTCCCTACTAAGAACACAGAACAGGCTCGCTCCAAACTCAAGAACATGGTTTCTCATCTCGAAATCGAAGAGCACGTCGACGATCACCACCACCATGGCGACCACGACGATCACCACCACTCTCCAGAACCGCCAATCGCTTACCAAAACATCGGTGCCGCTGAACCGTTTGAATTGGTTGTCGACTTGGTTGGACGTCCGAAGTATGGGACCTTCGACCCAACAACACTCATTATGGTGACTCTACCGATTTTGTACGGGCTCATCCTCGGTGATTTCGGATACGGTCTCGTCATCGTCCTCCTCGCTCTTTGGCTACGAAGCAAGTCCTTTGCTAAGGAGCCTATGGGTAAGAATGCAACAACAGTACTTCTCTGGATGGGTATCTGGTGCATCATTTGGGGTCTACTCTTTGCAGAAGGATTCGGTTTCATCTGGGATGGTACTGGAGAAATTATGGGCAATGCTTCGCCACTCATTCCACTGTATGACTGGACCACTGACCTTACCTCGAGTTTCAAGACCAGCGAAATAGGCGAGGCACTCGGACTCACGCACACATACGTGCCGCTTCACCGTGCTTCTACTGCGCTCACAGATTACGTACTCATCTCAGTCTACGTCGGTGCATTGCACCTGTTCGTCGGATACATCATCGGATTCTACAACGTCACAAAGGGTCACGGAATTGTTGCTGCCTTCTTCGAGAAGGGTAGTTGGATGATGATTCTCGGTGGCGGCTTCTTGCACATCTATGGATTTATGAAAGGCAGCCATGATGTGATCTCGGGAACACTCCCTGCATACGTAATGATTGCCGGCGTTCTCATTCTCATAGTTGCTCTCGCAGTTTATGAGGGATTCGGATGGGCAGGTGGCATCATTATGGGTCCAATCGAAACCTTCGGTCTCCTTGCGAACACACTCTCCTACCTGCGTGTCATGGCAGTCGGTGTGGCTGGTGTTAAAATTGCAGAGATTGGTAACAATATGGGATTCGCATCTATGACAGATGCGATTACTGCTGGCGATTACCTCCTCGTTCCGCTCTTTTTCCTTATCTGGATCGGCGTCCAAGTCTTTGCCATTGCACTTGGTCTCCTTTCTCCATCAATTCACGCAGCCCGTCTCCACTTTGTGGAATGGATGGGCAAGTTTTACGACGGCTCAGGCAGGGTCTTTTCCCCGCTTGGTGGCCAACCTCTCCACGTGGAGGGGAAAGCATAGTCCACTGGACATAAAATGGAGGTAGAAAATATGAACAAGAATACCCTAAAGACAAGCCTACGAATGATGATCGTACTCGGCGCACTCGTCCTGATTGCTCAGGGCGCTGCTGCTGCTGAAGACGAAGCAGCAACAACCGCCGATGACAATGCAGCAACAACCGCCGATGACAACTGGGGCACTCCTATGGGAGCTGGCCTAGCATTGGGACTCGCAGCTATTGGTGCTGGTTTCTCCCAAGCAGCTATCGGTAGCGCTGCTGTCGGTATGATTGCAGAAGACGGATCCAAATTCGGACCTGCACTCATCTTCACGGCTCTTCCTGAGTCGATTGTTATTCTCGGTGCATTGCCACTCTTCCTCTGAAGATTGGCTCCAAAACAGACCCGCTCTGTTGTACCTAAGGAGATGATACTATGACACTTGAAACACTTGCCAAAGACATTGCCGCGTCCGCTGAAGCACAAGCGGAAGCAATGCTCAAAGAAGCGAAAGCGGAAGCAAAGACAATTGTCGGAGAAGCTGAAGCAAAGGCTGCGTCCATTCGTGACGAGGCTCAAGCCCGTGCCGATCGTGAAGCAGACCAAATCTCCCAAGAGATGGTCGCTAGCGCTCGACAAGGCAACCAGAAAGAACTGCTGATTGCACGACGTGGTGTCCTAGATGCTACCTACGATGCCGCTAAGTCACAACTCGCTGACCCAGGCATGAAGGGCCGTGCAACGCTCCTCAAGTCGTTGCTCAAGCGAGCAAACGATGTTTCTGGGAAAGATTTCGTTCTCCGTCCTGTTTCTGTTGACGCTGCTGCGTTGAAGAAAGAAGCAGGATCTCGCTCCATCGGTGATGAAATCGATGGACTCGGAGGGTTCATGATGGAAGCTGCTGATGGATCGGTATCGTTCGATTTCCGATTTGAATCACTTCTCGATCGAACCTGGGTCGAAGAGCGTGCAGCGATTAATGAAACACTGTTTGGATGAGGGATGAGAATGTTGTCGGGGAACGTACCATATGTCGCATCACGAGCCAAGGCTCGTCGACAAGCACTGATGGACAAGGCTCGACTACGCCAACTCATCAATCAATCACCCGACCAACTGATCAATACTGTTGCCGATAGCGGATATCAAAACGAGGTGAACCTCTATGCATCCCGCTATTCTGGTGGCGATTTGATTGAGGCTGCGCTCACGCACAATCTTGAGAACGAACTCGAGAATATGCTGTCACACTGCCGAGGTAAGGTCCGAAAAATCGTCGAGATTTACTCAAGCCGGTATGAATATCAAAATGCTAAAGCCGTGCTGCGTGCTGTAGCGAACGGTATCGAAGCAGAGAAACTTGGTAAAGACATTCTTCCGGACCTGAACGAAATCAACACGCCGTGGATCAAAATCCTCGAGAGTGCGGATGACCTCCGTTCAGCAGCACAGCAAATGCGCCGTAAGCCGTTTGGACCTGCGTTGTTGAACCTACCAGAAGATGCACGACTTTCTCATTACGAAGACGCCCTTGATCGTCATTATTTCTCGTCATCGCTGAAGGCGCTCTCACACAGCAGCAATGATGCGCGTTATCTCAGAAACATCTTAGCGACTGAAATTGACCATCGCAACATCTTGAATGTCCTTGAAGCCGCTGCCTTCGGCATCGAAGGTAACGCTTTGCTCGAAGAACTACTTCCTGGTGGCAAACTGATGCCACGTCGAGCACTCGCTTCTGTCGCTAATGGTGGCCGAAGCGCCATGATGGACGTTTTGAGGACGAATGCGAAATTCGACATTGGTGGATTTGAACAAGCCTTGCAGAAAGCCAACGAAGAGCACTCATTGGACGCTGTTGTCACCTGGCTCCATGCACGAGAACACGCTCAGATGCAGAAGATGAGTTATCTCTATCCTGTATCAGCACTACCTATCGTTCACTTCATCGCTATGAAAGTCAAAGAAGTCACAGACCTACGAATGATCGTTCGAGGTCGACTTGCAGGTTTGCCCCCTGAAATCCTAGAGGCTCACATTCTATGAGGTGAAAAC
>CATISI010000150.1 GCA_949538025.1 Candidatus Poseidoniaceae archaeon
CTTCTCCATCTGGAAGTATGGATACATCAAGTGGAAGAAAGAAGTCGAATTGGGCAAAGCTCCACCAGGTTTCGCTGGCTACCTTGGCGTGGGTGTATCTGCTTTCCGTGACGACTACATCAACACTGGTGATAATGACCTCGAAGTTGGTCGATGGTGGGATCTCTGTCTCTATCTTGCCTTCCCGATTCTCTTCAGTGTCCTGATGCTTTCGTACTTTGGAGACATGATTGCCAATACGGAAGATGTTTGGAATCCTGCGAATCCGAAAGGACTGGGAATTATTCTTGCGTTTTGGTCTGTTGTTGCAATTGTCTTCATTTCACTCAACAAGTTCCTCATTGCTCGACCGTTGTACAGGAACGTTCCAGAAGGAGCAGAAGCAGATATCTCATTGCTCCCCGGTGGAGACGATCCACTCGTCACTGTTCTTGGTTCAGATGCGCCGATCGACATGACCGAATTGGTTGCAGAAGCTGTTGATTGACAGAGGTGATTGTTGATGGAACCACTCGTTCGGTGGTTGTTGGGAGGATTTGTAGTATCTCTCCTGTTCATTGTTGTAGCTCGATGGTTTTGGAAACGATACGATCAGCCGAGTGAAGCAGCTCTGGAATGGCAAAGAGAACAAGAAGAGAAGCGCAGGGAGCGGAAAGTTTGGGAATCCGTTGAGATGCAAATGCGTCGTGAAGCCGAAGAAGCTGAACGAAAGGCAGCGTTTCAAATAAAACGCGAAGTTGCTGCATCTTCTGCAAAAGCACCGGATGCAAAGATCGTTTCAAAGGCGTTCGAGTCTCTCAGTGCTCCTGTTCAACAAGCGGCTTCAACGGAGAAGGACCTTGCCACAGAGTTCGACGATTCAGATGTTGAACACGTTCCTGAACTTGTACAAGTCCGACAAGACGCCTGGGATGGGAACGATGAGCAACCAGACGAACAACCGCAAGAACCGGATTGGGAACTCGTTGAACGATTGAAGCGAATTGCTGGTTCTAATGAAACCGAGGAGGTGCCCCATCCTGAAATCCCGGAGGCACCTTCTCTCCCTGTCCTTCAGGAACCAACTTCTGAACAATTTGAATCGTGGTTGACGGAAGAAGAGTAATTGTTCATGGTGATACTATCATCTTCATTAGAGACCTCTCAGACGTTAGAGTATGAAGCCTACAGATGAACAGGCAAGTGCTTGGACAGAAGCCTTCGATTCGGGGAAATTCGTGCGCAAATCGAGTGAATTTCGCGATTCCATTACGAAGGGAGGAACGTTTGGTGTCGAAAGCGGCCGGTACCACCTCTACATCTCGCATGCCTGTCCATGGGCCCATCGAACGCTCATCATGCGAACACTCCTCGGTCTAGAGGATCACATCAGCGTTGATGTCGTCGACTGGCGGATGAATGCAGACGGATCGTGGTCGTTCAATCCCGATGAGGAAGGGGCGACTGCGGATACAGTGAATGGAGAGCCAAGTTTGGAAGGTATCTACAACAGGGCTTTTGAAGGTTGGAATCAAAGTCGTCGCATCGGTACTGTTCCGGTTCTGTGGGACAAGAAGCATGCAACAATTGTCAACAATGAAAGCCGTGAAATCATTCGGATGTTCGGTCAATTTTCAAAAGAAGGATTCGGTAATGGAACAAGTCTTTGTCCACCAGAATTGATGCAAGAAATCGACAACATGATCGATGCAAACTATGAGTCTGTCAACAATGGCGTATACAAATCTGGATTTGCTCGTACCCAAGAAGCGTACGATGAAGCTGTCACATCCTTGTTTCAACGCCTTGATGAATTGGAGGCCCATCTTGAAGGAAGAGATTGGCTTGTAGGCAAAGGCAAGGGACAATTGACAGAAGCTGACATCTGTCTGTTTACAACACTAGTTCGTTTTGATTTAGTCTACGTTGTACATTTCAAATGCAATCTTCGACGCATCATTGACTATCCAAATATGCAGGCGTTCGTTGAACGCCTCCTTGACCTGCCCGGGATTCGAGAGACTTGCCATTGGCACCACATCAAAGCGCATTATTTCTGGTCGCATCAAAACATCAACACATTCCGAATCATCCCACTGGGTCCTCTTGAAGGGCCTCATACTAACTGACGATGAATCAACGATATACTCCTGAATGAAGCGAAGGGCATTAGAGGGGAGGGCGCTTCGAAGGTTCATGGTCCAACGTCCAAGAGGTACGCGTGACTTTGGTCCAACTGAAATGAAACGACGACTTGCGTTTGAATCGCTTCTTGAGGAGCAAGCCCGCCGTCACGGCTTCTCTCGTGTTCAGACACCCATCTTCGAATCGCTCGACTTGTTTACTGCAAAGTCAGGACCTGGTGTTGTTTCCCAACTCTATGCATTCCAGGACAAAGGAGAACGTGATCTAACATTGCGTCCAGAATTGACGGCTCCGGTCATGCGTATGGTTGCTGAAGAACTTCGTAATGAAACCAAACCACTTCGTCTCTCCTACTATGGTCAATGTTTCCGCTATGAGGAGTTCAAAAAGGGGCGTTATCGAGAATTCTACCAGTATGGTGTTGAACTGATCGGTGCGACTGGTCCACTCGTTGAGGCAGAAGTCATTGCTCTCGCCATCAATATGCTGACTGAGGCTGGACTGAAGAATTGGGAATTGCGTATTGGCCACGTCGGTGTGCTCAAACAAGTCCTCACTGGTATTGGCCTCAATGGTACTTCCGAATCAGGTGAACCTCCTCTCGCCTCTGCTATGCGTTTCCTCGATAAAGCAGACTTTGATGGATTGAAAGCCTTGTTTGAAACACAATCCATCTCGACTGATTTCGTCGCACCACTCAAACAACTTTCAGAATTGAAAGGAGGGCAGGAAACCATTGCATCCGCTCGTGAGCTTCTCTCGACGATGGATGGTGTCTCACTTGAGGCATTGGATGATCTTGAATCGACCATCAACTCGATTGGGCAACTTGCACCATCACCTCCATCCCTTTCGGTTAATCTCACGGTTGCACGAGGTTTGGATTATTACACTGGAACCGTTTTCGAAGTCCACGTACCTGAATTAGGTGGAGAGGGACAGGTTCTCGGTGGAGGTTCCTACAAACTGCTTCACTTGTTCGGTCTTGCAGACCTTGATCCATGTTGTGGATTTGGTCTCGGATTCGATCGAGTTCTTCTCGCTCTGGAAGCGCAGGCTGCTGCTGAAGGTCGAAGTGAAGTCGTTCCAGGTGAGGACGATGAAACCCCACTCCTTGCAATAATACCATTTAATATTGAAGTATCAGAAGTGCTCGATTTGGTACGAGAATTGCGAGAATCTGGAATCCGTGTCGAGATTGAATTACGATCGAGAAAGATTGGCAAGGCTATGGGTTGGGCTGATAGCATAGGTGCAAGTTATGCACTCGTGGTAGGTCCAAGAGATTTCGAACAAGGTCAAGCAACCGTCAAGCGACTTGCAGATGGAGAACAACTTCCTGTTGCACTCAATACGGAATCAATTCTTTCAGCATTCAATGCTTGAAGAATTACTCTTCTTCTCTTTGAGCATTTACGAAGACAGCCATTGCAATCGCTGCTGAAGCGACGACGAGGGTGAATCCTGGTGTATCTTCGGAATCACTTTCGCCGTCCATATCAGCACCGTCTTGGATTGCTTGATCCCATGACGTATCATCGATTGGGAGTTCAATGTAACTCATTTGTCCCATTTGCATTGTGAAGGATGC
>CATISI010000151.1 GCA_949538025.1 Candidatus Poseidoniaceae archaeon
TTATAAGGGGCTTTGCACGTCATACGATCGCCTTGAAGGCTGCCCTATGAGTCCGACGCGCTACCAACTACGCCACCCCGGCCTGCCCTCGCCTGCGAAACCCCCCATTTGAAGAATGCGGGTTCAAACAGAACAAATTCGACCGCATCCTTCATTCACTCTCACCTATCCGATGGGTCATGGTCGACCTCTCGACGGCGATGACTGCGGCCCAAGGCGAACGTCGTCAGCGAACGCAAGGGGGGGACAAGGAAAAGAAGGTACGCCGAACCGGACGAAACCTCGGTATCGAAGCGTTTGATCCTGTCAAGCACGTTCAGAAAGAGAAAGCAGACACTGCATCGATGTGGCTTGTTCTTGCCTTCTCATTGACCATCACGCTCTTAATGCGCTACGTCTTGATGGACTCAACAGATCCAGAGAAGTCCAAGATTTTGTATATTCTGCCTCTAACATGCATCTTCCTTATTCCGACGCTACACCGTACTGTGATGCCAGAGCGATTCGTCGAGCATTACGGTGGCGGTACATGGTTCAAGGCTGCGTTCTTGCACACATTTACGTTCCTTGCACTCTCGTTCCTCTTGGTTAACCCACCGTTTGGCGATATCGCAGCACCAGAACTTGCGAGCAAATGGACGGTTGTTGCTGATGACGGTGAGGAAGTTGCTTATCCCCACAGCATGGCTGCGTCAGGTGCCACTTTGACATGGCACACAGACGGTTCTCCAATTCTTGAAGGTGAAGCTTGGCTGTTGTTTGGGTTGATGGATAACGTCAATTCCGATGGAGCAATCGTCGAAGTCACGCGCGAGTATCAGGCCAACAAAACGGTTCAGGAAGACAACATTTCGTATTGGGACAGCAACGCTGAGCGGATCGCAAACGGTACGTCAACATCCAACAAATCCGCACCAAATCTGACGCCACACGGAGATTTAGATCAGCCTTTCTCTATTTATTTAGGAACCGATCTTGAGGAAGGAACACACAAGATAGTGGTGACGATTACTGAACAAGGAGATCCATGGCAAAACGTGCAGCAATACACATGGAACCTCGTCATCTCAAGCGAGTCCGCAGTTCAAGAGAGCATATCGGAGTGACGTCTGAGAATCTTCTCAAACACGGCATCAATTTTTTTCGACAATCTCAGTTCGACGGTTCGCTGATTCAATTGCTGAATACGATAACTTCGGATAAATCCAGCAAGCGGCGTCCATGACAAAACATCGAGAAGCGTGTCAATCGTTTGGTGCATGACATTGCGAGGATGCTTCGAACAACCCTCTTGTTGCTGAGACGTTTCGAAAAGTGAAAGTGAACGATTAATTTCTCAACATGGTGACGAGCTTTGCAGTCATGGCATCCAACTGAATCTTCTCACCGCCTCCCTCAACCAGACGGTAATCGACTTCTGCCATGATTTCTGTGAGGTCCAATTTGTCCATCTCTGAAATGAAATCGATATTGTACAACTCTCGGTGGAGTTGGCCAACAAAATCTGTTCCTGCTAGTCCGTATTTGTTCAAAAGTTCCTGAAGGCGCCGACGAGCAACGTGGAACCCATCGTCTTTGCACGCCATGATGTATTGATGGAGAGCCTCTGGCGGCGCAGTTGCAGATGTTTCGTATACGATGGAACGAGTAATGGTCTCGCTAATGGCTGCAGACACTTGCAACGCGGTGATAGCTCGTCGCAAATCGCCTTGTGCAATTTTCGCTAGGGCTTCTGCTGCATCGTCTTCGAGTGCCACGTTCTCTTCACCTGCGACATGTTTGACCTGGTCGAGAACTTCAGAATCGGCGAGTGGGCGAAATCGGAACACTGCACAACGAGACTGTATCGGTTCGATGACTTTGGATGAATAGTTGCACGAGAGGATGAATCGACACGTCTCAGCGTATTGTTCCATGATTCTCCGCAAAGCGCCTTGGGCATCGTTTGTCAGAGCGTCGGATTCATCAAGAAAAATAATCTTGAATTTGGCATCGCCATACGGCTGTGTCCGAGCAAATTGCTTGACTTTTGAACGGATCTTGTCCAACCCCCGTTCATCAGAAGCATTCATTTCAAGCAAATTGTCACGATAATGCTCGCCAAATACGTCCTTGGTAAGAGCCATTGCAGCCGTTGTTTTTCCGGTTCCGGGCGGTCCTGCAAACAGCAAGTGCGGGAATTCCTTGTGCTCAGCATAGACCGACAGACGACTGACAACAGAGGCTTGTCCTCGGATTTCACCCACACTCTGTGGGCGATGTCGCTCGACCCAAAGTTCGCTCATAAACATAAGAGAATGGCGAGAATCTTTCAACATTCGGATTGGATTTTTTCAAGGTTAAATCCCGCCCCCCTTTAGGGGGGCGCCCGCCGAATCAGTCATAACCTTTCACACCTTAGGTCGAACGAGCGCCATGAGAAACAGCACCACAAATCGAAATGTCTTCACAGCAGTGACTCTCATCCTGATGTTCCTTTTTGCCGACGTCTTTGTTCCATCCGCCTTCCCTGCACCAGAAGTGTTGGAAGAGGAGCCAACGGTTCAGCACGTCATTTCAACCATCAGTCCAACACTCGATACCTACATTGATTCTGATAATCCAAACAACGATTATGCAGGTGAGGATACGGGCTTGCTCGGTGTATCTGGATCGAGCGATGCGCGCCTCCTTCTTTCATTCCCACTCAATTTTGCTTCGACCGACACCATTCATTCTGCTCGTTTGGATCTCGTTTGCTCAAACAGTGGCGCAACCAATGGTCTTGCCGTCTATCCAGCCTCAACGAGCACCGCCTGGGATGAAAACGCAACATGGAATTCACGAGATGGTTTCCTGATGTGGGGTGAGCCTGGTGTTGACGATGGTACGGACCGCTCTGATTGGGAGCCGCCGATTGTCACCTCTCCTCTCGGGCCAACCGGAGGATCATCGAACGTGCAACTCAATGTTACGGCGCTCGCTCAAAGTGCGGTTGCTTCGAGTGCTTCTGCGCTCGAAATTGTCGTTTCCGCTCTAAATTCACAATACGATTGTGCTATGAACGAAACACTCAGTCTCGTCGACCGGCCGAGCCTTCGGGTCGATTCCTCGACGTCGACGGCAGGGTCAGGTGGGACTATCACGCCAAACTTTGTCGAGGATGGTGCTCCACTCATGTCCAGCGATTTCTACCTCGCTGCTGATTTAACGCCCAGCATGACATGGGATTCCTACTCAGGAATCTTTGCAGAGGTCCAACTCTCGATGGATGATGGCTTCAAGAGCGGTCAGGACAACTACAACTGGTTGTACAACACGGACGTCCACGCATCCAGTTTCACCGTTTCCGGAACAACTGGTGCTCTAGATATTCCATCATTGGACGCTTTCGATAACGGGACATTCATGCATTACAGAATGCGTGCCATGGATTCGACAGGCATATTGGGTGCTTGGGAGTATGGTTCGTTCTTCTTGCCTACGCACGATGTTGAAGCGAACAGCGATGGTACTGCTTCGATTGCAGTTGACATCGATGATCTTGCTGATGATGTGGATTTTATCGAGGACACGTACGTCGATGAGGACAACAAGAACGATAATTTCGGAACCGCCTCGACGCTTGTTACTCAAGTCACATCCAACCGTGAATCAATATCTCACTTCCGTGTGAACTTTGATCGATTGGGACTGCATACGAACGCCACCATCGTCGAAGCTTCACTGAACCTGACTCGTTCGACGTCAAGTGGTGCAGCAACACTCGCTCTCCACGAAATGGACTCGGTTGACGTTTGGTCTGAGGGAGATGCAACATGGCGACGTCCGACAAGCGGCCAACTTTGGAGTGATGGCGGTCGTGGATACCTCGGCTATGCAACCGATTCTGGTGTGATGGGTTCGCAAACTAGCGATGACTTTGCGTTTGATTTGACGAGCATGCTTCAACAGTACCTCGATAACACTGGCACTGATTCGCTCGATTTCGCTCTTACTGCTCGCTCTCAAAACGGTGCATATGCGGCCAACAATGGTGTTGATTCGGTCACCTTCCATTCGTCTGATGCAATCAATGAAGGCGATAAACCGCATCTCTACATCAAATACGACTGGTCCTCTCCTGTTACAGTCAGTCCTACGCTCACATCGCCATGGGATGGCGAAACCTTGTGGAACAAAACGGGTCACAACTTCACCGGTAATACAACTCCAACACTGACATGGGCATCTTCTACATCTTCGTCCTACGATATGATTTTCGAACTCTCAACCGATTCGCAGTTCCACGATCAAGTCGCACGTATTGACACTCGAATAGATTCGGATTTTGCTCCAAGCGATGGTGAAGTGAGTTTCACTGGTCTCGACAGCCTTGAAGCAGGGCACATGTACAACTGGCGCATGCTTCACGTCGATTCCGACAACCGTCATGGAGAATGGTCGTACTCTTCGTTCCTCATCAGTGCCATGAACTCAACATGGCTTGGAGGGGACCGATACGAATTCAGGTTGAAGCAAGGAAACGCAAGCTCGGATGGTCTTCATCCAGCGTGTGCAGACACGTACATTGATTCGGGTATGCCCAGTTCGAACTACGGTTCTGAGACCGAATTGCAAGTTTCGTACAACACCATTCCCTCGGAAACAACTGTTTTGTTTGGTTGCGACCTTTCCTCGACGTTTTTGCCGTCTGGTTACGCTGTTGAATCCGCAAACCTCGAATTGTACCTCAGTGATTTCCCGTTCGGAACACCTGTTGTAGGCGCTTGGGAAAACACCCAGCATGGATGGACTGAGGACGGGGCAACCTGGGCGACATACGATGGGACAAACACATGGAACACGGCCGGTGCAAAGGGAAGCGAGCGCTCTTCGCTTCTCGATTCGGTCAGCATCGGAGCAGGTTTCACTTCGAGTTCATCTGCAAATTGGAACGTCACATTGGCTGTTCAGAATGCCATGCGTAACAACCATTCAGCAGATTTCATTCTAGGAATCATCGGAGCAGGTAGCGGTCAAATCCGCGACGTTCTGTTCCACACAGGAGCAGCGGTTGATGCCAAGCGTCCAGAGCTTTCCTTTGTGTACGTACCTGGTTCAAATGCTATTCCAATCGAACCAGTTCCAGTCCTACCATTGAACGGAAGCTGGAGTGTTGCCGATGGAATCAATCCTGAACCGATTCATCGGCCTCTGATGAATTGGACTCATGCATCGGGTGTCGGAGTCAGTGGCTATGCTGTCCAAATGGATACGGTCAACACCTTCGATAGCAATGACATGAGCATCGAAACGTCGTGGTCAAACTCAGGTTTCGATCTTACCAACAACTCGTTCACACCAACGTTGGGTCTTGATGATGGGAAGACTTGGTACTGGCGTGTCCGTGCTGTCTCTTCGACCAACCAACTTGGAAATTGGTCGGAAACGTTCCATTTCAATCTCCCCTCTTTGGTCACATGGAACCTCTCCTCGACCAGCGCTGCTGTTGAAATTCGTCACCATGAAGCCATGCCCCAGCTGCAACTACCACATTTCATAGATACGTGGCTCGCAGAGGACGGTAGCGAAGGCCAGCAAAACCACTCTGCCTCGACTTCGTTGAAGGTAGGTGAACTGGGTAGCGGACATCATGCATCTGCCCTTCTCAAGATTCCATTGAATCAGTTGCCAACACCAAGCAATGCTCGTGTAACCAATGCTGAACTTACCATGTGGGCTCAATCTGGTTCGGATACAAACGTGCAGGTTGCGGTTCGCCCTGTCCTCCAGGCATGGACCACAGCCCTCAACAATTCGACTTATGACGGTACAAACAACTGGTCCATCGATGGAGCTCGAGGTATTGGATCCGACGTTGGTTCGTTGAGTGACCTGAGTGCATCTGCATCGGCTGACTGGATGGATTGGGATGTCACCGAACTTGTGCAAGCAGCACTTGCCAACGGCGACTCGTATCTCTCTGTTGCCTTGATGACCGGTGATGCGTCCGACGCTTTGATCACTTTCACAAGTACGGAAGGAGCATCCAACCAGCGACCTTGGCTTAATCTAACGTGGACCGACGGTACTGCATCGATTCCAACGGTTGCCGCTAGCAATGCCCTGCCAATCGATGGCGACATGGCATGGGATCTGAGTACGCACGTTCCTGAACCTTCAACTCGCCCTGTCATGACGTGGACACACTCCAACGCTGCCAACATCGACGATTGGAAGGTCTTCATTCAGAACGATCCGACAGATATTATGGAAGGATTCTCAATCTATGACTCCCGAATTGACACAGCCATGTTTGACGTGCAGAACCTTTCTTTCCAACCCTCGAGTGACCTTGCAACCAACCAAAGCATCCGATGGTTCGTACAACCTGTCAACGACGAGATGCTCGGGCCACGTTCGGCCAGTTCTGTATTCCATATCCCACACGACATTGGAAACGAAATCAACAGTACGTGGGGTTACATCAACGTCTCTGAAGGAGGGTTCCTGCCAGACCTGAACGAACCACAAGGGTTCGTGACAGATACAACACTCGACTCTGCAGCCTCGAATGTCAATCTCTACAATTCCGACACATTCAGTGTTGGCCGCTCAGGATACAGTTCTGGTACATCCCAACGTTCATCCACCATCCTATCGGTTGATTTGACAAAGTTGCCTATCAATGGAACCTACGAAATCATGGGCGCCTTCTTCACACTAAATACGAAGTCGACCAGCTACGGTGAAGTGTGGTGGAGTGGTTCCGTACTGAACACCGCCTTCGATGATGATGCGAACTGGAACAATGCAACTAATTCAACGCAGTGGAATTCTCCTGGGGCATACCATTCATCCGATACGGATATCCCACAGGGCGGAGCCAGCTTGGTTGACTCATCGAACGCATCACATCGGGGCGATATCACACTTATGCTTCAACGAGCAGTTGCGAACGGTCAGACAACGCTTGATTTCCTTATTCAAGCCGAGGAAAATTACAGCAATGTAGACGGCCGACTGGACTTCCATTCCAGCAACGAAGCGAGTACATCGCTACGTCCTTCACTGAACATCACGTACCGGATGACCAATGCATACGTAGACCCTAGCCCAACGGGATTGTTGCCAGTTGATGCAACAACTCTTTGGAACTACTCTTCTCCAAGACCATCCGGTGCAGACCACGTGAATCTGTCATGGACGCCACCATCAAACAATGGAAGTGGATTCATCGTATGCTCCGCCACAGATGCCCGGATGATCTACGACCTCGGTTGTTCAAATACAGAAAACATCACAGAACTCGCCGAAGCAAACATCACTTGGGACCCGACGAACACAACGATGAGAATTGGCGATGTTTCTCCCGGAGATGAATGGACTCACTGGCGTGTGTTTTCCTATCAAGAAATTGTTGAAAATGAATTTTACCGGTATGGAGAATGGTCGCAAGTGAACACCTTGCGAGTTCCAGAAGATCAAGGCTACGACGATGGTGCTGGAAACCATACAGTAAACCTCTCCAGCGGTTCCATTTTCTCCAACACGGGATTGCTGCCTGCGGCTCCAGATACGCATACCGTTTCTTCCGCATTGAATACAAACTACGGCGGTAGTACGACGCTCAAGTTGGGTGCAAGTTCATCAGGTGATCACGAGATTTTCATCGATTTTGATCTCTCTCAAATGCCATGGCCAAGTGCGATGACACCGACCTCGACTATGCTTCAATTGTATCGTACGCAAGTCGCTGGCGTCTCACCACTGACCGTGAGCGCCCACGCTTGTTCGTCCTTTACAGAATCGGGTGTTACTGCATTGCAACCACCTTCATGCAGTGTGACAGAAATCACACGGTCGACGCTTTCTGTTACACCTCCATCTGGATGGCTTGAATGGGACATTACCTCGCTTGCTCAATCGAACATTGCAAATGGTAATCTCACCATGACCATCCAACTCAAGGCGGTTGGCTCGGGAAGCAGCCTCCATACATTCGCCTCCGGTGAATACACAACGGAGTCTTTGCGGCCAACACTTCGAATCGACTATGTCGACAACGTTGCTGGGGTTGTACCACCTGCACAGCCAGTACTGCTCTCGCCACTGGATGGTGCAGTTCTCTATGACACCACGAACAATCTCCTCGATACTTTGGACAAGCCTGTGCTAACTTGGAATTCCGTATCCGGTGCTACGGGTTACATTGTCACGATTCGAAATGAAACTGGACAGTACACCTTCAAATCAGCAACATCCAATCAAATCACTGGTACAAGCTTCACATTTGCGGACGATGTTGACCCAGGTTCGACCTTTGAATGGTGGGTCCAAGCGGTCAACGGATCGATTCCAGGTCCATCCTCGTCTCGTTGGGTTGTTGGAATCGGTGACCCTCAAACGACGTTCGACAATGGCCACGTCTGGTTGTATCAATTCCAAACCGGTAATGAAATTGAGGAACTTGCGCATACCAATGTCCAAGATGTTTCCATCTTTAGTGGTTTGATCGATACCAATCTTGATGGAAACGCCAACGTGATCGGTGTCGATGCTGCACAAGACGAGTACCGTTTGCTTGTCGATGTTGATTTTGGCCAAATCCCATTCAACCCAAGTATGAACGTTCATGACGTGACATTCAGTATGCATCTCGAGGACTTGAAGTTTGGTGGTGGTGCTACAGGAATGACACTTACTGTTCATCGTGTTCTCACCACTGGTTGGTCCGAGACTACTGCAACATGGAACGGTACAGGTAGCGCTAGTTGGGGTGCTCAAGGAATGCTAGCAGGAGTTGATTATGATGCAACACCACTCGACTCGGTTTTCATCAGCAATTCCCAAGCCACGGATACCGAGATACTCTTTAACCTCGGTCACAGAATGCTCTACATCGATGGTACTCACAGTTGGGTCATTATTGGAACACCGACACAAGGTTGGATGGAGTTGGACTTTAGTGATAACAGCGATGAAACACTCTCCAATCGCCCATCATTGGTGATGAACTACACCGATATTGATTCCATCAGCATTTCACCGACGGCAACGTCGACGAATGCTGATTCAACCGTTCAGTTCAGTGCTTCGACCTTTGACTACAATTCCTTGGTGGCAAGCGTGCCTGTTGTTTGGTCGGCAAGCAGCGGTAGCATCGACTCGAATGGATTGTTCACGCCAATAGCAACAGGATCCCATACAATCACCGCATGTTTCGGTGTTATCTGTGAAGACGAGACAGTCACCGTCACACCAGGCGCTCCAATCGACTTGGTTGTTACACCGCTCACTGCCACAATCACTGCGGATGAAACGCTTGAATTGACAGCAGACGTTGTGGATCAACACGGCAACGCTGTACCTGGTCAGAGCATCACGTTCACGCCGAGCAACGGTACCATGGGCGGTACATTCGGCGACATCTTCCAACCATACGCTGTTGGTGGACAAACGGTCACCGTCACATGGCAAACAACCTCGATTGTAGTCAACGTCCTTGTTGAGTTGGGTGCGCCAACAACCATCGAACTTACAGGTTGTGCAGGAATTGTGCCTGCTGGTACAGAATGTGAAATCACAACAACGCTTTACGATCAATTCGGAAACGTCATTCCGCTCACTGATGCAGGTGCCCTTTCGTATTCCGTCAATGATGGATTCTACAGTGAAGCGACGAGTATGTATTTCGCGAACACCGTTGGAACGTGGCAACTCTCAGTTACATCTGCCATCGGCCTGTCGGACTCGATAGCCATCCAAACTGGACACGGTCAGATGGCATCGTTGGAAATCGTTCCATCCGTGTGGGACATCACAGCAGATGAGGTCGTCTTCCTCAACACCACAAGAATCGACGTACAAGGCAACCGATTGCCAGTGGCGCTACCACTTGCAAATTGGACATCTATCGATGATGGTGCGTTGAACATCACGCTTGACCACCCAGTCCAATGGATTCCAAACGGTCTCGGTGCTCGAGTTATTTCAGCACAATATGAGACAACATTTGCATCGATCACCATCAATGTCTCTAAAGGGGTGATGGTTGACATGGTTCTAATCGTTGATTCAAATGATGCAGACGACCAGACCTTCAGCATAACAGCTGATGAAACACTTGTTGTCAAGGCCAAGGCGAGCGATGCGAAAGGCAACCGTTGGACCATCGATGTTAACTGGACGGTCGCTCATCCAGATTGGAGCGAACAATCTGTCTTGTTGTATACATTGTCCGATGAGACCGAATTCATGCCGGTCTTAGCCTCGTCAACCGCTTATGTCGTACGTGCAGAATACACGTATGTCGGCCAACTCTTTAGCGAGGTTGTTAATGTTGAGGTCTCAGAAGGTATCATCCAGGTCTTCACGATGAACACTATCGCTTCCAATGGAGACACTGGAACAGCGTACAACATCAGTGCGGATCACTCAATTGACTTCTCTGTCACTCTTAGTGACGGCGATTTGAACCCACTAAGTGTTAATGTTCTCACGTGGCTGTTCGAGGATACAGATTCCGGAACCGTCACCGATATCACCTCGAGCTTTGTCGCTGACGGCTACCAGTGGGAAGCAACAACAGTCGGTAACTACCGATTGCTTGCTTACGTCGAGAATGCAGATGGATTCAACTACACTCGTTCTGTTGATATTTCCGTGTTCCATGGTATTGCCGTATCGCTCGATCACGAACTCGACACGTTTGATGAAGATGCTGGCCAATCGATTGACATCATCATTACCGGTACGGACAGCGATGGAAACACCTTCCCACAGGACGTTGAATGGATAGAGGATGGTTCCTTATCGGACCGTGTGATTCCTGGTGTTGAATCAGGCACTTACGCCTATCAAGCGTCTGCTGCTGGTGACCACGTTATGCAATATTCAACACCGACGGTTTCGAACACATTCAACCTGAAGATTTCACCTCAGATGATTGTCGATTTCATCGAAGTTGAGTTATCTGCAGTTACGGTTGAGCAACAGGCTTCAATCGATGTAACCGTCCAAGCCTTTGACCGATTTGCTAACCCGATTCCAGTTCCAAGCAGTGCGCGTGTCGATGCTACTGGACGTGGATCAGTTGAGAGCACCGGTCAAGGCACATGGAAGGTGACGACGTTGGACAGCGGTCCTCAAACCATCACAGTAACTGCTGGTCAAGTGAGCGATAGTTTCGATATCGAAGTTACAGGCACATTTGGAGGATTCTTTGCTGCTGGCGGTACGTTGTACTACATTGGAGCAGTGTTGATTGGACTCATTGTAGCCGTCGTTCTTGCACTACTTGTTATGGCAATGCGTTCAGGGCGAGGCGACGATGATTGGGACGACGATTTCGATGATGAAGATGAACCACGCTCGGCACGTGGTCCGTCTGGTCCAGCACCTGGCCCATCGGGTCCTGCTCCTGGTCCATCGGGTCCTGCTCCAGGACCAAGTGGTCCTGCTCCGGGTACGGGCCCATCAGGGCCTCCCCCTCAGGAAGAAGAAAAGGAAGATACGAGTTGGATGGTTGACCATCGAACCGATGATGATGGTACTGAATGGGCTCAAAGCGAAGATGAAACATGGTACTATCGGGAGCCAGGACAGAGTGACTGGGTCGAGTGGCAGGATTAGGTGATCACATGAACAAGCAACGGAATGCACTTTTTTTGTGTAGCCTAATGCTTGTTTCCGTTGTCGCTACCCTCCCTGCTGCGGCGGCAGGACCTCCTGCACAGATCGTGATTTCAACGCCATCAACAGTCATCTCATCCGATGGTGTCTTGCAAGTTGAAGCGACTCTCTACGACGCTCTCAACAACGTTGTTGATGGTGAAATTTCATGGTCTGCAACCAATGGAACCATCGAGGATAGCGGTTTATTCTTCCCTTGGTCAGCCGGTCAGGTGACCATTCGTGCTGAGCATGCGGGGTTCAATGACACAGTTGTCGTTACTGTTCAAGCAGGCTTTGGTCAATCCATAGAGATCAATACGTCTGCTCAGCCACGGGCGAAATTTCCGTTCACATTGCAAGCAAATCTCATTGATTCGCATCACAACCCTCGTCCAGGGCAAGATGTTGTTTGGACCGTTGACGGCCTTTATGTTGGTCAAGGAGAACCGGCTTGGACACCTCCATCGCTTGGCCTGTACGACGTGGTTGCTCGATACGATCAGTTGGAACAACGTGTAACGATGCAAGCGATTGCTGGCGACCCGTACGAGTTCGCTTTCCCATCTGATTTGGTATTACGAAGCGGTGAAGGAATGCAACTTTATCCTGATTTGTTGGACTCCTTTGGTCAAAAAATGAACAATACGCTGGCTGGAAACAAGGTCTGGACGGTCGAGAATGGAACAATCACACCGGTTGGTTACTACTACGCTTCTGCTCCGGGTATCTGGAATCTCTCAGTGCGTGCTGGCTCTGTTTGGGGTAACAGTACCATCCGAGTCGTTCCTGCTGATGCTTCAATCGTTGAAATACAGATTACACCTGAAGCAGAAACCTACGTTTCTGGGGAAGTCTATCGCGTCGATGTTGTTCGTACAGACTCACAAGGCTATTCTTCTCCAGTCCCCATTCCCATCGGAAATTGGACGGTTGGCAATGGCATCCTTTCCCAAGTTGGAAATGAAGTGCACTGGACGCCTGGTCAAACAGGGCAATTTACCCTACATGTGGTTGACTCAGATGTCCCGGCGAGTATGAGCGTCGATGTCATGCATGGCTCAGCAGACGCTACACGCCTCGTTCCGAGCCAATCCAGTGTCACAGCCGGAACGCAACTCGTTTTGGTGCACGAGGCCATCGATTCGTTTGGAAATGTTTGGCAAGTCGACGCTAACATATCCCAAACAGAAGGCACATTTGCAAGTGTCGATATCTTCTCGTCGTATGTTTCACTTATGCCAAAGGAAATGGAATTCCTCGGCTTTACCGCCAATTACATCGATGCGAATTCAGGTGCAGCCTTCCAATCCGTCTGGTCGGACGAGGTCGAACCAGGTCGTCTTGCCTTCATTGAACTACCCGATTCTGGTACAGAAGTTGCAGCAGATTCCTTCCTCGATTTCAACCCCACATTTACCGATGTTTACGGAAATAGCATCGATTACGTGGCCGTCAATTGGACCATTTCTGGTGTGGATCGGACCCTCGAAATTCGGATGGCTGATGGAAAGTGGTACCCAACACAAACTGGCGAACATGAAGTACGTGCCAATGCCGATGGAGTATTCGCATCGGTTCGCATCAATGTGGTTCCCGGAATTGGCACCTCTTTACTCACCAATAACGATGATGGATTGACCATTCAAGCCGGTGTTCCATTTGATTTGTTTGTCGAACTCGTTGATGTTCATGGAAACACAGCTCCTGCTGAAAATGTGGAACATATGGGTGGTGAGTTTGTTGCTGTAGAGGCTTCTTCGAGTGGACGTGGCTTTTGGCAACTTACTGGAGTGACGAGTGGAACGTACGAACTTGAACTTTCAGAAGGAGAGGCAGAGCATTCCATTCCCCTCACCATCGTTCCAGGACAAGCTGTTCGAGTCATCACAGGTATGAGCAACGAAACGAGAAGCCAAGGTGAGGTTACACTCATCACCGTATGGGCCGAAGATTCGCAAGGAAATCGAATTGAAGTCAATCCAGATCAAACCTCACTGTCCTGCACTTCTGGAAAAGCAACACACGTCAAATCGGACACGTGGGAAGTTGAACTAGAAGAAGCAGGTTCTGACCGTTCGTGCACAGTCACATGGAATGGCCTGATTTCACAACAGTTCTACGACGTCGAATCCGTTCTCCTTGGAGGTACACTCGGGTCGACCAACACAGCCGTTTCAATTATCATCGCTCTGCTGTTGCTCATTTTCGTTGTTCTTGTCGTTCTCATTCGTCGTGGAAATGCGAAAGAGGAAGAGTGGGATGAGGAAGAATTCTACGAAGTCTCTGAGGAAGATGAAGAACGTCTCGTTGGGGATGCAGACGATTCTGTTGAGTTGGATGTTCCAGAAGCAGCAGTTGCGTTTGAATCATCCAATCCAGAACCTGCGCTCGAGGATGCATTACGCCAAGAATTAGCCACAAAGGCAGGCCAAGTTGGGGTTATGCAAGCGGCTCCAGGAACACAGCAGGGCGAAACAGGATGGTATGTCGATGCAAGCACAGAATTGCAATACTGGAATGTCGGTGCTGATGGTTCTTGGTCTCGCGTCCAATGACGGGCTGTGGTCGTATGGGTGTTGAAGAGCATCGAAATTGGGACGGAGTCGATTATTCCAAATTGATGAATGGACAAGCCTTTCCACCCAATTTTATGTGGGGTGTTGCTACGGCTTCACATCAAATTGAAGGCGGAAACACGAATAATTGGACTCGATTTGAACCACGTTCGAAAAGTGGTCAAGTAAGCGGTAACGCGTGCGATCACTGGAACCGCAAGGAGCAGGATCTTGAACTCATCAAAGACTTGAATGTGACACATTACCGGTTTTCGCTGGAATGGAGTCGCATCGAACCTGAATTGGGAGTTTGGAATCAAGACGCCATCGATTGGTACAGCGACCTTGTTGACCAGCTCCTACACAATGGAATCCAGCCCATGGTCACACTCCATCACTTTACCAACCCACTCTGGTGGGAAGATATGGGGGCGTTTGAAGATGAAGCAAACATCCTCTATTGGGTTCGATTTTGTTCAAAGATGTTTGAAGTGTTGAGCGACCGAGTTGAATGGTGGTGCACCATCAACGAACCAGCAGTCTATGCTTCAATGGGTTATGTCCTCGGAGAATTTCCACCTGGTGAACGTTCGTTCAAGAAAACTCGACAGGTTTCGTTGAACCTTATGCGAGCGCATGCTCGATGCTATCGAACGCTTAAATCGATGGAGAATGGGGGGACAAGGATGATTGGACTTGTCAAAAATATCAATATCTTCGATCCATATCGACGTTGGAATCCATTGCATCGCTTCCAAGCAAAACTCTTGGATGGAATGTTCAACAGGTGTTGGATTGATGGGCTGAAAACCGGTCGTTTCAAGCCACCTTCTGCATTCAGAAGCGTTTCAATTGATGGCTTGAAAGGGAGCAGCGATTTCATCGGATTGAATTATTACACGCATTTGTTGGCAACACCATTCATGCCAACCAAGGTTGAGATTGACCCTCTGATTCGGCCTTGGGAGGAGCGAACCGATTTCCGCTATCCCATGTATGCTGAGGGGTTGAAGCGTGCCTTTGAGATGGTCGCTACATTGGATATTCCAATCATTGTTACCGAAAACGGAGTCGCTGATGATGATGATGACATGCGCCCAGAACATGTGCGAAGACACTTACAAGTTACTGCGGAAGCCATTGAAAATGGCTTTGACATTCGTGGATTTTACCATTGGAGTCTGATGGACAACTTCGAATGGGCAGAAGGATACGAGCAGTGTTTTGGACTGTATCATGTTGATTTTGATACTCAACAACGGACGCTTCGTGAAAGCGGAAGATTGTATGCAAGCATAGCTGAATCACATCGAATGCCACAAGTTGTCATTCTTTCGGGTGGCCTTGGTACCAGGCTTGGTGATTTGACCAAACATCAACCAAAGTCCTTGATTGAAGTTGCTGGCCAACCCATTCTCTCACATATCCTTGACTGGGTAAAAGAGCAAGGGTGCAACCGTGCGCTCGTATTGACAGGGCACCATGGCGAACAATTCGATGGATTCCTCCATCCGGGTGTTGACGTGACCTTCGTTAAGGAACAAGAGCAATTGGGAACTGGAGGAGCACTTTGGAACGCTCGAGATCATTTGGAAGACGAATTTATTCTATTGTGGGGAGACGATTATCACCCAATTCAATATGCTCCCTTGGTTAATCTTCACAGAGAAGCATCGTCGAAACTGACCATGACTGTTACAACTGACCATCACGAAAAAAATCTTCAATATGCCGATGGTCGATTGATTCATTATGCCAAGGATGTCGATGTTTCGAAGGAATTCAATGGATACGAAGCAGGTACTTCCATCGTCAGGAAATCTTTGGTTGAAGCATCCGCAAAAGAAGGCAAATGGTCGTGGGAAAAGACGGTCTATCCAGCTATGTCAAACGACATACATGTTCACATAGACAACACCAAATTTTGGGATATGGGAACACCTGAAGGACTTGAGCGCTTAGAGCAATTCTTCAACGAACCCAGGTCGTGATGGGGTCAATGTTTCGTAGTCAGGTAGGATCGATTCGTTCTCAACGAGAACGAGAATCATCCCGCCAAAACCGCCCCCCATCATTCTGGCACCGAGGACGCCCTTTGTTGATTGCAGGGAAGCGACAAGTGCATCAACTTCAGGTGTGCTTACTCCAATCGTTTCCAGTGATTCATGTGTTTCATTGAGGAGTTTTCCTAATGTTTCACTGTCGGAATTCATTGCTTCTTTGACACGTTGATTCTCGGATTCTACATGGAGACGCTTCGTTTCATTCGTCGATGTGGTTCGATAATCTTTGGAATTCAGGGTTCGATGAATTCCCGAATCGACCAACTTGAAGATCCAATCGGATGGCCTCGAGATCGTTGTCGTCGTCTTCGTTGAAAAATCGATGAGGACACACCGCCCCTCTAGAGAATGCATCATCGTCATTTGATCGAGCAAGCCGCAAGGTGTTCCGAGGACCACATGCTCTAGTCGTTGTGCTTCTTCACAGGCTGCTTGTTTGCCGATGCTCCTTCCATGAACGCACAGGACTATACTCAAGCAGAGTGCAGCCGAAGATGACATCCCTTTTCCAATGGGAATAGAACTTGTTACTTCCAAATGTGCAGGAGGTCCTCCTGCTTCTTCCCACAGTGCTACGACCGTTGGCTCACCACGATAGCCGGCTTCGACAAATTGTGCTTCGAGCACCAGCCGATGTTGAGACGCGAATGCAAGCGAACATCCTCCTGAATAATCGGTATGCTCACCAATGATGTTGATTCGACCAGGAATGGATGCGCGACGCTTCATGCAAGCACATCCTCCGTCCTGTCGAGGTCAAACCAAACTGGATAGTGATCTGATACGTCAGCGTCGCTCATGTTCCTATCGACACCCCAGCGTCCAAAGAATCGGTCGTCAATATCGCTGGTGAGGACTATGCGGTCGTAGGCACAGTGTGTGTTTTCTGAGAAGGTTGTATCCGCTGAATCAGGTACGACCCAGAGATAGTTAGGGCTTCGGATGTCAAGTTGATTGAGTTCATAGGTTGAAGCATAACTGCAATCTGCATTGAAATCGCCAAGAACAATGATATCGGATTCGGTTGAATTTTGTTTGTACGTTTGAACAACATCATGCAGAGCAGCCGTCTCGTTGACGGCATCGGCAGGCTTAGTATGCACGGTAATGAACGTCATGTCTTCAAGGACGGTTCCATTTTGTGAAAGCAGATTGAACGATGAGATAAATGGCTCACGTTGAAATTCATCCAACTCTGAATCGTTGTGCAACCACGCAGAATCAAACTGGAAATGCGATGTTCGATAGTAAAATGCATACTGCTCTTGTCCTCCTTGGTCATCTTCTTGCTGCCCTGAACGTTCACTCAGAACCATGGCGTAGGTGTCATTGGATGCTGCATTGATGGCTTCCAGGAAGTCGTATGGGACCGTTTGGTCAAGATCTTTGATCTCTTGAACGACGAGCATATCATATCGCTGGGTGATGTTGACGAGTTCGGCAACAACATCCGCTTTGCCCATTTTTGTCTCGCCAAAGATTTTGATGTTAAAGGTTGCAACGCGAGCAACATCTTCTCGACTTCGAGCTTCAGAACGCGCTTCTGTATCTTCTACATCCTCACCTTCAACCTCAACATAGACGGTTCTCCACAAGGGGCTCTCATCTTGATGGACCAACAGTTGGATTGTCATTGGAAACAGAAGTAGTAAGGCTACGAGCATTACGCCTTGCAACGCGTTGTCATGTCGTGCCATGACGTCGCATAAACTTCAATATTATCAATCATCAAGGTTCAACTAGCATCAAGCATAGGTTCTTGACGCGAATCTCGCTGGTCGCAACATGGCTGAAGAAGTCTCACCAGAGAAGGCAAAGGAAATCGTCGAAATGTTGACTGGAGGCGGTTCGATTGAATCCATCAACACATCACTGGCCTTGGGAATATTGCCACTGGTCGAGTCAATAGATGATATGGATCTCTTGCATCGATTGGTCGAACATGCTCAGCAAGTAGCAGAGGATGACATCGAAAAGGGTTGGGCGCGATTTGAGCAACTGAAGCGATACGCAGGTTCAATTGATGATGTCGCAGAATTGGCGTTCCATGCTGAATCGTTGGAAAAGGGGACTGCACTTGCAGCCGCTGTCCTCCACCATCACGCACTGATGCTGCTCTCCATCGAGGAGATTGACTCAGCACAAACATCCATCCGACGTTCACTGACATTACGAGAATCCGTCGAAGACAAGGAAGGCATCGTTTACGGGTTGGCAGTACTCTCACGCTGTTCGCGCCTCAACCAAGATTGGGATTCTGCCATCATTCATGATACCCGCCGACTCGAACTAGCCATCACCATGCAAAACGATGTTCTTCGCATGGAGGCACTTGCAGATGTTGCGCATGCTCAAGCCAGTATTGGTGAACTTGCCACAGCGAGTGAAATGTATCAGGAGAGCCTCGATTTTGCCAAGCGTCTTGAGCATCCTGCTGGTCATCTTGTTGCCAGTTGGGGACTTGCAGATCTTGCAGAAATTGAGACCCGATACGACGATGCTCTTCTGGCTCTATCAGATACGATGCACTTGTTCATGCAACTTGGTATCCCCGCTCCAGACCTGCTGAAAAAGCGACTCCATGACCTCACTGCACTCGGTGAGGGCGTTAAATAGTGGTCGAACGGGTTATGTGATTTGACGTATTGGGAAAAACGGGGCGAAGTTGATGGAACACGACATTTTCTTTTCTATCAGCCAAACTCCCGACGCAAATGGTCATATCCCTGACGAACAGACAATGCTTCGTAATTACTTCGAACAACTCGAATGTGCAGATTCGTTAGGCTTTGGCGTAGGATGGATTGCTCAAGCCCACCTTTCAACTGAAACACAAAAGTCAAACAGCAAACCAGTCGTTCCTCACTGGCAAGGCGAAGTTGGACTTTGCACCGATTTTCCCCAACTTGCCATGGAATCGTTCCGAAGAACCAAGAACATCGAAATCGGTAGTGCCGTCGTCTCAATACTTGCATCGGGTGGACCAATTGCACAAGCAGAGAGGATTGCTAACACTTTGCAACTTCTTGCAGTCAACGATGATGCTCGCAAGCTCCACGTGGGCTTCTCAGCAGGGAGATTCGAATTCATGGCTCGCCCATATGGAATTGTACCACGAACCGCGGTTGAAGAAGCGGCATGGCCGACGTTGCGTGGACAAATTTTTCTTGAAGCAAGTGAAATCTTCCTGCGATTGCTTCGAGGGGATGTTGTTTCCTCTGATTCTGTACGTTCGACCACATTGACACGTGAGAATTTCAGAAGCGAAGACGATTGGAAGCGTGTTCAAGAGGTTCACGGTTCTTATGATAATGCTATCAAGATTGACCGTCGTTACGTGTTTGAAGACATTCGAATCGTTCCAAATACATTTGACCGAAATCAATTAGTGCTTGTAGCAGGAACGCACGATGCAAAAGCCCAAGTCTTCGTCAACTCGTTTCTTCCAGTTCGTGTCTTTAATCTCTCAATCACACAACCGGACGTCATTGAAGCGACACATGACCGCATGCGTTCCTGTTTCCATCCAGATGGTGGAGAATGGAAGCGTTCGGATATGCCACGAACCAGTTTTGTGTTTGTCAACGATGAACCCGGAATGACGCCTGAGCAGCAACGCCAAGCTGCTCATCGTGAAGCAGACGAAGCACTGAGTGCCTACTGGAATGCTCTCGAAGGGACCATCGACCCCAACAAAGTTCAGAATGCAGCACAAAACGCATTGATTGGAAACGTTGACGACGTCGCCCAACAATTGGTTGAACGCTTCCATCCGGAGGATCGTGTCATGGCATGGTTCGATTTCTTCAATCATGATAGTGCTCGGGTTTGCAGGAACATGCGAGCGTACATGGAAAAGGTCGCTCCACGTGTTGAAGAACTACTCGAGGGTGCTTGAATATGGACATCAATCACCACGATCATTCCGCTGTCAAACCGGGTCGTCCTGGAAGCGAGTTGTTCCCAAATTCGCCACTTGGTGAACAAGTTGAGGGTATCCCTACTGGTCGCGACGTTGCATGGGAGCCGTTGGTCGATTACCGAAGGAACGGCGTTTCGGAAACAACCATTCACGGCGCAGTTGCATGGGCCCATGGAGATGAAGTCATCCATTCCTTCGGTGGAAACGTACTCTGTTATGGTCGTTCGATGATGAAACCCTTCATGCTCAAGGCCTTCGTGAATGAACTTGAGGATCTCTCTTGGGAGCAAAAGGCCATTTCGGTGGCGAGCCACAATGGCGATACAGAACATGTTGCTGCGGCACAATCACTGCTTTCACAGTCAGAGTGGCCTTTGATGCTCACGCCATTGGATGTACCCCTCATTCAGTTCGGGCGTCAAGTACGTCGTCCACGACGATGGTATCACACATGTTCTGGTGAACATGCAGCAATTCTACGAGGTTGCAGAGAGAAAGGTTGGAATCGGGCGGGTTACACCTTGCCAAGTCACCAAGTGTTCGATGCGTACATGTCCGAAATTCGACGCTTCCTTGGCGAGGATTGGACGCCACAACGCATTGCTAAAGACGGGTGTGGGTTGCCAACCGTCTCGAACACGGTTGCTGAATTGGCTCAGATCTATGCTGGACTTGTTCGCGACAAAGATGAAGATTGGATTTGGGAAGCTATGGTTCGTCACCCTGACCTTGTCGGTGGATTCAATCGCCTCGATTCAACCATTCTCAAAGCGGGCGAAGGGACTGTTGTCGCAAAGGAAGGGGCAGATGGTTTACTCGGTCTTGCTATTGAGCACCCTGATTATCCGAAAGGTCTCGGTATCGTCGTGAAAATTGCTCATGGATGGAACGCACAAGCGACATGGTATGTTGCCCGAGCCATCCTCGGTGTGCTTGGCATCGATCTAAGAAACCCATATCCTCTCCATCGTCAAAAGGCATTCATTGTTCCCGGAATCGTCCCTGAGCGATACCTTGGCGTCCTTGAGACCATCCCAACATGGGATGAATGGGATCCTGATCAAGACCGTTGGATGTACGACGCGGAGTTGGACGCATGAATGCGTTGAACTTCATCGATGGAGTTTTCGTCGATGCGGATGATGGAGAGACGCTTGAAAACGTCAATCCTGCAACTGGGCAAGAGATAGGGACGATTGCTCGATCGAAGAAGGCCGATGTCGAAGTAGCTGTACAAGCTGCAATGCGAGCAAGCAAAGCCTGGGCGTCACTTTCCATGATTGAACGCGCAGATTGGCTTGACCGCATGGCTGATGGTCTTGAGCAGCGCAAAGAAGAGATTGCACAACGAGAGTCAAAAGATACGGGTAAGCCGCTTGCGCTTGCACGAAGAGTCGATGCACAACGCTCGATTGATAACTTCCGATTCTTCGCGGATTTTGCTCGAAAACAAGAGCAGGAAGTGTTTGAGATGTCTGATGCCACCAACATTGTTCACCGAAATCCAATCGGCGTTGTGGGATTGATTACACCCTGGAATCTGCCACTTTATCTTTTGAGTTGGAAGGTTGCACCTGCGTTGTTGATGGGAAACACCATCGTAGCAAAGCCGAGCGAGATGACGCCGCTTACAGCAGCACTGATGTGCGAGGTTGCTTCTGAAATTGCCCTTCCTCCTGGAGTTATCAATGTCGTACACGGTTATGGTCCAGAAGTGGGACAAGCCATTCTCGAGCATCCGTCCATTGGTGCGATTTCATTCACTGGAGGGACGGCAACAGGCCGACACGTCGCTGCAATAGCAGCCCCGATGTTCAAGAAACTCTCATTGGAATTGGGTGGGAAAAATGCAACCATCGTTCTGGATGATGCCGATTTGGGCGAGGCCGTCAAGGGAGCGGTTCGAGCCGGATTCACGAATGGTGGTCAAGTTTGTCTATGCGGTTCTCGAATACTCGTTCACCGTTCGATTGCGGATGAGTTCACCCGCCGACTCGTCGAGTCGGTTGATGCGATGGTCTGCGGACCACCCGAAGACCCATCCACACAAATTGGCGCACTTATCAGTCTCGAACATCTCGAAAAGGTCGAATCGTATATTGAACTTGGCGTTGAAGAGGGTGGAATCATCTTGACAGGTGGTACACGAAAAATGACAGGACTGGTCGCTGATACTGACACTGGTGCCTTCCTTCGACCAACCATCATCGACGGTCTTAATCACACTACAAGAACGTCAACAGAGGAAATTTTTGGACCAGTCGTCACCATTCACCGGTTTGATTCCGATAAAGAGGCAATCGAAATGGCCAATTCCACAGAATACGGGCTTGCCGGTTCGATATGGTCGACAAACATTGATCGTGCACATACGCTCGCTCAGCAGATTGAAACAGGAATCATCTGGGTCAACACATGGTTGCATCGTGATTTGAGGACACCATTTGGTGGTGTCAAGAATTCAGGTGTTGGTCGAGAGGGAGGCAATTGGAGCCTCGGATTTTTCTCTGAACCACTCAATGTTTGTATCAAACATGACCAAGAATGATGGCGAGCCTTTGAAATGTTGAATTCAATCGGAAGCATGAGGCAGAACGATGTCGGTTCACAGCAAAGCAACGAAAGTTACGACGCATACGCTCCAAGAAATGAAGCGAGCCAACGAACCTATCACCATGTTGACAGCGTACGACTACTCACTTGCTCGCCTCGTTGACGCAGCAGGTGTGGACGTTATCCTCGTCGGCGATTCGGCTTCGAATGTCATGGCAGGTCAGGTGACAACCGTTCCGATGACCCTCGATCACATGATCTACCACGCACAATGTGTCCAGCGTGCTGTCGATCGAGCATTGATTGTCGTCGACATGCCTTTTGGAACGTATCAAGGAAATTCTCGGCAAGCTCTCGAAAGTGCCATTCGCATCATGAAAGAAGCAGAAGGCCATGCTGTCAAACTTGAGGGTGGTTCTGAGATTGTTGAATCGGTTGAACGGATTTTGACTGCCGGTATTCCTGTCATGGGACATCTTGGACTCACGCCTCAAAGCATCTACAAGTTTGGAACTTACACAGTCCGAGCCAAAGAAGACGAAGAGGCAGAGAAGCTGATTGAAGATGCAAAACTTCTCGAGGAAGCAGGTTGCTTCGCCATCGTTCTCGAAAAGATTCCAAAGGAACTTGCACAACGCGTTCAAAGCGAGTTGAGCATTCCGGTCATCGGTATTGGAGCAGGCCCTCATTGCGATGGACAAGTCCTCGTTCTCCATGATCTTCTAGGGATTACAATGGACTTCTCACCACGATTCCTTCGCCGTTATCTCAATCTTGCTGAAGAAATTGATGGTGCCATTCGTTCCTATTGCGAGGATGTGCGCTCAGGAGATTTCCCGAATGAATCCGAGTCATACACGTCTTAGAAGTAGATGAAGGCGAGCACACTGCCGCCAAAGGCACCAACGTTGACGGCCATGCCGTGCCAAAGCCCATATCTGAACGGTGGGAACTCAAATTGAAGCCAAAAAGAACTGATGAACAACCAAGCAATGGCAGGAAGGAATCCAGCAAGATAGACCGATGAGGTTCCGAACATCCAAACCATGGAAAGGCAGCATGCTGTGACTGCAAAGCCCATAGCATACTCTCCCGCACGGCTCATTTCCATTCCAATGAGTTGCTTGTAAATCAGTGGAGAAGCCACAAGGTACATTGCAAACGCACCGTGAACAGGATTTGGAACAAACGTGTCGATTCGAGGCATCACAGTAAGTTGCCATATCGCACCAAAGACCATTCCAATCAACAAAGGAGCCATCATATGACGAAGCATATCTGAGAAGATTTCGCTTCCCGTAACGCCTGCATCGTCGATATCGAACGTCGGTGATTTTTCCGATGCTGAGGGTGCATCGTCCATATCCGACATGCTCTGTGCTTGGACCCTTCTCGTTTGAGGTTTAGCCTTCTGTTGCGATGCATCCATATGCGTCCTCTGCTTGGTCTACCCATGGCCAAAGGTTCGATTGTTGCAGGCTGTCTTGCACCGCATCCACCTCATCTTGTGTACGCAGAAAATCCTCCACAGAACGAACCAACTTCCGAAGGTGGTTGGGAACAGCTTCGATGGGGATATGAACGACTACGTGAATCGCTTTCAAAAATAGATCACGATGTATTGGTCATCCTTTCACCGCATTGGCAAACGTACGTAGGAACACATTTCCTTGGTTTACCTCATTTTGAGGGGCTCTCGGTTGACCCAATTTTCCCCAATCTTTTCCGATATTCGTACAACCTTGACATCGATGTCGAATTAAGCAAAGCCATTCACGACAAAGCGGCGAATGCAGGACTAGCAGTGAAAATGATGGAAAATCCAGATTTCCGTGTTGATTATGGAACGATCACAACGGGGCACATGGTCAATCCAGCCTTCGACAAACCTCTTGTTGTCATTTCATCGAATCGCTCTCGACACTATTACTCGGTTGAAGTCATGCAAGAGATGATGATGGAACTTGGTCGAGTAACTCGCGATGCCATTCTTGAAAGTGGTAAGAAAGCCGTTGTGCTCGCATCCAATTCACTTTCACATCGCCACTTTACGACAGAATCCGATGTTCCTGAGGACATGAGCAAAGAGCACATCACCAGTCATGCTATGCACCTTTGGGACATGCGAATCATCGATTATATGCGGACCGGTCAAGCTCAACGAATTATTGACGAGATGCCTGAATTTACCGAACAAGCCATCGCTGAATCCGATGGCGGTGGTCTGACTTGGCTCCTCAGCACCTTGACTGTACCGACATATCCTGCAATCCTTCATGGATATGGGACCATTATCGGAACCGGAAATGCTATCGTTGAATGGCCCTGTTACGCTCACGAGGAGGTCGAAGTTTGACCAACCCTGTCCTTGCATCGTATGTCGTTCCTGTCCACCCTCATCCTCTCTTGGTTCCTGAACAAAACGAAGGATGGCAAAGGCTACGAGATGCTTTTGATGAAGCTCGTCAACAAATTTCAGACAGTGGTGCAGATATCATAATCATCTACTCAACAACTTGGCCGAGCATCATTGGGCACCAGATTCAAGCCGACCCAAATCCAACGTGGACCTTGGTCGATCAGGATTTTCACGACCTCGGCTCAATGGACTATTCGTTCCGAATCGATGCTGATTTTGCAGAGGCTTGGAACAAGGCCAACCATGCACGAGGTCTGCAGAGCAGAACCGTCGCCTACAATGGATTCCCTATTGATGTCGGTTCGGTTGTTGCCCTGAAACTCCTCAATCCAGACAATGCGATTCCTGCAGTCATTGTTTCCTCAAATGTCTATGCCAACCGTGCTGAGACCACAGTTCTTGCGAAATCGTGTCTCGATGTTTTGAAATCAACTGGAAAGAAAGCTGTTGCAGTCACTGCAATGTCAATGTCCAACCGAATGTTCACGGAATTCATTGATGCTGCTGATGATAAGATTCACTCACTCAAGGACGATGAATGGAATCGTAAGGTCCTCGAGTTCCTTGAAGAGGGGCGTCTCGAGGATGTTGCACAACTCTCCCGCACCATTCACCAACAAATTCGCGTGCAAAAAGTTGTCACCTTCAAACCGATGTGGTGGCTATCCGCGATGAACGATAATCGAAACGATTTGACCGGTCGAGTTCTTGCCTACGAAGCATTGCATGGAGCTGGAGGTGCTGTTGTTCATCTTGATCCCACATCAAACGGAATGGGGGACAAGGAGTACGATGAGGACGATGTTGAAATGTATCATGGAGAACGCAATGTCCTCGATGCAGATGAGAGTGAGAGCACTCCTGAATCGAAACAGGTCGATGATAACGGTCCAGCATTATGGGACCCTGCTGAAGGCAAGGATGCGGTGAACACAGATTCTGCGCCAAAACCTGTTGGTTTGTATCCGCATGCTCGAAGGGTTGGTGATCTTCTGTACCTTTCTGGCGTCGGACCTCGGCAGCCAGGAACAAATGCTATTCCCGGCGGGCCGATTCGGGATGCGAATGGAGAACCACTTGAGTATGACATCAAAGCCCAAACACGAGCAGTCGTCGAAAATATTGCTCGAATCCTTGAGGAGGCTGGATCCTCGATGGAAAAGGTCGTCGATGTAACGTCGTTCCTTGTTGACATGGATCGTGATTTTTCAGGCTACAATGAAGTCTGGGCAGAAACTATCGGCCATTATGGTCCAACACGAACGACGCTTGCAATCCGTGCTCTGCCGACACCAATCGCCGTCGAGATGAAGGTTATCGCCAAAATCTAAATTCCGGAATTCGGGATTCTGTATCCTCAAAAAATGCAAGAGCATATATCCTTTGTCTGCTTGAAGTGATTTGGAAGCACTCTTTGTGCATGAATTCGGGGATTTTGCCATGCCAATTTCAAAACTCGATTCTCTTGTTGAACAAGGAACTGAAACCATCAAGAAGACCTTGAAGCGAAGCGTTGGTCTTGCAGGTGTTGTGATTATCTCGCTCTCTGCCATGCTTCCTGGTATCTTTGTGACGCCAACCTTTGCTGCTGAGATCATGGGTGCAGGAATCTGGCTTGCGTTCATCGTTGCTGCAGCAGTGGTTTTGCCTGCTGCTATTTCGAAAGCTGAATTGGCATCAGGTATGCCATCGAGTGGTGGTTCCTATGTTTACCTCGAACGGACCTATGGGCCAATGATTGGTACCATCAGTGGTCTCGGATTATGGGCCTCGTTCCTGCTGAAATCAGGTTTCGCTCTAATTGGATTTTCAGCCTACTTCATCGCTGTAACAACCTATTTTGAGATTGATATGGAAATGCTGGTTCTCTCCATGAGTGCTTTGGTGCTCATCACCATCGTGAACATTCTTGGTGTTAAGAAGGTCAAGGCAATTCAAACACCAGTCTTGCTTGTCACGCTCGGTATGCTCCTCGTCACGTGTGTTGCAGCCTTCTTCTCTGATGATTTCGACGGAGGACGCCCGTTCAAGGCAGCCTTTGATACCGACCTTTGGACGCTTGCTGAAACATCAGCGTTCGTCTTTGTTGCCTATGCAGGTGTTACGAAAGTAGCCGCAATCGGTGGCGAAGTGAAGGACCCAGAAAAGAATCTGCCAGCAGGTATGCTGCTCTCATTGCTCATTGCGACTGTACTCTACGCATTGATAGCGTACCTGATGATGGCTGCTATTCCTGGAACGTGGTGGGAAGTTGATGGCAAAATTGTCGAGAATCCAATCTTTGTCTTTGCAGAGCATGTGGCAGGTACTGAGTTTGGTATCTTTGCTGCCATCATCTCAGTTCTCGCCATGATTTCCATGGCGCTCGCAGGCATTCTCGCATCCTCTCGATTCCTGTTTGCGATGGGGCAAGACAAGTTGCTTCCTCCTGCACTCGAACGTGTTCACGAGAAGTATGAAACGCCGCATTGGCCCATTATCATCACGGGTGTGGCGATGGGCCTCGCTATCTTTTTTGTACCTCTCAAAGATGTCGTCAAGTTGGCATCTGGATTTAAAATCATGATTTTTATTATGATCAACACTTGTGTCATCATTCTTCGACAAACAAGCGATCGTCATGATTGGAATCCATCGTACAAAGGCGCATTGTATCCGTTTATGCAATTGTGGGGTATTCTTGCAGGTCTGTTCCTGATCTACTTCATTGGAGATAAGGCATTCATTGGAGCATCTGCAGCGATCGTTGCTGGCTTGCTCACGTACTATCTGTACGGTTGGAAGCATGCAAAGATCAAGAAGACACCTTTCCATTCGTTTATTGGCCGTGATTTTAAAGGCCGTGATGACTAGAGGTGTCTATCTCTTGTAGGCGTCAGATGTCTTCTTTCCTGCATCAATGAAAACACCCGGTATCAATCCGTGAATGAGAAGTTGAATCGCACCAAGGCCATACCGGAAAGCGAGCTTATACGCTCCAAGCATGTGTTCAAAGTACCCCATTCCAACGTCTTTAAGATGACCCATGTGGGATGACCAGCAAGGCTCCTTCTTGAGGTTATGTCAAA
>CATISI010000152.1 GCA_949538025.1 Candidatus Poseidoniaceae archaeon
GTCGTAAGCGCAATTATTGGTGCATTCGAGTGGATCGACAGCGATGTCGATGCAGGGAACGCCTTCGACGCCAACCGCACTTCCCAATTCTTCACCAATGAACAGCATGGGTGCTTCATCTCGTTCGCCTTCGCCAATAGCAACACGACCGTCGAATGGGACAGCATCGAAGGTGCGACGCATGGCTTCGACAGCAGCATCGTCTGCAGCGTTTTTGTCGCCTTTACCTCGCCATGCGGCACTAGCGAGAGCAGCTTGGTCAACGGCTTCGAGGAAGTGCTTGGTGAGGTCCGCTGTGCTGCTCATGTATCGTCCAATTCAAGAGCGAACATATGCCTTTTCGCTTGTTTCGATGCTTAACGTCGGCGGTTTGGACCACCAGAATGGCCCTTACCTCGCGAGTTGTGACGTCCACCTGGGCCTTTTCTGCCACCGCCTTGTCGACCTCCGCCACGATGGCGACGTTGGCTTGGGTGACGTCCCTCTGGTTGGAAAGTCCAGTCATCGCTTCGACGAGGACGAACGTATCGACGTCCAACGCGTTCTTGGTCCAAATCTTCGACGAGTTGATCGATGAATTGCTCTGGTAATTCAACAGCAGTGATTTTGTCAAGCATTTCGATGCGTCCAACCGAACCGTCTGGTAGGTTCCCAACGCGGTAGACCATTCCAGTGATGGCACCTCGTTCGATTCCGTCCATGGCCCCTAATCCTAGAACCAAGGCTGCCTTCGGTCCATTGTCGCTCTTGTTGAGTTGAGGGGCGTTTGCTGTATCCTGTTCAGGAGATGAACCAAGGAGTTTCGATAGGGCTGCAACTGCAATCTTTTCGGCACTCATTCCGGAATCTCGCGCAGCATTGAAGGCATCAAAAGCGTTCTGGTGCGGTTCAATCTCATTGAATTCTTCAACCAATTGCAGGCGTTGGAGATCGTCGATGTCTTGTTGTGTAGGAATGTCCATTCGCTCAAGTTCCCCAGCCTTCTTTTCGATGCGCTTGATGTGGCGTACAGCACGGTTTCCGAGCATGAGGACACTACGTCCAGTACGTCCTGCGCGACCGGTTCGGCCGACACGATGGATGTAGGTGTCATCGTCCGTTGGTAGGTCATCTTGGAGAACCAAGTCGACTCTGTCCACATCGATCCCTCGAGCAGCAACGTCCGTTGCAACCAAGACGTTAGTGCGTCCTTCCCGAAATCTGTTCATAACGCGAGTTCGTTCTGCTTGCGACATGCCACCATGCAGTGCTTCAGCGCCTTTTGGTCGCAGAATATCGGCAACAGTTTCAACTCGATTTCGAGTCTTACAGAAAATGATGGCCGCACTCGGTTGCCATGCGAGAAGGAGTTTTTCGATGGCTTCAACGCGTTGCCGGAGTGTGCATATCATGACGTACTGTTTGACAAGGCTCGGAGGTCTTTCCTCTTTTCCAGATGCACGGATTTGTTCAGGTTCCTCAAGGATCTTGTTTGCGAGTTTCTGTACGTGCTTTGGCATCGTGGCAGAGAAGAGGAGCGTTTGATGGTCAGGATTCATCTGTTCGACGATGTATTCAAGATCATCTGCAAACCCCATACTCAGCATTTCATCAGCTTCATCCAAAACGAGAACATCATATTGATTGAGATCAACATTGCCTCGCTCCATATGGTCACAAATACGACCAGGTGTAGCGACCAAAATGGCATCAGGCCATTCTGTCAATTGCTGAATTTGCTTCTTCATCGAGGCGCCGCCAATCAGTGCAGTAGCGATGTTGTCGAGGCCACTCAAACGTTCAATTTCGTTGACGACTTGTAGGGCAAGTTCTCGAGTAGGACAAATAATGACGCCTGGCTTGTGTGTTTGCAGGATGGGGAGGACGAAGGCTGCCGTCTTTCCAGTTCCTGTGCGTGCAGTGGCGAGAACGTCTCGTCCTGCAATCGCTGGCGGAATTGCCATAGCTTGAACGGGTGTTGCAAATTCATACCCGAGGGCATCCAATCGGTCGAGGAGATGAGCCTCAAGTTTGAGGCTCTCAAAGGTGGTTGAATCGGACATCTTGCACACCGCTAGGCGTGCCCCAGCAATTTGCCCTGCTGGCCTCCCTCGTTTAAGCGCGCCCTATGGATTGAGGCTTTGTGCGGTGTTTGACACGATTGTCATCCTTTCCGCTTCTCAACGATGTGAAGATCGGTGATTTTGGCGTTCGGATATTGGCCATCCTCATCCTTCTCGAAGGATTTGATCATGTCAAGAACGCA
>CATISI010000153.1 GCA_949538025.1 Candidatus Poseidoniaceae archaeon
GAAGATGTGGATATCCGACGCAATGCGGCAAAGGAATGGACGCGATGGGAAATGGCGACAAGCCGGCTGTTCCCTGATCCTGAATATCTCGATAAAGCAGAAGACCTTGATTTTGCCGTCGCTTTCGCACGAATCGAATGCCATTATTTCATCAATGGAATCTTTGTCGAGGATAGTTATATTCTCAACAATACAGATTCAATACAACATATTCCAGCAGTCATTGTCCAAGGTCGATACGATATGGTCTGCCCGGTTAAGAGTGCATGGGAATTGCACAAGCAATTGCCAAACTCGGTCTTGCAAATCATTCCAGATGCAGGCCATTCGATGGGCGAAGTTCCGATTGCAAGAGCCTTGGTTGAGGCTACTGATTCAGTGTAAGAAGTACGCCCTGCAGACCGAGTAGTGTAAATGAGTCAATAAGGGAGAAGGAGTACGTTAATTCATGTCCCTCCAAGCCCGAGCTTGTTTCTGTCTGGCCATCTTGCTCGGCGTGTCAATGCAGGTAATGGCTGAAGAAAGCGCATCACCCGAGTTGGACTGTCCGAATGCAGACGTAAATCAAGCTGAGTCAATGGAATGCACTATCGACCTCACAGATTATGTTGGCATCTCGACAATTCGTTACGAATTCGTGCCGCCAGATGCACCAACTTCTGAAACACATTCATCAGTACTTGCCACAGGAAACTCGCACAGTTGTGCCATCCTTGAAAATGGTTCCGCAATGTGTTGGGGGCTTGACAACTATGGGCAACTAGGCGATGGAGGCGATGCAACGAATTTAATCAAACCCACCTCGTTTGTTTCAATCGATGGAGGCCAAACTGTAGCCCAAATATATGCGAGACAGTTGCGAACGTGCATCGTTCTCGATGACAACTCTGCAAGTTGTTGGGGATTTAATGAAGATGGGCAGGCTGGCGATAATTCAACCAACACCTACAAGTCTCCGAGCGTGAAAGTAGAATTCCCACAAGGCAAGGGGGTAAAATCGATGGGAATGGGGCTCAAACATACTTGTGCAATATTGGAAGATGATACCTTGACGTGCTGGGGGCTTGACTCATATGGCGCCTTAGGAAATGGTAATTCGGATACAAGCGATAAATACACGCCTCAAACGATTACAACTCCATCCGATCGTAAAGTTGTGAAAGTTGAGCCCGGAGCAACACACACCTGTATTCTCCTTGATGATGGTGGTGTGATGTGCTGGGGCCGAGATAACGTGGGCCAACTTGGCAATGGCGATACAAGCGATACGATTCATGCTCCGTCTTCAAATGTCGAGTTACCCGAAGGTCGTGCTGCGACAGACCTTTCGGTTGGAGATCATCATTCATGCGCCCTATTGGACAATGGTTCCATCACTTGCTGGGGATTGAACAACTATGGCCAACTTGGAGAAAATACGACAACAAATCGACTCATTCCAGTTTATGCGCATTTGCCGACTGGCTCGCCAGCAGTGTCAGTTTCAGTAGGTCAACACAGTTCCTGTGCTATTCTAGAAAATAATAGCGTGTACTGTTGGGGGCACAATCACTTCGGCCGTTTAGGGATTGGTGTAACCGGCGGTATTTACCAAATCCCAATGTTTGTCGAAGGAGCCACAAATGTTGTTGATCTAAGTTTGGATTACGATCATACCTGCGCTCTATCAGAAAATGGTTCGATCTCGTGCTGGGGGCGCGGCAAATACGGGCCCCTTGGAATTGGCCAGAGCGGTGACAAAAACACACCTCAACCCGCTGATTACAACATTTCGCCATTTGCCCATTTGACAGGACCTGCTCCTCAAGGCGATTGGGAAGATGAAACAGGCCTGCGTGGTAGGGCCACTGCCCCAGAAAATGATGTTTGGAAGGTTGAGATTGAGGCCCCAGAATCTGCGGAAATGTCAACGTATAATCTTCACATAACCCTGTTGAAAATAGGTGGTATTCGAGAAAAAATTGTAGTTGAGAATGCGATTGAGATTATTGAAAGAGATTCCGACGGCGATGGAACAGTGGATTCACTTGATGCATTTCCAAATGATGCATCTGAAACAACCGATACCGATGGTGATGGCGTGGGGGACAACACGGATGCATACCCGAATGATGGGGCGCGCTCGGAGGAAGAAACCAACATGGATGCCAACACCACGTACCTCGTCATTGCAGCGATAGCCGTCATTGTCCTCCTATCACTGGTGTTCTTGAGGAGAGAGAAAAACGTGAAAGTTGAGAAAACAGGCGAAGAAAAATCCAATCGTTGGCTTTTCCCAGGCGGCCCCAAAAAGAAATTCTAGTCGTGGATTAGACCTACAACTGAGAAGTGTATTATCGTTCTCAACGAGGCGTCGTCTTCATAGGGTAAAGACGACTGGGTTGAAATGGAGGCATTCCTCCGGGTGAATATATGAGTGAAGAAGGAACCCTCACCCCTGAAGTTCGAATCGGTCAACTTGAAGAGGCTCTAGCCACGGAAACGGACCGTTTGAAGAAACTCTTCGCAGCCTATGAAACTCAAGAGAAAGAACTCGTCGATGCACGTGCTGAGATTGAAGTTCTAGAGAAAGAAATTATCGACAAGGAAATCGAACGAGAAGCACAAGAATCGTTGATTGCTGAGAAAGATTTCCGAATTCGTGAGTTGGAAATGAAAGCAACCAAGGCTGACAAGCGTGTCGAGCATTTGGAACCAGCTCTCCAAACGATGGAAGAAAAATACTCACGTGAGAAGGACCGACTTGGCAAGGTCTTCGGAATTGCGGAAGAGCTTGACAATGATCTCAAACTAGCTGTATCTGAAATGAAAGCTCGAGACGACTGGTACGTTGCTCACATGACATTGTTCGAAGACCTCAACAAGGCTATCAAGGAACGATATGAGATGATTGAGCGTGCAGTTGAAGCTGAGCGACAATCTCAGCACATGTCTCGTGCCTTTACCGATCGAATGGATGAGATGGTCGAGGCACGAGCAGCGGAAATGACCGTTGAAGAGGCCGAGGCAGTTATCGAAGAAGGAACTGGAGAACAATCAGAGGCGGTTGAAGAACCCCCTGTTGAAGACGTTGCAGTCGAAGAAGCGCCGGCTGAAGAAATCGAAACACCTGCTGAGGAGGAGACTCTTGAAGAAGAGGCAGAAACACCTGCTGAAGAAGAAACCGAGGCATCTTCCTCCGAAACTTGGAACTCGGATGTCGACCCCTGGGCTGACAACTGAGGTGAAACGCCTTGGCTGGTCTCGCCCAAGGAGGGCATGCCCCTGTAGCTACCTTCACAATTGCAGGTATTGCTATCCTTGTTGGTGGAATTTATCTTGATACGCTCAATGGATTGATGCCATTGCTAGGCGTCTTTTCCCTTATGATCGCTGTATTTTTTGCGAACTTCTGGAGAGATCCGGATCGCCCAATCCCTCAAGAAACAGGCATACTCGTTTCACCGGCAGATGGGCACGTCATGTTTGTTCGCCGTGAGCGAGCGAATGGACGTCGACCATCTCGAAAGGAACGTGAAGAAGGCAACATAGAGCATGATGAACATACTGGAGATTGGTATCCAAAACCCTGCGAGAAACCACTTTCTTTTGAGACTGAGCAACGCTTTGTTGCGGCAGAAGGAGTGCCCGAAGACTCAGATGTTTGGCGAATTGCCATCTTCATGTCACCACTCGACGTTCACGTCAACCGTGCTCCACGGGCTACAGAAATTATTGCGATGGAACATCGAACTGGGAAAGGAAAAAGACGCGGTCCTTTTGCTCCAGCCTACCGTAAGGAAAGCGAGTTCAATGAACGCGTTCGCACGGTCTTTGAGGCGGAAGATGGTGAACGAATCGAAGTGATGCAGATTTCAGGAGCACTTGCTCGAACCATCGTTCCTTGGAAAGGAATTGGCGATACCTTACGACGTGGAGAGCGTTATGGAATGATTCGTTTAGGAAGTCGAGTTGACGTTCGAGTTCCTGTAAACCTCTACGAGCCACAAGTTGTTTCTGCAGAGGACCAAGATACGAATTATCCAAAAGGACAATTCATCAAGGCAGGTTCGGATATCATTTTCAAACGAATCCTTGAAGAGGAATAGGCAGAGGGATGTTCATGTCATCCGGCAAGGGTCTTACTATGCTGGGCGGTGACACAAAAAGTCTCAAGATACACAACCTTGTGAAAGCACCTGCGAATACGCCTTGGGCAAAAGAGCGCCAACAATCTTGGGATGCTTCCTATCCAGCAACGGTTTATTCCACACCTGAAATGACCACTGATGGCCAACCTTGCTCAGCAGTGACGGTTATTCTTCGAACCAAAGGATGCCATTGGTGGTGGTCATCGGGTTGTACATTTTGTGGATATTTCAACGATACCCGAGACGATGTCAACAGCGATGATCTTCATGCCCAATGGCAGCATGCAAAACAAAAATTCAACAATTTCGAAGGCCATGCAATGGTCAAAGTGTACACCTCGGGGTCTTTGCTCGAAGACCGAGAGATTCCAATCGACTTCCAAGAAACCGTTTTGCGTGATTGTTTCGAATTTGATAAAGAACTCATTGTTGAAAGCAGAACTGAACAACTCACAGTAGAAAAGTTGGCCTGGGCAACTTCAATCAATCCTAATTTTACCGTTGCGATTGGCCTTGAAGCGTACGATGATGAAGTTTTACGATTTCATGTGAACAAAGGGTTCTCTGCCGCTTCTTGGGATAGAGCAGTCGAACGTCTTCAGAAATTTAATCTCCGAGTCAAAACATATCTCATGTTCAAACCGCCGTTCATGAGTGAGGCTGATGCGCTTGACCACTGTGTCAAGTGGATTGAGGCTGTTGCCGAACAGAGCGATGAGATATCCATTAATCCGATGAACATTCAACGGGGCACTGTCATCGACCGTCTTCATCGACATCGAGAATATCGTCCACCATGGCTTTGGTCTTTGGTTGAACTCATTCAGCAGAGCCATCATATCGTTCATCCAAACGGTGGCATGAATGGAGATGATGACCAGATATCACGCTTGATTATACACCCAACAGCGGGTGGAAAGATTCGAGGATCTCACAACTGTGGTGCGTGCGATGGAGAAGTCGTCGCTGCTATCGAACGATACGCAGTCTCAGGCTCATTAAACGAGTTTGATGGATTGGATTGCGAATGCAAAAAACGCTGGAATCAAGAGCTAACGAATGATCGTTCAATACCGGTTCCCCTGGGCACATCAATGCCACGTCGTGGCTCGCTCAGGGATATTCTTCGTTCCCTATGAGTAGACCGATTACTTGAACGCCCCAATGATGCCCTTGGTGAATGTTTATCACCGCGCTTTGAGTCGCAAGCATGTCCATCTTGGACGCATGA
>CATISI010000154.1 GCA_949538025.1 Candidatus Poseidoniaceae archaeon
GCTGGTGATGCTGTTACCAAAACGGTCCGTAAAGGAATTCTTACGGTCGATTTCTCGACGGTTACACCTGACATTTCTCACGACATTGCCTTTGGATTCATTGCAGCCATGATGGCAGCCGCTGTTTGGTTGACCATCGCTACTCGTTTTGGTCTTCCTGTTTCAACCACACACTCCATTATCGGTGGTATCATTGGTGTTGGTCTTGTTCTTGAGGTCGATCACAATGCAGAATACATCGATTGGGAAGTTGTTCAGAAGGTTGTGATGAGTTGGGTTGCAAGCCCATTGATGGGTGCGATAATTGCCTTCTTTTCCTACTATATTATCAAGAAACTGATTCTTGATTCCGATAATCCGGAGGATAGGTCGCTGTGGTTAGCGCCGATACTCGCGTTCCCAACGTTCTTTGTCCTCGGTCTTGCACTTCAATTCAAGGCGCTCAAGGGATTCTTTGCAAAGGCTGAATCGAATGGTTGGATTGCTGATAAGTCAGCATGGCTTCCAGCGAAAGAAAATGGTGTATGGGATCCATTTGCAGATGCTGCATGGCTTCCAATCAACTCTCTCATCCTTGCAGCAGTGATCGGGGCAATCGGTTCCCTTTGTCTCTACTTCGTCCTCCGAAAGATCGATATTAAAGAAGAAAGCAATGGCTTCCGTGGTGTTGAGCGAATCTTCGTTTGGTTGCAGATCATTACCGCTGCATACGTTGCCTTCGCTCACGGAGCCAACGACCGTTCCAATGCGATTGGACCAATGGCTGCAGTTTGGCAAGTACTTTCCAACGACACGGGTATGTTGATGGAAAAGGCAGAGATTCCACTCTGGCTTGTCCTACTTGGTTCTGCTGGTATTGCCATCGGTGTCATGACCTGGGGATGGCGAGTTATGGAAACCATTGGAAAGAAGATCACCGACATTACGCCAACACGTGGTTTCGCAGCTGAATTTGGTGCTGCTACGACCATTCTCATCTTCTCTATGCCATTCCTTGCAGTTCCTGTTTCGACCACACACACACTGGTTGGTGCTGTTGTCGGTGTTGGACTCGCAGGTGGGGCGAAGGCTGTCGATTTCAGAGTCTTTGGGAAGATCGCAGCCTCTTGGGTTGCGAGTGTTCCCGTTGCCGCCTTCGGTGCAGCAACGATTTACATCGCATCTGGCGGTGACGATCTCAAGATGATCATTCTCCTGCCACTTGCCTTCCTTGCAGTAGGTTTTGCCATGTGGCGTACTCGAGGAGCGGAAATCCATGTTGAGGATGCACTCTCCGATGCAGGTGGTGCAAAGACCGATGGACCAACACCGTTCGACATGTTCCATCACCATGCAGAAGTCGTTGAGACAACCGTTGAGAAGATGGTCATCGCTGTCGAAAAGGCCTGCTCAGGTGAAGATGCAAGCGAAGAAATTGAAGCGACCATCGAATCTGAATTCGCCGCTGACAAGGTCAAGGCAAACATTCGAGATACTGTACGAGAAGACCTACGATTCGGTATTGCTGCTGATTCCAAGTCCTTCCTCCACATGGTCAGCCGACAAGATCGTATCGCAGACTATGCACAGAATGTTGCAGAACAGTTGTCCTTCCGCCCACTCATGGAGAATGATGAAGCTCGAGAACACCTTGCAAAGATGGCAAAGGCTGTTGCAGAAACGGTAGCAACCTATGAGGATTTGATTGAAGCATTGCGTGACTACCACATCAGTGGACGAACGAAGGCTGGTGCTGACAAGGTCATGGAACTCATCCGTGAAGTCAATCTCAAGGAGCATGAGGCCGATATGATTGAAGCAGAAGCTGCTGCATTCGTCTTCACCAACGGTGAAGATCAACCACTCGCAGCCATGCACATGTATCGTGTCCTTCAGCGACTCGATGATGTTGCCAATGCATGTGAGAAAGCAGCCAACGCTTTCTTACCAATGCTGTCAAAGTGATATGAACCAATGTGCATCATGGCATAATCATCCTGATTAGGTTCTTGAGTTTGAAAAAGCCTGAATCAACTGAGGGTCCTACTTCAACCACATTGAC
>CATISI010000155.1 GCA_949538025.1 Candidatus Poseidoniaceae archaeon
AATAATTTGACACCGTCTGAATCAAGACGCTGGCCTGATTTGCCGAGTTTGATGTTGTTGGCTGTATCGTAGACGTATGCTCGCATGGCTCGGTACTTGGCCCAAGATTCTCCAATGTGCCGTTGCATTTGTCCAAACGACCGAATTTGAACACCGAATGCTTCACGTTCTGAGGCATATTTGTTCATCTCATGGAGACAACGTCGTGCAATTCCTACTGACATTCCAGCAAGTGTGAGACGTTCGATCTCGAGGTTGCCCATCATGTGAAGCAGCGAACCTCCTTCTTCACCTACAAGGTTTCCAGCAGGAACGACACAGTCATCGAAGACAAGTTCTGCAGTATTGGAGGCTCGCATTCCAGTCTTGTCAAAAATCTTCTGGCCAACACTGAATCCTGGCATGCCTTTCTCAACGAGGAAGGTTGAGAGTTTGACACGTCCTTTCTCATCGTACCCTGTTCGAGCATAGACCCACACAATGTCGGCAGGTGTGCCTTGATCATCGATGCATCCGTTGGTTATCCACATCTTTCGGCCGTTGAGGACCCAGTCGCCATCAGCATTCTTTTCCGCAGTTGTTGACAATCCGAGAACGTCTGTGCCTGCATCAGGTTCCGACATGGCCATGGCTCCAATCCATTCGCCAGAGCAAACCTTTGGAAGGATTCGGATCTTTTGTTCCTCGGATCCATTGTACGCTAAATTGTTGACGAACAGCATCGAGTGGGCTAAGTAAGCAAGTGCAAACCCTGAATCTGAGTATGAGAGTTCTTCGTGTGCAATGGTTGCAGCGACAGCATCAAGACCGGCCCCTCCGTATTCTTCAGGAACGGTGATTCCAAGAAGTCCAAGATTACCAAGTTCGCGGAACAAATCAATGTTGAATTGCTCCTTCTTGTCGTATTCGTGGGCTTGTGGCTCCACGAATTCTTGCACAAAGTCACGAATCATTTCTCGGAGCATTTGATGCTCTTCACTTGGATTGGCTAGGTCGATCATGGTCTCACCCAACACTCCGCAGGGTTGTCCCTTTTTGACGGTTGGTCTTAGGTGCGAGGGACTCGTATGCTTCTCTTACTTCGCTCGTGACCTACAGGTGGCCTTCCACGCGTTTGAATAGGTGCTTTGGAGGAACGCTTCACCCTTCTCACTTTGCGAGTATTGAGTGGAATTTTGCGAGCACGTTGTCCAACGTATCGCATTGGTGATTGTTCGATGACCTGCTTCGGTGTTTCAAGACCGATGTCAGCGAGCACGTTCGAAGCTACAGATTTGTGGGTCTTCCCATTACGTGCATCCTCGACAATTCTTGATGCGAGTGTGGAAAAGGATGCGTCTTGAATCGGTTGATACTGGAACTTTTCACGTTCTTCTCGTAGGTGTTCGGCCATCAGTGCTTGGAGCATCGCTCCATTCAGTGCGTCCTGCTTTCGCTCAATCATATACATCCCATCCAAGTCGATTTCAGTCTTTTCACATATGAAGATTGGGCCACGCATGGCCGTCTATGTGGCGGTTTTATTCCTCTTGATCTCCAAGCCGAGCCTCTAGAAATGCATTGAAATCTTCTTCAGTTTCAAACTCGATCACAATCGGGGAGATGGTTTCGCAATCTTGGCATTGATATTGCTGTCCTGTCATGAATCCCATGTATGGATAGACGCGAATACTCAAGCAGGTTGAACAGGCCATGAAGGACATGCGCTACACTCAACACCTGAGTTTATGACCTCTCGCTTTGCTTCATTGCCATATACTTCTATTAACGACCCAATAATATGTTCTAGAACAGTGTCGTTTGCATCGATATCGGTTTGGTCTGCTGGGCATAATGCAATTTCCAAATCAGTTCCAATGCCGCAACTTCTGCTGATCTCAATGCTGCTTCTATTGTGCCGATTGGTTCTGCCCATGCATCCCCAGCAAAGGTAATTCGATTCTTTTCGATTGACGCTGGCCGGTTGATTGGTCTTGAAAATCGCCATCTGTGTGCATGGAAATGTGCACCTTTGAACCATGCCGACGCGATTGGTCGTACTTCTTGTAAAATCAAATCAGTAATCTCATCCCTTGTTAGTTCGAGATGCTCCTTGCTCCAAGCATTGGCCATTTGGATGATAAGAACATTGGAATTTGAATCATCAATACCTCTTCTCATTAATTCTATAGAAGCGTTGCTATAATTGAATAGTTCATTTGGAATCGGTTCAGATCCAGTACAAATCAGTGTCCAATTGGAGACATAAGGATGCTGTTCCCATTCAAGAGGTGCATGCTCTGAAATCAACGAAAATAACTGAGGAATTGGACAGGTGAGGATGACTGCCTCAGCCTCCCAGGTGAATCCTTGTTCATCTTCCAGTAAAACATAATCTGCCATTGATTCGACAGATGTGACACGGGTTTCACATCGTACATCGGTCCCCTGGAGCATCGTGTTAATCCGTGTGTCTGCGAACACTTCGTCCTCAAGAGCATCCGTTCCGTGATTGTAGGCACCTGCTTCTCTTCGTTTGGTCGATGATCGACCGCCAGGTATCGTTCCTTTGTCGAGAACAAGTACGTCGTAACCGTAGTTGGTTAGAATCTGTGCTGTCCGTGCGCCAGCAAATCCAGCGCCAACGATGACAAACGGTCGTTTTTGCTTGTAGGGGAGACGTGTGACATGACGTTCGTATGCATCCATATCAAGCCGTGATTGATGGGTTTCCAATTCCCGTTTCCGTACCACGCCCATGACCGGTAAAGGTGGGAAGAACGCCCGATCGAACAGACCATGGCACCAATGAATCCCTGCGATAGAAGACGGATCTCTTCCATCAAGCGCAAATTTGTCGTTCAAGTGTTGGCCCATTCTGAGAGAATCTTCGACTGATGAGGTCCAATGTGGTGTAGCCTTCCCCCATGTCATTCGTAGGTTGTTGTGCAATTCACCGTGTCTATACAGAGATGTTTGACATAAATTCCAGAGGTGGTTCGGAGAATTGCCAACTTCAAAGCTCTCTTCGGAAAGAAGTGTTGTACGAACATCATCTGACGTATCTCGCCAAGAGTCAAGAGCCCAATTTGGTAAATTATGTATCCCATACGGTTCGTCTTTCGAATAGACATGATGCCATGCATGCTCACGGAAAATAAGTAACTCGTCGAGAAACTTCTCAGCTGCCTTTGTACCCACCTCGTGTGCTTCTCGTACGATTTTCATCACTGAAATCATCCCATAGTGAATGGCCATTGAAAGTCGTGAAACACCTTCTGAATCGGCAGCGTTGTTCCTTCTTCGAGCATAGCCTGAAAGTCGGTTTGTAAGAAAATCGTGCCATCTCGCTAATGCTGCACGCTCTCCGCCTCGTTGTTCCCAAACAGGATGGATCGACATGTCGATGTTGCAGGAATGTAGTAGACGAAGTCGTTTGTCTGAATCAGTCAATTGGGATATGTCGACTGGAGTGAAAGGCAAATCAAAGTCCCACGACAAGGTTTGCTCAACTTTCGGGTGAGTCCAAGAAACGCCAACACGTCGCTTCCTGAGTTTTTTGGTTGCGTCACGATATCGGAATGGCCTGTCCATCGACTTACCGAAAACCGTCAGTGGTACGACGCAATGACAATCGATTTCCAGTACAGGACAAGTTGCGATTTCAGCAATACGTTTGACCCAGTTTTTCCAAGGTGGCAGAGGGAACAAATCTGTGATGATCAAACTTGCTTGTGAAGCAAATGTCTTCATGACCGATGGACGATGGCCCTCCCTTGCGATGTGTAGAGCATAGTCAATTCCCAACTGTTTGCATCCATAGTGCATGTCGACAGCAGCATCGAAAAGGATGTTGTGGTGTCTAGCGTTTGCGTGTGGATAACGCTCATCGATGCCTTGGTACACGAGCAAAGGTCGTGCAAAACGTTCTGCGATTATTCGACCTGCATCCAAGGCGGGATTTTCATGTGTTCTAAGAGATGACTTCAGCCAAACGATGACTGGACCTTCGCCCTGCGGTTCCTGGAATGAATTAGCCAAGCGGCATCTTTCCGCAAGATGCTCCGGCAAATCGAACATATCATAAACTACCTGCGTTGGTAAATATACTCCTGTTTGAAGACAACCTCAAAACGATGATTAGACGCCTCGACTTCAGTTGTACATGGACAAGAAGACGTATATTGTGACGGGTGCATCAAAGGGAATTGGTCGTGCGATAGCCCGGTCGCTTGCTAACGATGGATATCAGGTGGTACTTCTTGCTCGTGCATCCGATGATCTCGATTCCGCTTGCTTGGAGATTCAATCCGATTCTCCAACCTCGTTTTCGCTTGCATGTGATCTTTCTCAACCCGAATCCATCGATACTGCTGTTCAATTTCTGCAAGAGCTGGTTGCCATCGATGGTATTGTCCACAATGCTGGGACCATTACACCGATTCAATCGATGTTTGATGCTGATGATGCGTCATGGGAACGCAACCTCTACGTCAATGTTACAGGAGTTCAAAGGTTGACAAGAGGTCTGTATCCAAAAATGAAGGCTTCGGACCATTGTAGAGTGACAACCATCTCAAGTGGAGCAGCATTACGCCCGCTTCATTCTTGGTCGGCATACTGCATATCGAAAGCTGGTCTAGACATGTGGTCACGATGCTTGGCGGAAGAAGGGGCGAATGACGGAATTACGTCCATCGCTATTGCACCAGGCATTGTGAACACCGATATGCAGCTTGAAATTCGATCATCAAACCCTGAAGATTTTCCTCTGGTCGATTCGTTCATTGGCTATCATCGAGATGGAGATCTAACGCGTCCTGACGATGTGGCAGCGAAACTCCACTCACTCATTACTGCTCACACAATGGAACAATCGGGACAACGATTCGATGTCCGAGAACTCTAACATTCGCCCATAGCAAACCGAACTGTCATAAGCCACCACTACAGCGTCGATTCATGCCTGGAACCGACCGTGTCGAAATTCGAACCCTCAAAGTTGGAAGATTTTGTGTTGTTGACGATGAAGCCTACAAGATTTTGAGTATCTCGAAATCCAAGCCAGGAAAACACGGGTCTGCCAAGGCTCGTCTCTCTCTTGAGAGCATCTTTACCGGAAAGAAAATCTCGCACGTTGGAACGGTCACCGATTCCATCAGCGTTCCAATGATTGAGAAAGGAACTGCAACTGTAACTCACATCGAAGGCAACGAAGTTCACGCCATGAACGACCGAGATTACTCGATGATGATTCTGCCAATGCCAGACTCTGAAAGCGAAATGAACATTGACGCTGGTCAAAAAATCATGTGGCAAGAGGCATTAGGACGCTACATCATCATTCGTGATCACTGAAATCCGAGCGACTTTGCTGCGGAGACAATCATCTCCTCGTGGCTTTTTGAGACCCATCCAGTTTTTCCGATGGTATTGCTGCAATCGTAGTGATTGGTTGTACCAAGTCCTCGAGTCACCAATCGAGCTTCTTTGATGAAGATGGCCATGAACTTGACAATGGTGTTGGGTAATGCCATTGTCCTTACCTTGTAGCCGTTCGATTTCAGATGGCGAGCGATGGTTGGCATTGTAATTGGCGATGTAGCCATCATAAGTCGCTCACCATTGAGTTCACTTCGCTCCAAGGCTTCAGCATGCATCCATGCAACGTCACGCACATCGACTGGAGCGAAGCTGATCTTCGGGAAACCGGGGTACGAACTCTTCACAATGGATTCAATGATTCGCAGGGAGGTACCTGAGCGACCGCTGTGAAGTGGGCCAAAGATGACGTTCGGATTCACCGTTGTTAACTCAACGTCTTCGTGGGAAGATGCAAACGCTCTTGCTGCTTGTTCAGCAAGTGTTTTGCTTTTGGTATACGCAGAAATATCCTTCTCCAAATCGGTCCAGTCATGTTCTGTGTAGGTCTGGTTTTTGGTTGTTGGAGTTGCACCAGATATTGCCGCCGTGGATGAAGTGATCACAAACTTACGAATGCCAGATTCATATGCACTAGTGAGGACTCGTAACGTCCCATCTCTGGCAGGTCCAATTAACTCCATCTCATCCTTGGGTTCATATGCAGAAAACGGTGAAGCAGTGTGTATGACTGCATCTATGCCCCTCATTGCCTCTCTCCAACCTTCATCTGTTGTGAGATCAAGTGTGCACAATTCAAGGGCTTCGTTGTCATCAAAATCGCCCATGATTGATTTATGTTGATCCTGTGAGGTGCGTGTCGTCCCTCGAACACTGTAACCTCGAGAGAGAAATTCCTGGGTCACATGTCGTCCGAGAAAACCCGTACACCCTGTAACGAGGACATTGGCATATGCGTTGCTCATGCTTGTGGTTGAGGGCATTTGGGTTTGAAGATTTGTCAGTTTGAATCAAACGCCTGTGCATCAAATCCCCGCAGGTGCTGTTTTCATAAACCAAGTCGAACATGGTGTGGTTGGGGATACCATGAGTGAGATGGCTAATGTAGGAGATATGTCAATGACCAATGACATTGGGTCTTCAACGAGTGATGATGACCAGAAAGCAATAAAGGGATGGTATTTCTTTGATTGGGCAAATCAAGCTTATGCCCTAACCGTGATGACAGTCATTGCTCCGGCATTGATGGCAAATCTGTACAACAAAGCAACTGGTACACAATCTGGTGATTCATTTTATGCAACAGTGTTGACAATTTCAATGTTTTTTGTCGTCTTCACTGCTCCCGCACTTGGCGTTATTGCGGATAAAATGCCGATTAAGAAAAAGTTGCTTAAGTGGTACACAGCGGCTGGAATTATCTTCTGTGCCCTGATGGGTGCAGCACCCTATTTCGGGTCAGACGGTTACATCATTCTTGCTTTGATGTTCACCATTGGAACCATTGGCTTTACTGGAGGCAACGTCATCTATTACTCCTTCATGCCATACCTTGGTTCCCGAGAAGAACAAGACAAATTGTCTACATGGGGATACATCTATGGTTTCGCAGGCGGATCGCTTCTCCTTGTGTTCCATCTAATCATCTTACTCGGGCCGTTCGATTGGGACACAGACTTCAAGTTGGCTGTCATTTTCGTAACATCAGCTTTGTGGTGGTGGGGCTTTGGTGCTTTGATTTTCAAATGGACTCCTGAACCCGAGATCCCAACAGAACTGGAATGGCATGGATTGGGCAAGAATAACTTAGCCCGCGTTGCGAGCGCCACCAAAATCGCTTACAGTCAAGTGTTTCAGACGGCAAAAGAAATTCGTAAATTCAAAGTCCTTGCGTTTTTCCTTGTTGCCTATTTGCTGTTTTATGATGGTGTAAACACCATCGCAAGTATGGCAAGTGCATTTGGTGAATCGGTCTTGAGAATTAATCCGAGTATGAACATCATGCTCTTGCTGACAGTCAACGTTGTTGCTGTTCCAATGACCTTTGTTTTCGGAAAACTTGCGGCGAAGAAAGGCACAAAATTTGCTCTGATGGTCGCTTTACTAATTTATTGTGCAGTTTCAGTGACTGCAGCGGGATTCGCTCCCCTCGAACTCGAAGGTGCGGAAGATGCAGAACGCTATGATTTCCAATTTGAGTGGAACGATGAAACTGAAATGTATGAAATGTCGACCCTATACGACCGAGGTTACGAAGGGTGGATTGCAGAAGATTCAGAGGGTGATGCAGCCTTTAGAGACAATTTCCAAGCCCATTTCCCTGAGACAGATTACTCCGTTGAAAAAGCAGGAGACAGCACACTTGGAAAGGGTCTTGTTGTATGTTTATTTATTCTAGCGATGCTCGGGCTACTCGGTTTTGGTATCAAGTTGATACAAGACCGAGAATTGGGTTTGATGGGATTCTTCGCCGCATTTTTGCTTGTGGGCGTTGGTGTGTTTGGTGCATCCTTCCTTGCTGAACAAGCAACTGTTGAAGAAAAGGATATCAAGGCGATTTCTGAAGAAGATGCTGTAGCTCTTGTAAGTGCCTTTGAAAACACAAGTGATCATAGATTCTCAATCATCGTTCTCGGAGGAAATGAACAGATTGCTGGAGCCGATGAAATCGGTGACCGACATCCAACGATGCTAGACCAGGGCGGAATGGTCGATGGTTGGGCAGAACTCATGAGAGACAATGTCTGGAAACCGCTAAACCTGGGTGTTTCACTACAATGGATCATTCTTGGGATGTTCGTTGGCTGTGCAATGGGATCAGCAGGTGCCCAAGCACGATCCATGTTTTCGATGCTGACGCCTAAATCTCGAGCCTCTGAATTCTATGGATTCTTCGGATTCCTTGGGAAGTCCGCTGCCATGATTGGAACAGCGCTGTATGCAATTGCAAGCACGACGTTCGATAGCCGTGTCGCAATTTTGTCGATTACAATCGTTATTCTTGCAGGTACCTTCCTCACGAGTCGGGTTGACCTTGAGGAAGGAATACGTGTTGCTGAAGCAGAAGACGCTCGAGCATTTGCAGAAGCGGAACAAACAGACTCATGATGGGTGAATGCCATGCGTGGCTTCACTCAGATTCAGGCGATTTTGTCCATTATGATGATTCTGCTGATGGGTGTAGTTTGGGGTTTACCGATTGCTCCTGCCATCTATGTGTTTGACTGGATAACAGCCTACGGTCCGGGTGACAAGAGTTGGCCAGATTTGCTTCTGATTGGATTCTCTGCTTCGATTGCCTTCTTGACCTGGGGAATGTTCCTTCTGTTGTTGTCAGGGACTTTGCAGTTTTTGATACGGTTACGCTTCAACGAGCGCATTGTGGCTCCACTCGCATCGTTAACAACGATTCGCTGGGCCATTTGTGGCCAACTCCACCGTTCGACGCAACCATTCCTGAATCATGTTGCCCCTTCCTTTTTTGCTAACGCATACTATCGACTTGCTGGATGTAAAATTGGGAAGAATGTCAACATCAACACGTCGACAATCAATGACCCCTCTTTGGTCGAACTTGGAGACAATGTTGTCGTAGGAGGTGGTGCAACCATCAACGGACACCTTGTCGAACATGGCAACCTCGTCTTGGAGAAAGTCATCGTTGGAAAGAATTCCACGGTTGGAGGGGCCACTATGGTTGGCCCTGGATCACGGATTGGAGAAAATTGCATCCTCGGTAGTCGTGCAGTTCTCCCCAAGAGGAAGGTCATTCCAAATGGGGAAGTATGGGCAGGAATTCCTGCTCGCTTCATCAAACACTCTCAATCGGATTCATCCAAGTGATGAACGTACGTGGGTTGGTAATTCGAACATCGTTATTCAAATCCTGTGCGCCTAGCCTCAAGAGTTTCGCTTCACCCGTCATCTCGCTCTCATGGAGATGTACAACAATCTGTACGAATGAACCCTGCATTTTGAGATTATATTCGTAATTCTTAAGGGCAACTGTATTCAAGTGCCCGCGTCACCAATAACACGTTGGGAGTGGACACTATGGACGAGCAATCTTCTTCGGGCTCAACGGTTCAACGTTCAG
>CATISI010000156.1 GCA_949538025.1 Candidatus Poseidoniaceae archaeon
CATCATTTGATGCTAGTTCGAGTTGGTTTCGAACGGCTTCTACATGCTCTTCTTCGATACCATAGGCAGGAAGTTCGTCTGAATGGAAAACGCCACGAACGCCTGCTAGTTTCGCTGCTCCTGCTAATTCCCGTCCCAGTCGCGGAAGTTGTGCTCCTTCAACATCTAGGGTTTTGGAACCAATCTTCCCTGCAAATCCGTTCAATGGGAGCGACAGCATTGTGTATCCCTTTGCAAGTCCCTCAGTGACCATTCTGCTTTCACAGGAGGTAAATGCATCCGTTACATCGATGTACTCGAGGGGGATATGTTTAGCAACTACTTCTGCGACATCTGATTCCATATCGATATCATCGAGATCACGATTTGGTGGAAGGAGAGGCAACCCAAGAGAAGAGCGAAGTTCGTTCGCTAGACGATACATATGGACTTGCCGAACCATCTCTAATCGAACGATTCGAGGAATCCATGCAAGGTCCTGACAGCCTTTGATTTCAACGCGATCACCACAAGCAACACTGACGTTCAAATCTTGACGAATGGAGCCAAGACCTCGGCGAACGCGACGAGTGTCTCGCAGTGTTCGGCCAAGGGCCATAGCGGTCTCTTTCGCATGCTCGGGAGATTGAATATCCGGCGATGTTGCAATCTCAATCAACGGTACACCGAGACGGTCCAGATTGTAAATGACCTGTTCGCCGTGCTCTGTAGGAACCGTGTCAAGTTTGCGTGCACTGTCTTCTTCCAAGCAGAGAACATCGATACCAACATCGCCTGTAGCGGTTTTGAGTGTACCATCGGTTGAGATCAAAGAAGTACGCTGAAATCCGCTTGTGTTCGAACCATCCACGACCGTTTTCCTCATCGTTTGGACCGCTCCAACTGGCTTTGCTTCAAGCATCGCTGAGACGGTGAGCGCAACATCGAGTGCATCGGAATCGTGCGAGAGTGGTGGGCTTTCATCCAACTCGATCAGACCCGAATTGGGCGACTGAATGTATACAAACGAACGGTTTCGTCTCTTCTCGAACCGAGCTGCAACATCGACTTTACCACCTTCTCCACTCGCTAATCGTAGTTTACGAGCATATCGCGGCCAATCTTCTGGGACTGAATCGATGGTCACATCGAAGAGTACTGAAGGTTGACGTGAGTGAAGCTTCCCGGTAGCGAGTTGTTGATGGACTTCAATACCGCACATGAACCCTAGTTGTTCTGTATCGAGGGTTGAGGCATCTGTGACATCACCTTGAGGTTCCTGATGGGTAACATCAGCCATGAACTTCCCAAGCATCACCCCTTCAAGAGATGATTGCTTCTCACCTAAACAAGTTGGAGTGTATCGTAACCAGTAGGACGCATCAATCGACCATTTTGATTGAGCTTATCAATGACTTCTTCGGCTTTATCCCTCGATATGTCAAGACGCTCCGCTTCGTTAAGAACATCAACAAGCTGTGCGAAACCTTCACCATTCGCAGACAAGCGCTCAACGATATCGAGTATACTTCGTTCTGCATGACGAGCTTTGCCTTTCTGGTTTGAAGCAATAGCCGTTTCATCGAAATTTTCACCCATGAGATCGTAACGCCATGTCTTCGTTAACCGGACAGCCCGCTCAGCATCCTGAATATTGGCAATCTCAGAAAGGCGAATTCGTGCACTCGCTTCAGCAAGTCGGGCAAGCGCTTCAAGCGCACGTGCAGTAATGGCGACTGAATCTTGGAATTCACCGGATTGTTTTCGAGTCGAAACGTAGTACTCAATGATGTGCTTCTTCGCTTCCTCATCCAAATTTGGATGGACGGTTCGCTTCGCATAAGCAACGTACTTTCGAATGAATTCTCTGTGTAGATGTCCGTCTGAATGGCTTGGTTTTGTCATCACGGAACTGAGTTTACGCGGATCGGGTCTTGACCCTTCATTGACCAAGAGTTCACTCGTTCCGGAAAGTCTGTTATCGACAATGTGCCCGGCAATTTTTGCATCTTTGTCTTCAGAGGGCTCGTCGGTCAACAACCAGATGACATCGAAACGCGAAATGAGCGGTGGAGCGAGATTAATTTGCCCTGTAAAAGGAACCTCAGAAACGGGTTGGAATCGGCCAGCCTTCGGGTTCGCAGCGGCTAGAACGGCACAGCGAGTTCGAAGGCTAGCATTGATTCCTGCTTTGGAAATTGAGATGGTCTGCTGTTCCATTGCCTCGTGCATGCTCGATCGATCGGACTGGTTCATCTTGTCGAATTCGTCAATCGCAGCAAGGCCTTGGTCGGCAAGGACAAGAGCACCTGCTTCAAGGGTCCATCTTCCGTCTGCACTCGCATCTTGAACTGCGGCAGCGGTCAAACCTGCTGCAGAGGCAGACATACCTGATGTGAAACGGCCACGAGGCGAAATATTCCCCATGTAAGCGAGGAGTTGCGACTTCGCAACCCCCGGATCTCCCATGAGTAGGATGTGGATATCTCCACGGTTCCTTGTACCATCTGGATTAAGGCGCGCCACACCGCCAAACAACTGAAGCATCAGTGTTTCTTTGATCTTCTCCATGCCAAAAATTGACGGGGCAATCGACTCTGAGATACGCTTGTAGACGTCTTGATCTGCAGCAAAAGATCGAATCTCTGCTTCTTCTTCATCGCTCACAACAATTTCTTCGAGGGCTAGGTTCTGTCGTTCAAGGGATTGTACACGCATAAAGATGTCAAACACTGGTGTGTCTTTACCGAACTTACGTTGAGAACGGATGAAGAGAACGCCATTGGCCTTGACCCGATCACCCGGATTGACCTTACCAGTAAGGTCGTGTTCCGCAACACAAGAGATGCGTTCAGGCTGCACTCCTCCGCGAACCTGTTCGGGTAATTCCTGCAATTCGATAAATTGTGAATTCGTCAAAGTAGAACGTTCCTGAAGCAATTGGAATCGAGTTTGACGATTTGTTAGGCCGCACCCACCATCGATTTGCGAACACTCCATTGGACTGATCAATTCCTGTTCATTTGGTTGTTGAATGATGGTGAGGTGCTCGCAGGAGGTGCACTTGAATGTTGCAGAGTACATTCTTGGACGAACGCCGGAAATTTTCGTGACCACCGCATCAATCGAAATCATCAGACCGATGTCATCGGAACGGAGTTGTGAAACAGTGCGTACTTGATCGCTGGGAAGATGGACAATACGTACCCATGGATTGATGGTTCCATAACCAACGTCAGCAAGTAGTTCCCGCAATGCTCGGTTCGATGCGTCATCGTGAAGATCGGGCTGTTCGAGGATGCTTTGAGCAAAGGTAGGATCAAACCCTTCGATTGTTCGATACGAAACCTCAAGACTTTGCACGTCTGGCCAAAGCTGAGCAATATTATGGACATCTTCTGTAAAGTGAGCATGAAGCAGTGTGGACCATCGCGCTGTCAAATCGAAGTCTTGAATCATGCTCGCACCACACCAAGGAGTTAGATATGGAAGGCTACCGTTCTTAATGGTTCCATTGCAACTTCTGCTCCCCTTCGTTTCCACTGGAAATGATATAGTCTTCACACACTCTTTTTCGACAATTTTCTGAGGGAGTGGAAATGTGCCAGACTCAATAAGTTCATATCGGTTTGATGTGAGCAATATCCATGATTATCTTCGCACACGGGCTGGAAGGTTCACCAAATGGAAGCAAGATACGAGCCCTCCGAGGAGCAGGTTTTGAAGTCATAGCACCTGATTTTCAGGGAATGGCGCTTGCGGAACGCGTTGATTTACTTCAACAGGTATGCCAAGAACATCGAGAAGCAAAACCAGTGCTCGCTGGTTCAAGTTATGGTGGATTAACTGCATCGGTTGTTGCTATGCGGATGCCTGATGCGTTTCGTGGGCTCCTCTTGTGCGCCCCTGCACTTCATCTCGATGAACCGCCAGTCGATGAAGAAACAATTCTTGTCGCTCCCAAGGGGATGAGGACCATCATTATCCACGGAGTCACGGACGATATTGTCCCAATTTCATGCAGCGTTGCGTATGCTGAACGGTCTGGAAATGACATCGTAGCCTTTCATCAAGTGAACGATGGACATCGTTTGGCAGGTTCCCACAAGGAGATTATTGACGCTGCTCAATTGTTGATTGGCGAGACGATTGATTCATGAATGGTCTTGCGGTGGTAAATCCATGAGCGACCCAATGGATTATGCCTCAAGCGGCGTGGATATCGATCTTGAAGGTGCAGCCGTTGCCTCGCTCATCGGTTCACTTCAGCGATCAACACGAAAATCTGGAACACCAGGAGCACCTGTTGACTTACCCGGCGGTTTTGGTGGACTGATTGAATTTGGAAACCATCTGTTGGCGATGGCAACCGATGGTGTTGGCAGCAAGTTGCAAATTGCTACTGCAGTCAGGAATTGGGACAGTGTTGGCATCGATTGTATGGCGATGAACGTTAACGATTTGTTGTGCGTTGGTGCTGAACCCATTGCATTTGTTGACTACATTGCTGTTCCAAAACCAGATCCTAAAGTTCACGCTGCAGTCGGCGCCTCTCTTGCCAAAGCATGTGAACTAGCGAATGTTACACTCGCTGGTGGAGAAACGGCCTCGCTTCCTGGAATTGTAACAGAACTAGATCTTTCCGGTACTGCACTCGGATTCCTTGACAAAGACTCAGCCATTACTGGAGAACGCTTGGAATCTGGTGATGTACTCATCGGACTGCCATCATCAGGCATTCACTCAAATGGGTTCTCGCTCGTTCGCAACATCATCAATCGTATGGGTTTGACATACACCGATGCTTGTCCTTTCAACGCAAAATTTTCGGGACGAAATATATCAGAAAGCCCAACACTAGCAGACGTTCTCCTCATTCCAACCAAAATCTACTGCACTCCTGTTGTCGGTTTGCTTAACCATCTGAAATCTGTCCAAGGTTCGGTTCACGCGGTCCACGGAATTGCCCACATTACAGGCGGCGGATTATCCAATCTTCTCCGCTTGCATGATAAGCTTGGATGGCACATTGAAACACCAATGCCAATACCTCCTGAATTCATCTGGCTACAATCTCAGGGAAACGTGACTGATTTGGAGATGCACCGAACGTTCAACATGGGCCTTGGCATGGTCCTTGCCGTTGCAGAAGACCAAGCAGAATCCATCCTTTCCTTCATTCAACAGCACGAACCAGGTGCTGCTATCATTGGGTACGTTCATGATGATGCTCATAAGGTAACGCATGCAAATTCAGAAATCTACTTTGAACATTATTGAAGCGGTGTGGTCAAGAAGATGAATCTTCTCGTCCTGCCATGGGCGAATCCTTCACAGGCCATGAATCGCCAGAAGGTTGGCCTGGTCACATTTGGTGCGAAGGACGAACCTTTGTTCATATGAAAAAGGGCCAAGCTCGCCCATCGCACATGCCGAGAGGCCCAGCGGCAAAGTCCGGAACGGGATTTATGAATCCGGCAATGGCGCCAGCTCGTACACGCTCGGTCTTGTTGTTGCAGGATGCGTTGGAACATGGCTGGATCAACGGTGACCGTCCAATACGATCTTTGGATGCACTATGCGCCACGGGGATTCGTGTCCGTCGATGGAGAAACGAGATTGCTCCTGAGTATCAACCTCGACTCCATATCACTGCCAATGATTTGGACAAAGATGCTCTTGATTGGGCTTTGGCTTCGACCGCCTCTGACGAAGAGATTGAACATACCTCACAAATTGATGACGAGCAAAGTAAACCTAAATTCGTCGAGAAGAATGGAATCAAATTCCAATCTTATGATGCTCGAATGGCTATGGTTCAAGGGTCGTTTCAATGGATTGACGTCGACCCATTCGGTTCACCAGTCGCGTTCATCGATGGGGCTCTCCAAGCCTTGGGAAGAGTAGGCGTCCTTGAAGTAACAGCGACCGACACTGCAGCACTAACAGGGTCGTCTGCATCATCTGGTATGCGTCGTTATGGTCACAAAGGCATTGTCGATTTGTACGCACATGATGATGCAGTTCGTGTTCTTCTGGGGACCATTGCGACAAGGGCTGCTCAACTCGATCGAGCGATTGAACCAATCTTGGCTTTGTTTGATGGACATCATGTTCGTGTGTCTGTCTTAGTACGAAAAAGCAAGCAAGGTGCTGACAGAAATAGGGAATTGATGGGCTGGAGAGTTCGAACAGAACATAAACCATACTCGTTCGAAACCCACCCAACTCCGGAACAATTAGAGCATTCGAGTGGACCAATGTGGATTGGTCCATTGTGGAACGAGGACATCTGTTCGCGGATGACAGAGGATACGGCTGTTGAAACGTGCCTAGCTACGTCCGAAGATATCGAACGGGGGGCAGCGCTTGGCCTCGAGTGGGCGAAAGCGGACCAACTCTATGCTGAACGAGAAATACGGCGTTCCGTACGCCACATTGCCGAAGCAGCATCGTTGTTATCTAGAGATCACTTGTTGCTGGCTTTTGACGAACTTCCACGCTTCGCAAACGTGGGCTCATTACCAACCATGGAACGACTCATCAATGCTCTCAATGAAGCAGGGCATTTGACAGCACGAGTACCAGACTTACGCCCATTTATTGCAACCCTAGCACCGTTTGAAGCCGTGATCGAAATCATGCAGTTCTTGCAATCATCCGAATGAAGGGTCATTGAATTCTTCATCGGGTGAAGGCAGTAACGGAGTAGCGCTCTCAATGATTTCTTGAACAGATTGTTCGATGCTCCGGGCATTTTCGAGCATTTTCGAAAGAGGAATTTCTTTGCCTGTCATCTCCGTAATGGCTTCGATAGCAACAGCTGCTGCACGAACGTCAGGATACATTGGGCTTGCTTCTGACAAAAGGGCTGTAATGTCCAGATTGAGGCGATCGCCTTCACTGAGTAAGAAGCCGGTAATTCCGGATACAACACCGCGTTGTATTGACTGAAGATCGAGTGACTTCAGTCGTTTACGGGCTGCTTCGTTTGCTCCGACAGCAAACAGTCCTTCACCGTGAATTTGTTTCTCTGGCTTGAGAATTCCATCGATAATGATGAGCTGATCAAAACCTCCAACTCTAAACCATTCGAGAACGGTTGAACCAAAGGCGATGTCTTGTTCTTTGTCAAATTGAATTTCTGCAGTGAAGACACCAACGCCATCGCCCTGATACACGCGAACGGGGTGTCGAGGAACCTCGTTCTGAATCAAAGCAACAGCAGGAAAATTCTCGTCCATAACCGTCCCAAGTTGCGTGAGATTGAGTGACTCAATGATGTGGGATGCAGCGATAACGCCAACCATTCCTGCTGTGGTAAATCCACAAATTGCAACACCACCCGTCGTTGGGTCAACACCAGAACGTAGAACCAAGTCGTACGTCCCGAATTGCTGTTTCATAGTCACGCCTCGTGTTGCTGGATGACTCGTGTTTGAAAAATATCTCGCTCTTCATTCGTTGTACTCGGACCAGTCTTCAGCACCTTCTTCCCGATACCACCATGTGCCAACTTCATCCTCATACCACTCAGTTCCATATTCGTCCACAGAGATTCCATCGTCTTCCTCTGTACTTTCGATTGATGCATCTTCTTCGACTTCTTGCTCTTCTTCAATCTCGACTGCGTTGGATTCTGAAACCTCTGAAATCAGCGAGTCACCTGGGCGTTCAATAATCTCAGGTTCAACAGAAATGGTCTTATCCTCAAACGTATCCAATGGTTTGCCTTCAGGAATTACCATTGGTTCATCTTTCTCTTCAACAAACTCATCCTGCTCTTCATAGAATGCCTCATCCTCAAAGTCAGCTGACGCTTTTCGATAAAGGACAAATCCAACCGCAGCAAGAATTAGAACACCCGCTCCAATTCCACCAATGAGGGCAACATTGGAAGAACTCTTTTCCTCTCCGTCTGGGTTTGTTTGGACCTCAACGAAGAGATCAGCAGTCCAGATGACGGCATCATCCTCAACTACAGTTTCTAGGTTCGTGTAATCAGGAGATTTCGTTAGAACTTGGATTGTAAACTGATTTTCAACACCTGCATCGTTTTGTCGAGCCCAGAGCGGGTCCTCGTACTTTGGAACGAAGGATACAGACTCAGTTCCATTTGCCGCAATGTTGACCGTACCGGGCTTCTTGAACAAAGATGGTAATTCAGTAACAGAAATCTCAACTTCTACTGCAAATGGGTTTGGATTTTCAACCAAGCAATCGATTGGGTCATCGGCTGCTTGCTTGTTCGTTAGAATAGTTACACTCTCACATGCGATGGTAACGGGTTGAATGGATATTGGGACCCATTCAGTCACTGTTTCGTTTGTTTCATTCTCCTGAACTGGAACGATGTATTCGTTCAAGGAAACTGAAAACGATGTTGATCCAAACATAATGCGCCCACCTGTATCGACAGTGAAATCGATACGAGAGATATTCGCAAACGAGGAGACAATGCGAATCTTTCCACTTGAAATTGTTTCAGAACCGTTTATTGTAGCATTCTCTGAAATGCCATCAAACGCATCCCACAGAATTGTCGTACCTTCGAGCGAAGCTTGGTGAGCTGTATTGACGGAGTCGGTGGCGGTTAGTGTGATGTTGATGTCAATCGCGTCATTCGCATCCATATCAACAGAAGCCAGAGGCCCTGCAAGCTCGACCGTTATGGCAGTACTCATCGATGCAGATGCCATCGCAGAGGCATACGGTTGTGTATCAACAACCTCAATGGCTTGCATTGAAACGTCGATGCTCACAACACCATCAGAAGTTGCTGAGTAGTCGAGCAAGGATTGTGGGATGCTGCTATCATGAAGGTCCTCGACATCAATCGCAGCCCAAAGACCATTGCTGTCGCTTTGACCATTCAACGTGAGTGAATCAGAACCGTACGTCATAACAAGTTCGAATTCTGCGTTTTCAATCGCCACTTCTTGCTGCATGTCATCAAGATAGTACGCATACAAGCTTAGGAACAATGGACTGTTTGATTCGAGGACGTTATCACTCACTCCGACTGGCCCAGAGGATACAGTGAGTTCCAACTGGCTGTTGATGTAGGTGTTGTTGAATGAGGTCGTTGGTCCTGCAACGGGCAGTGGCAACGTTGCATTATCGTAGCTATCAATCGCTGCAATGGCGACCCAGTACTGCTGACCGTCTTGAATTGCCTCGGACGCGGTCGATCCGGATGCATCCATGTATTCACTGGTGGAAGAAATCTCGGCCTCGGTGACTGAGGGCGATACGGTTGCTACTGCTTGATAGGTGACGCCATCGAGAACGTAGCCCATCGCTGGCGTCAACTCGTTGTTGAGGCCTGTGGCATCCAAATCGGATCTTGCTACGTACACTCTGTATTCCACAACATTGGAATCTATGCTCGCATCCCACGTTGCTTTCAATGGAGCCGAAGCAGTTTCAATATCAAGATCAATCAGTTGGATGTTTGTCACTGCTGCAGGAGCGGGTGGATTTGGAATGGTAACTTCCAATGCCTGGGACAAGTTACTAACAACTCCAAACGAGTGAATGGACCGAACGATGTAACCGTACGTAGAACCAACATTGACGTTCGTATCTGAGAACGTGTTCTTACCTACAACAACTTCGTATGGTGAAGTGTAATCATAAGAAGCCGTTGGCGACATTCTGAACACTTGGAACTCTTGAAGATCAATTCCAAACTCTGAAAGCGCTTGCCATTCAATAGTTACGCTCGATTCTGTGAGGGATTGAACCGATAAGAGAGGGGTTGGGGGTAGCGCAATATTTGGGGCCCCGAGCGTGTAAGTCATGCTCAAATCCTTGGCGTCGAACTGTCCAGATTTGGTTGTCTCAACTGGTAGCGTCACAGTGAATGTACCAGAACCTGGCAACATCTGCTGATTGAGGGAATTGCTCAGTGAACCTATGGTACCAGCGCTAGTTGTTACTGGAAATTCGATGTCATAAGTGATTTTTAGATCTGTGAAGTTCGCTACACCATTCGATTTGCTCGATATCGACATGAGGTTGTCAACCATCTCAATACCAAAAGCATCTGATGTACCTGGGTACGCTGGGAGGTAAGGTGAAATAGCATCACGGATGATGTTATCGTCATCTGTAATCGTTAAAACCCCTATATGAGAAAGTGTTGTACTTGAGTAGCCCTCCACCCATAGGTCATCGTTACCGTCAACTTCGGCATCCAATGAAATGTTATGCCATGCGCCGATAAAAACACCTTTTTGTCCTTCTCCTGCGAGAACGAATTGATCCATGAGACCATCGTGATCGATATCGGAGAATTGTATATCGGTTGGAACAGAATAAGGCATCAAAGGTGAGTTGCTAGGAGTGCCCAATCCAAGTGCATCGATAGAACGGAAACCGATGTTTCCTTCAATCGTTGAAGGATTCCCATCGGCAAATTGTGGATTTGGAGTAAACAATGAAACAGATCCATCATTATCATGATCGGCAATTGTCGCATTCAGAGTATCCAAAACGTGCAACATTGGGACTTGAATGAATGATGATTGGTTGTTCAGAACGAGGACTGACCCTGCATCGCGAGGCGTAAGAAAATCGATATCTCCATCACCATCAATATCTCCTGCAACTGATTCCTCAGAGAGGTTTCTAAATTTCACGAGATTCGTAATCAATTGTCTTGATTGGTTGTCATAAGTGAGCACCCTTGCATCATCCCATGCATCGGATACAATGATTGAATTTTCACCTCGGTTGAAAAAATCGTCCACATGCAATGTTCGCATACGAGCCCTTCCATCCCAGAAATTGTATCGATATACGGGGACGTCGTTTAGTGACCCTGTGGAGTTGGAAACAGCGTCATAAGTCGTCATTGCGACTTTGCCCTCTCCCATGTATCCGTGAATGCTAACAAAATCGGCGCATCCGTCCTGATTCATATCTGCAACTTGGACGTCAAGGGGGTTGCTTGAAATATTTACAATAAAATGCGCCTCATAGCCCTGTATTGTTGAATTGTAAAAATGAACACACATGACGGAACTGAATGACGCAAAGGTGACAACATCGTCATGGCTATCGTTATTCATATCAGCTACTCGTATTTGTGTGGAATTAGCACAGGTTGGAGTCCAAGTCGAAAGGTTGTATTGCATCGACGTTTGATTGCTCTCGACCACGGCAAAGCCAGTGTTGACGCCGGTAGTGGTGTTTGATGTAGAAAATACAAAAGCATCGGTCAAATTATCACCATTGGAATCGCCTAATTTCATATGCTGGACAGCTCCCACCGGAACATACTGTGCATCAATTTGTGGCGAGTATGTGATGTTTGCATGGCTGGACTGGAGGGTGGCATTTTTTGGTAAGAGGATAGGAGTTGGCATGCCCGAGCTGTTATTCAATTGAGTATTATCATACGTCAGCCCCGTTTGAAACGTATTCTGCTGGGCTAGATCGCCGTATCCCGGAACCGAATAAGTCCAGATAATGTCACCAGTACTACTGTTGATCCAAACCTTTCCGGGCGTGTCAGCGGCAGAATGCCCCTCAACAACAAATGAAGCATCTTGGAATGTCACGTTTCGCTCCAGGTCTAATTGAAGCGATGTGGAGGTGTTGTTTCCATCGGATGTTACCGTTATGGAATTCGCACCAGCAGCAAATGTACTCACTTGAGTTGTTCCACTCGCAAAAGATTGAGGAACAAAGAGAATTGGAGTGAGAAACAGCGCTACGAGAATAAGCGTTTTTTTGTTGACTCGTGATTCTTGCATGATGCCACCTAAACGAGGACAGCACTGACTTCTACTTCAAATCGATGACTGGAATCAAGTTATACCTCCATTTTCCATTCAAGACTCCATTTTCCATTCACTGGTGCTTATACAAACATTATCAATGAGGGTATCTTTGGGTGAACTGTTTACTATGGTTACTCAATCAAGGTTTATGGTCACCGCAGGTGACTTGGAAATCGATCTCAGCGGGGCCTCCGTTGAGGTCGATGCGCGTCTCATTCAGATGCGTCATGATGATACGTGGTCCATCGTTCTTGAACGCCTTCGAGATGCCCGCGATGCGGCCATTGATGCTGCAATCGACGCCGCTCGAGACATTGGCCTACCAGAGCGCGGTTCTGCTTTTCGAGCACTTGTTGAAAATTGCTCACTCAACAAGAAACCCGATCAAGTGCTTGCTGCAATTCACTATCTTCGTGAGGTTGAAAGCGTCACTGACAGCCCCCCTAGAGTGGTCAATCAGTTGTTCTCGGATGCAGGCATTGAACCACCGGGCAATCTCAGCCTGTATCTCAACCGGCTGAAAGAACGTGGCTTGCTGATGGTTCCCCTAGAGTATGGCGACAAAAACCGATATTCACTCCTTACGAACGCCGGAAGGGCACACCTCGATAAACAATCAACATCCTGAGTGCCATATGGTGATGTCAGGCGGTGGGGCAGGTGACCCCAGAGATGACCCAGACGAAACCAAAGCCGACGTCATCGATTGTTCGTACCAGAACCATTCGAAAGCCATCTTCCGGAAAGGGCGGCATCGTGGATCAACGTTTCGTCGAGCAATCTTGGATGAAGCCGATCTAACAGAGGGCGACTTTTCGGAATGTGATTTCCGTCGAGCCTCAATGGTTGAGGCTGATTTGATGAAATCAGCTTTTGATGGAGCCGATTTTCGAGGTGCTGACCTACGCAAGGCCCGGTGTAATCTCTCCAACTTTCGGAATTGCAAACTGAAAGGGGCGGACCTTCGTGGAATTCGCGGAAAGTATGCAATTTGGCAGGGAAGTGATTGGTGGAATGCAATTCTCAACGAAGATTTGGAGAAAGCACTCGCAAAAAAATGGCCAAGGCCCTCTAATCACTCAGACTCGTCTTGAACAACCTCAATCCTGTTTGCTTCATCAAAAGCGAGTTTTGCTCTTGCATTGATCAAAGGAAGTAATGCTAGTGCAGAAAGGAAGAAAGTACAGATGCCACATGCATAACCAAAATATTCTGCGTTGTTTCGAATTGTACCATTCAAGTGCACGTTGGCAGCATCATAGAAGATCATGTTGCCAAGAATACCTCCAACAAACGCTACCAGTGCACCAGACAATGCGATTTTTCCGCCAATTGGTTTCATCCTGTATAGTAGAATGCCTCCGATGATGCCTGTTGCACTTCCTATTGCGAGAGAAAATCCTCGGATTTGGTAGCCGTTATTATCGTTAACTTCTTGATGGTAGGCTTGATATTGCTCGAACGAAACATTATCCCCTTGCTGATTTGGAGTTTCAAGGATTTGCTCCATATAAGCATCTGAAACCTCTTCAGTGTTCGCTAAATCGAGATCAGCCTTCGCTACGAATGCAAGGAAGATTGAGAACACTATCAACAGAATTCCTACTGTCTTTGGCCCCTTATGATCAGGACGTATCGCAAACATATCGGATGCTTCACTGTTCATCATTCGCCCCAATCCTTCGACAGTTATCTAATCCTTGTCGCACATCCTCTGGAATGGATATTCGGTTCATTGTATCCATGTCGACACATACAGTGACTTGCGTTGATGTCCAGAGCAGATCACCATTTTGATTATGAAATTCATAGCACCATGTACACGATGAATCGCCAATGGCTTCAATCCAAATCGTAGCAGTAATGTTGTCTCCATAACGGAGTGGTGCATGGAAATCGGATTCCACATGAACCACTGGGAAACCTGTCTTTCGATCTAGGAGAAGATCGGCATAACGAATGTTGCAAATAGGCACCCATGCATCTTCGAAAAAACGGTGTGCAAGATCAAAAATTCGAGGATAATAGGCAATGTTTGCCAAGTCAACCATCGGGAAATCGACGCCCCGCTCAAGTTGAACTGCCATGAAACGTCCAATGCAAGTGGCAACATGAACTCTTGTACAAACTCAATACCTTCCAACCCGTTGTGCTTATATCAACTCGGCAGGTGGGACAAATACCCCGGCCCCTTGGGGTAGTTTGGATATCCTTCGACCCTGCGGAGGTTGAGACCCGTGTTCGAATCGCGGAGGGGCCGCCAAATCACGACACTGCTTGTTCAACACGGTCGTTTTCAATTCGTTGAGCAACTGGTGCGTGGTGCTTTGCAACTTGTTGCATGAAGTATTCATCGGAAGCGTATGGCTCGTCTTGGATGAGAACTCTCGGTGAATCGGAGAGCAACTCGAGAATGGATAGTACGTCATCATAATGGTAACTGTATTCAAAATTGGTTGAGTCTGTGACCACCTTTGTCCATTTCCGTTGACGTTGCTTCTTAAACCAAATTGTAAATCCACTCACAAGCGGGTTGGCATCGGAAACTCTCCATTTCCATCCATGTGTTCCTTTGATTTCAATCGCAGATTCTTCGGGTATGTATTGTCCACCTGTGGTTGATTCAATCCATGTTTTCATTACCTCAGAAGCTGGACTTACACTCAAACCGTACAGCATAAGCATCGCCCTTCGCAGTGGACTGTGGTCCTTTTGCAGAATGAATTTATCATCGTTAAGTAGCATCAGAAAATACGAATCAAGAACATCGCAACCAGGTAGCTCTGACGCGTTCTTGTAATCCGGTTGAATGCAAACATTCGCCTCTTTCCCTTTGAGCTCGCCTTTTCTTGTAGTTCTTGTTGCCTGGAGGCCTCCGCCGCCAGCAAATGGATTCTTAAGTTTGGATAGGATTGACTTTACAGGAATGGTGTATGTTGCAAGATTACCAAGGACAATGATGTTTTCAGCATCGAAAATGATTCGCTCTGGGTTCTTATTGATGGTCTTCATCAAATATTCGAATGAGGTTTGCATAGCCGTAAATCCTGATTCGATTTGGTTCTGAAACTGGTCAAGTTTCGACCTTTGGTACATCCATGTAGGTGATGCTGTCTCTTCAATATCCTCTGCCATCAGAAATTCCTCGCCCATGATTAATTGGGCATTCCAGAGTATTTGAACTCACGATGGCCAGTGAACAATTTCCCAGTCGTTCTTTTTCGCAAACTGTTCAAGAGACGATTCAGGATTGACAGCAATCGCGTGCCCACAAATTCTCATGAACCAAGAATCGGCATGTGTGTTTCCATATCCGTAACATTGCGAAAGATCGTGTCCATGTTTCTTTGCATCTTGCTCAACAATCGGAACTTTTCCTTTACGCCGAGGAATAGACCAGCCACGTTCGGAACCTGAGAGCATTCCTGTTCGGTTCTCTGGCCCACACCCGTACACTTCATCCATACCAAGAACACGAGCCATCGCCTCTGCCATGGGCGCTACAGTCGCTGTAACGAGCACAAGGCGATGGCCTTGCTTGCGATGCCAATCAAGTCGTTCCCATGCGCCTTGTGATATCCTTTCTCTCAAATATGTCGTTGCAATCTCTTCCGAATATTGTTCAAGAATGCGCCATGATGCAAGAGAGAGATGTCCGCGATTCCGCAGAGCGTCGTAAGGTGCTTTCCCGGTAAGGAGGCCAAACGTTGCACCAAATGTCCATGCAATCGTTGCATGAGGGATTCTCCATGGACGGCGTCGAGCGAGAACACCCGTCAATGTCTTCTCGCTTGAAGCATTGAGCAGTGTGCCATCAAGATCGAAATATGCTGCGATATTTTGCCCCTCGCCCATGCTGTATGCACATGAAATCGATTCATGAGGTCGTCGGTTCCAATCGCCCCGAATGTTGAAATCAAGAGATGTTGAGCGACAACCATGCAGCGATTGGTGGTGTTTGCACTCGTCGCTGTATTCATCCTCCCGTTTGCAGGCTGCTTGGGAGAAATCGAATCCAATACTACTGCATCAACACGGTCACTTGATGTCAAGTGGACAGAGATTCCATTGGAAACCAAATCGGAGTACTATTCCGATGAAGAAGCGGTTTCATGGCAGCTTTCTTCCGAACTTGTTGAGGAGGAGATTCAAAATGCTGGAAGTATCATCGTTGGAATTTCAATGATGCTGGATTATCCCAACGAAGACGAATCGCCCAACGTCGGATTGTGTACGGGTCTCGAAGATAACGTCGAGGATATCATCTATGGGACTGTAAGCAAAAACGATTGGACGCTTACGCAAAACGATGTCAACCCAGGATCGCATGTTGTCAATTTGACCTGGCACAACCAATCCTTGCTCGAAATGGAGAACATCTCGGGCATGAGCGATAATGAAATCATGCAACAAATCGATTTCGGACTGGATGCATATGGTTCCTACGACTTCACAATCATAGTCGATGCTGACGCCTTTAATGGTAACTTTTGCACCCATACGGACAACGGGGAACAGGTTTCGAGTTCAATCAGTCTGCTCGTTCTCGACGTTACAATTAGAGGAGGTAATGATGTCTCTGCACTGTCCGTCGGAGATGGTACTGTGTCAATTGTTTTGTTTGCACCATGGTTTGTTGGAATGTTCCTCTTGGTCGGATATCTCGTCTCACGGAAAGAACGTTATCACCTTGGGATCATCCTTGATGAAGAATCCAATGTGGAAATGAAAGCCTCTTCCTCAGAAGGCAAGACGTTGGTAGAGAGTTATCGGGCACGTGTGTTGACCCTTTGTGCATTGTATGTCGCTCAAGGAATCCCATGGGGATTTATCACCGTAACCTTCGTCACATATCTTGCTGTTGAGGGCGTTGCAGCAGGTCAGTTAGCCTTCCTGCTTACGCTCGGTACGTTACCATGGTCGGTCAAGTTCCTTTGGGGGCCAATCATTGATCGCTTCCAGTTCCCAGAAATGGGCAAACGTAGGCCATGGATTTTGATTGCTCAAAGTGGTATGATTGTTGTTCTGAGCTCGATGCTCCTCATTCCTAACATGTCCTCCAACGTCACCATTGTCGGTGTGATGTTTCTGGTGTACAACATCTTCACAGCACTGCAAGATGTTAGTACCGACGCGCTTGCAGTTGATGTCTTGGAACCGCATGAATTTGAAAAGGTCAACAGTTACATGTTCACGTCAAAGGCCGTTGGTGGAATCATTGGTGGAGCAGGTCTTGGTACCATCATCGGATTCGTTGGCATCAAGGGAGCCATTGTCCTGCAAATCCCCATCCTTGTCGTCATCATGCTCGTGCCGTTGTTCATGACTGAGCGACCTGGTGAGAAGCTGTATCCATGGAGTAAATCAACAAAGTCAGATGTTGAAGAACAAACCATTGAGCAGAAGAATTTCAAGGAGATTTTCAACAACATCAAGATTGCATTTTCATTCCAATCCGCTCAACTGGGCGTTCTGCTTAGCCTCATTATTTCCCTGTCGTACTTTTTGATTCCAATCTTACCGCTCTTGTTCGTTCGTGAACTCGGCTGGACTGAAGAGCAATTCAATGCAACAAAAGGAGGCGTGATTCTCATTGTTACCATGCTCGGTTACATGGTTGGAGGTCAGTTAGGAAAGCAGTTTGGTGGGAAGGCAATTATCATCTATGCTGCTTTCTCCACGGCTCTTATCACAACGTTCTGGGGCATGAACGAGTCGTTGTGGAGCAATGGATTGTTCATGATGACTGTGTGGGGTTTGCAGACCTTTGTTTGGGCCATGGTCTCCATCAACATCTATTCACTCATGATGCGCATTACGTGGACCGAGGTTGGAGGTACGCAATTTACAGGATACATGGCAATGATGAATCTCTCGGCTATCATTGGCTATCAGTTAACAGCGCCACTCGCTGCACGGTTTGATTACTCTACCCTGTTTTACATTGCAGCACTGCTTGAAACGGTTGTCATTCTGGGCGCCATGTTCATCGATCCTGAAGAGACAAGACGGGAGATGGCAGAACGTGTTTCCGTCTGATTTGAGCAGATTGCAACTGAGTGATTACTCAAACCTCAATTACGGCTTCACAACTTGGACATCGTACCTTTCCAGAGAATCCTTTTGGAACTCGGAGCGATTGTTTGCAGTTGGAACAGCTGAGTTTCTTCTTTCCAGAATCCTTCGCGGGCTTGGACGTATTGTCTATAATTCGCTGAATACCTTCTGGCCATCCATTCTTGAGTTCCGATGGAGCAACCAGGAGTGGTAGAGCTGTAAGAATCATACAAAATGCTGAGCAGAAAAAGGTATATGCTGGGGCGGTAAAACCATCCAATCCTATCGAGAGTGGACTCCACTCATCGTTGTATACAAACGATAACAATCCGGAAAAGACCAATGTTCCGAGCACGAGATAGACACCGTTGCGATATCCAGCAAGGATCATCATTCCACCGAATACGTAACTCGTTCCAATAAGGAAAGCCAAAATGGATTCAATCACGTATTGATTCATGAAGTCATCCCAGAACATTCCCAAGAAGAAGACGACACCGATTCTGAAAATACCATAGATGAGGATGAGTGTACCCATCGTAGAAGCGAGGCCTGAATTGCTGTTGTTTCCGACAATAACGAATTGTGTTCCTTGAGGAGTAACAGCCATTCCACCTGCAGTATGCATTGGAATGACTTGAGGAATCGCTGTTGATGCGGGAGCGACGCCACCTGTTAGAGCCTCATCGTATTCCATGAGTCGAATGACGACCTCATCTTTTCTTCCGCCGACTTTCAAGCCACGTTCTTTGCACAGTTTTTTCAAATCAAGCAAGGTCATTGAATCGTAGTTCATGACTGGAACTGAGTCTTCTAGGCTTTAAACTACGGGCCTGCATTATGAGATACATCAATCGGTTTCATCAACTTCAAGACAGCCATATACTCTGCGGCCTGCGCGATGATCTTGCCACCATGTCAATTGATCTGCAAGGTGCCTCGGAATGAAAAAGCCAACTTTTCGTGGAGTTAATCCATGGTTTCGCATCGTTCGATCATGGGACAGATTTGCGACTATGGATTGGGCTGAACACCCTGGATTCGCTGTCACAAAGCGCATAATTTCTTCTTTCAAACGCTCAAAGCGTGCCTTTTTCTGGGAGCCTTTGCCCAGTCTTCTTGGAGACATAAACGCAAATCTTTGCATTTACGCTTATCAAACAAATGGGGGAATTCCCTATTCCATTGTGACCTGTTGAATGGTCTTCCAATTGGCCGTCGCCAGTTTCTTGGCTTTCCCATCAGCAATGATTGGAGCAATCTTGTTCAAGCGACCATGCATACCGTGAACTTGGAATTTGACACGAAGTTCGGCAGTAAGTGACGCTTCGAGCGCCTGCATTTGTTCATCATCCAATTCCACACTTGCAAGTGCTTCTCCAGATGTGATCGAGGAAATTGTGAACGTCTTGTCCTTGCATGAAAGCGATGGTCGGAAGTCCATGTCATCTGGATGATTCATCCAAACTGAAAGGTCAAGAGAGAGGGTGTCTCGGATATTGACTCGACTGATTTCAACAGATTCAACCATGCCACTCAATCCTCCCAATCATCGGCCATTCAAACCCTTTTCGTTGGGTTCTACTCAAATGCGATTTCTGTGATAACAGGTTCATGAACGACAATACGCAACGTAAGTGTCCAGTCGTTGCCGGGATCGGGGTCGGGCAGAATGTCAATGGTCGAATCTGGATTTGTTTGCAAGGCTCGGACAAACAATGCCCAAGGGCTTTGGCCGAAGTTCTGTCCTGCCCGATTAAGAAGCATTTGCACGACCATTTCTTGCGAGTCGGCTTCAATAACCTCGTCAAGACCTCGAGAATTCAGATCGTTCGCTGTAATCGTTGCCTTGGCGTTTTCAGACTGAGTGATGTTACCGCCTTCGGTTTCGGCTTCTTCGTTGAATCCATCGCTTGGAATGGAAATGATGAGCGAGAAGTTATCGTATGGTTGAATCACATCGTTTTCAAGCTCAAGAACGGCTTCGAAGGAAAGAATACGCCCTTGCTGGCCCGGAAGGATTTCTTCCGTCCATTCCTCTCCTTCGTCCAAGTAATCGGACCAAGATTGCTGAATGACTTTCTCTTTCCATTCGATGTTGAATTGTCGCGCACTCACATTGACTTCGAAGACTTCGGTAACGACGCCCCCTTGGCCATCATCGATGGTCAGGGAGCCGACATAAATGCCGCTTGTATTGGTTGGAAGGAGGGTTTGTGGCTCCGTCGAGTCAACATCGTTTCGACCATCTCCGTCGCCGTCTGAATCGACACCCCAATCCAAATCCCAACTGAAAGCAAGTTCAGCGGATTCCGGATCGGTTGATCCCGAAGCATCGAGGAGAACAGCATCGCCAGCACGCGGATTCTCGGGGAATGTCAAATCAATCATCGGAACACCGTTAACGATGATGATGGTTATGGCTTCATCGGTCCCTCCTTGGTCATTTTCAACCTCAAGTGAGACCGTGTATGCTCCGAACACATCGTAAATGTGGGAAGTAAAGCCAGTAACGGTTTCGGATTTTTCACCATCTCCGAAATCCCATCGGTAGGCCGTGATGATGCCTTCGATTGCATCAGAATCTCGAGCATCGAACGTGACCATTTCTCCTTCTTGAATTAGGAGCGGATATGCCTCGAGTGAGGCCCTGGGTTGGACGGTTGTGTCGAGCGCTCCGAGGCACCCTGCGAAAGAAATTGATACCATCATCGCAATGAGAAACAAACCACGAAGTTGCATGGATTTCTCTTGCATATATCCTCCTTAATCAAGTCCTATATCTAACCATGTTGTTGTTCTGGACATTATTCAACGAATTCAAACATGAATTATTCGAACGAAACCTCGGATGAAACATCCCCCACGACCGTTGCTGATTCAAGATGATTCCCAATACCTTCAACCGATGCATGCTCTATCGTATTCTTTTCACTGAAACTTTCCATCTCTGATTCAACGAGGACATCGTCCACCGTCACATTTGGCTCATCATAGTCGGGAGCGGGTAGAACGACCGACTCCTCTGGCTGATCTTCACTATCATCGAGAATGGATTCCAAAGAAGATACATCTTCATCGATATCTCGGTGATATTGGGCTTTCAACTTCGATTGTATGTCCTGCTCTGCAGCGTTGCTGGCTTCATCGGACGATTCATCCCTTTTCTTTCCGAAAAAGCGCTTGAAGAAACCCATGCTCCTGTGTAATGGCAGCTGCTCTTTAATCCAGTTGTCGCTTTCATTTGGAACAGCATGGTTCAAGCGATAGTTCTTCAATTGCAGGTGACTCCATTCGTATATGGAACTACTCGAAGGCGAACGTGTCCTCGCTTTCGATTTGGAGACGACGGGTGTAAGCACATCCAGAGACCGAATTGTCCAGTTGGCATTAATCGGTTCAAACAGCGATGGTACTGAAGTTTCGTATGACCAATTGGTCAACCCGAGACGATCGATTCCATACGAATCTCAACGCATCCACGGAATTTCAGATGCTGATGTACGAGGCCAACCTGATTTTGCAGAAATTGCTGACCGTGTGTCAGAATTGATTGATGGATGCGTCCTTATAGGCCACAATGTACGCCAATTCGACCTTCCAATGCTACGAAACGAGTATCTCCGAATCGGTGCATTGCCTCCAGAACCAAAAGCCGTTCTCGATACGCTTGAAATGGTTCGTCGATTGAAATTGCCACGTCCTCATCGTCTTGGTGCGCAATGCAATCGACACGGTATCTCACTTGAGAACGCGCACACCGCTTCGGCCGATGCCGCAGCCTCGCTTTTGCTGCTTTGGAAACTCGGTCTTGACCACCCGAGCTACTTTCGCAAATCCCTGAAGGAAGTTGAACAATGGTGTGCAACCGGTTCGACTGCAAAAGTTCAGTCAGACTTAGGACCACAACTCGATGACTTGGAACTTGTTGATCCAAACGGCATGGTTCGTCGGGATGGTGCACACATGGTCCTCGCCGTTGGGAGGCATCGCGGTCGCCATCTCGAAGAATTGAATTCACTCGATCCACGCTATCTGCAATGGTTGTTGTCGCCCAATGGAATCGAAGATGCAGACGCTGTCAATGAAATCAAGCTCTACCTGAATCAGGAATAGGATTCCACGGTAAAACATCGCACCACGGACCAACACGCCAAACATCTCGGTTCATCATTGCGCTTCCTAAGAACAGAGGACCTTGATGACCCGCATCGAGAAGTGCTTCGAGAGATTCCTTACCACGACCATCAAATCGCACGGTTCTCATGTCTCCTGTTGGCTCGATATCGCCCAATTCATTTCTCGGCACACATTGTTCAACAGTTGCCGTGGAACGTCCCTCGTCGTACTGGTGGATGAGAACAACGCCATCAGCGAAGTCGCCTTTGTGCAAGGACTTGTTTCCATGCCGCCATGTCCACCAATGAGGGCACCATGCTTTCCAATCGCAAAAACCTCCACAGGAAGATTGGCCTGGTGTTGGGTCAAGAGGAGTATCCGATGGCTGTGTTGCTTCCCATGCCTCATATGCAGCCACGAGCACATTCTCTCCGACAGCATCCCATTTTGATGATGTATCCGTATACCAGCCTTGAGCCTGGACCGGCGGTGCTTTTTCGTTGTTTGAAAGCAGAATATCTCGATACATGCGGAGTTGGCGATTCACCTCTGGTTTGAGTTTTCCTTGCGGTGGTTTTCCAGTCTTCAAATCGGCAACCAACCATCCGGTGAGATTGCCTGTGTCGTCAACGTTTGCCAGCAAGAGATCGAGCCGCCCCATCAATTGGCCGTCCTTTGTAACCAATTCTCCTTCAACTGCTATGACCAAGGATTGAATTTTCTTCCACAAAGCCACAGTCACTCGTTCATGTGCCAGACCTTGTATTCCAACGTGATCAAGAAGCATATTGATGGCTCCTTTCTGCTGTTTTTGAGCCGCAGAATACTTCTCTTCTTTCCAATTTGGATGTCTTGGTGTCTCATGAAAGAGCTGCTTTTCCTCTTCCCAACGTTTTCGCAGAACTTTGTCTCCTTCTTGCAGTAGCCAGTTGGATTCTGCAGGTTCTCGCCCAGAAAGATCGATTTGCAGCAAATCTTCGATGGAAGCATGAACGGCTGTTCCTAGAGATGCAGCCATACCCGTCTTTTTCGGTAGTCCTTGACGACTGAGCCAATACATTCGTGGACAGGTTTCGTATCGGTTCCACGCCGAAGGCGAGAGGCTGTGCTTTCGTTCTTCGACCATGTACAATCCCTCTCTTCGAAGGACATGAAACCTACGCTTGAAGGCGAAAGTGTTGAATGCCTCCTTGGTAAGTTCGGATTATGGAAGGAACTCTGGTTAAGATTCGAGCTGACGTCGTAACCGAAGGAGCACTTGTCATCACGTGTTTCCCAAGTGTAGGCATGGTCTCAAGTGTGGTTGGACATTATTTGATTGACAATTTGGAACTTGAGTTTGTGGGGGGTGTGGTCGATCCGCGTCTGCCTCCGTTGACACTGGTAACCGACGGAAAGCCCATGCCCATTATCCGCGCCTATGCTGGAAAGCCAGAGTGTAGCATCGATGGATGTGACAAAATAATTCTCCTCATGAGTGAGCTTGTTATTCCAAGCCCACTTGTTCATGACATTGTCTGGGCTCTCTATGATTGGTCAAAGGGTTCAAAAATTCGTATGGGCATTTTGGTTGATGCCTTTTCGAAAGAAGGTCTTGGTGGGAATTCAGGGATTGAAGAGCCGACAGTTGATTATGAAGACACAGATGGAATCGATTTGCTCGGCATCGGGGCAACTGACACCGTCTGTGATTTGCTCAAAGACATGGATGTACCTCTATTAACTGGCGGTGTGATTCGAGGCATGAATGGTGTCTTGCTAAGTGAAGCTCGTAGGAGAGCGATTGACGTCATGAGCGTCATGGTTGAAGCAGATCCGCGATTCCCTGATGCGCGAGCTGCTGCTGCCTTGGTCAAGAAGCTCAACGCTATCTTGCCGACAACACATCTTGACGATCAGCCATTGCTTGAAGAAGCGCAATTGCTTGAGGAGCAACTAAAATCGCTTCTTAGCCAAGCAGCACCGTCAGAGGCGCCTTCACCATCATCCATGCTTTATGGTTGATGTCTGCCGAACAATGAGTGCTGCAAGAATGATGAGTATCACGAAGATGCTCATCCATGCTGGGAGCAAAAGGGTCGTCTCCTTGACAAATGGCAAAAACTCTGTCAGTGAATCTGCTCTTGTATAGGTCCCTCCAAGTGATGCAGTAAGGAGCATGCAGCCTGTGGAAATGGAGCCAAATGCGTTGTGAAGATGTCGAGTTGAGTCAGCACTTCCTATTCTCCATCGCGTAAATAAAACCCCAAGCGCTAAGCCACCACCAGCAGTTGAGAGGAGCATTTTGTTGGCAAGAAGTGGCGATGTATGAGCTCCACTTGGCGAGGAGTTGATACCGGAGGCGATGGCAAACGGTAGGGCAAGAAGGCCAAACAGTAAGGCCATGTGTGCTGTTGAATCCATCATAGTCACGAATTGACTTTCTTTGTTTTGGATTGATTTAAGAGAATGTAAGACAAAGCACAGACCTGCAAGTGCGAACGACCCCACAACTAATTCTGTTGTTATGACGTGAAACGTAGCAGATTCAATCAAAGCGACTCCTCCATGTAATCCTTGAATTCATCCTCGCTTCGTTTCGGTTTCCGTACCAAGAGCACTACCCCAAAGAAAAGCACGAAATGAGCAATCGATTGAAGCAACAAGGCAGTTTCATCTGCTTCCCATGTGGGTTCAGTACTCGTTAGCGAAAACCATGGCGTCGTCTGCTGTGGCCCTTCACCGTCAAGGATGGCGCGCCATTCAATAGTGGATGCCGACAGTGCAGGCGGCAACACTGCATTCCAACATTCGTTGTTTTGTGTGGTCTCAACTTGATATGAAGCCCCAGAGGGTTCCCGCCATTCAATGACAACGTCACTTGCTGCTATTGTCTTAAGACACAGTATTGTCGATTCACCAATCTCTCTTGAGTTTGGAGGTTGGTATTCTGGATCGATTCTCTGCAGGTTTTCAGGGATGGCTTCAACGATTATTTCAAATGCCTGAGAAACCCCAAAAAAAGGACTACCAGCGTCAATACCCGAATTATCGCCATGATGCACCGAGAC
>CATISI010000157.1 GCA_949538025.1 Candidatus Poseidoniaceae archaeon
CACGAGCGGCCTCATCGACCATGTCATCAACGCTGGTTGAGTCGAGTGCTACACAAATGGTCGGTTCTGGCATAATTCAACCCACCTTCGTCTTCTTCTTAACGCTCACGGATGGTGTACGATGGAATTGAACATTCATATTACAGATTTTGGGGGGGTGCTTAGAGTGCAAAAAACGCTTTACGGAAGACTGCTTGAGGGGTATCTTTACATACCCTCGTCGGGCATGTTTAACAGTTAGAGGGAAGGCGTAAGCGACTCGACGCAAATCGGCCGACAGCGACGGAATTTTGACTGGATTTGATGAAATTATGGCGGAAGATTATGATGCAGGAAGCATTCAGGTTCTCGAAGGACTTGAAGCTGTTCGAAAAAGGCCCGGAATGTACCTCGGCGACCCTCACGATGGCTCTGCTTTGCACCACTGCATTTGGGAAGTTGTCGACAACTCTGTTGACGAGCATCTCGCAGGCCACACGAAACAAATCGACATCGTACTGAACGACGACCATTCACTCTCCGTTCGCGATTATGGGCGAGGTATTCCAGTCGGTATCCACGACGAATATGGCATTTCAGCAGCGGAAGTCATCATGACGAAGCTGCACGCAGGCGGAAAGTTCGACAACAGTTCCTACAAGGTATCTGGTGGCCTACACGGCGTTGGTGTTTCCGCTGTAAACGCCGTATCGGAATGGATGGAGATGACGATCCATCGCGACGGCGTTGTTTACTTCCAGAGGTACGAAGCGGGCGTTCCAGTTGACGATTTAGCAAAAATTGGTACGTGCAGCGATACGGGGACGCACATCTCATTCAAGCCGGATTTGTCGATCTTCACCAATGTGACCGAGTTCAACCTCGAAGAAATCGAGACCCGTGTGAGCGAAACGGCCTTCCTCAATGCAGGTCTCAAAATCACAATCCACGACAATCGGGGCGAAGAGCCTCACTATGCCGAGCACCTTTACGAAGGCGGTCTTGCTGAATACGTTGGTCAACTCAACGAACGAAGGGAAGTCTTACATGCCGATGTCATCACAATCTCAGGAGACAAAAAAATCGAAAAAGGCCCTGTGGAGGTCGAAGTCGCCCTGCAATGGTCGGACGCATTCAGCGAATCGATTCGCTGTTACACCAATATCATTCGAAACAAAGACGGCGGTACACACATGTCTGGTCTAAGGACTGCGCTGACTAGCTCTGTCAACGCCTATGCAAAAAAGAAGAATCTTCTGAAGGGCGATTCCCTCTCTGGAGACGATGTACGTGAAGGCCTCGCAGCGGTCGTTAGTGTGAAGCACCCTGACCCCTCGTTCTCCTCACAAACGAAGGACAAGCTCGTGAGCAGTGAAGTCACGGGGATTGTTCAAACCATTGTCTATGACAAGCTCGGAGAATTTTTCGAGGAGAATCCTGCTGTTGCAAAACAGATTGTTGAAAAAGCACTTCTTGCCTCAAAAGCACGAGAAGCAGCCCGAAAAGCACGAGATTTAACACGCAGAAAAGGTGTTCTCGAAGGCGGTGGCCTGCCTGGAAAACTTGCCGATTGCCAATCGAGAGACCCGAGCGAGTGCGAAGTCTACCTCGTGGAAGGTGATTCTGCGGGCGGTTCAGCAAAGACTGGGCGAGATCGACGCATACAAGCCATCTTGCCGCTACGTGGAAAGATTCTGAATGTCGAGCGGCAAAAGCACAATGCTGCGAAGGTGTTCCAAAATCAAGAAATTCAAACGATGATTCGCGCTCTCGGAGCAGGCGTAGGTAACAACAGCGAAGATGAAGGCAGTTTTAACCCTGAGAAGTTGCGTTACAGCAAAATCATCATCATGACAGACGCTGACGTTGACGGCGCACACATTCGTACATTGATGTTGACGTTCTTGTGGCGTTTCATGCGTCCTGCAATTGATCAAGGACACGTCTACATCGCGCAACCCCCATTGTTCCAACTCACGAAGGGCAGGGTCAGCAAATACGCCTTTACCGATGAAGAGCGTGATGCCATAATTGATGAACTTCGCGGCGACAATCCGAATGCAAAGATTGGTGTTCAGCGCTACAAGGGTCTTGGTGAAATGAATCCAGAACAACTGTGGGAGACAACCATGAATCCTGAAACGAGGACTATGCTCAAGGTCACTGTCAAGGATGCAGAGGAAAGCGATCGTATGTTCGAAATCCTCATGGGCGAAGATGTTCCAGACCGGCGGGCGTTTATCGAGCGCCACGCAAAGGAGGTGACCAACCTTGACATCTGAAGAAGAAACAAACGAAAGTGGAGACGCTGTTGAAACAGGTACAGTCTTGAATCGTTCACTCAACGATGAAATGAAGACATCGTACATCAATTACGCTATGTCGGTCATCATTGGCCGGGCTTTGCCGGATGCTCGCGATGGGCTCAAACCAGTTCACCGACGTGTGCTTTACGGTATGCATGAAGGTGGACACACTGCAGACAAAAAGTTCAGCAAATCAGCACGTTCTGTTGGTGAAGTTATGGGTAAGTATCATCCTCACGGCGATCAATCGATTTACGATACAATGGTGCGAATGGCCCAAGAATTCTCGCTTCGATATCCACTGGTTGATGGGCAAGGGAACTTCGGTTCAATCGATGGAGATCCTCCTGCAGCTATGCGATATACAGAGAGTCGACTCGACAGAATCTCCAAGCACATGCTCGAAGATATCGAGAAGAAGACCGTTGACTTCCAGCCGAATTTCGATGACTCCGAGATGGAACCTACAGTCCTCCCTGCACGATTGCCAAATCTTCTGTTGAATGGTTCAGACGGTATTGCGGTTGGTATGGCCACACGTATTCCCCCTCACAACTTGACAGAGGTCGCGGGTGCCATCAATCTCCACGTTCAACGCATCCTCGAAGAGGGTGAAGAAAACACAGGAAAGCCGCTTGTTACGCTTGAAGAGTATATGGAGCACATCAAAGGTCCAGACTTCCCAACGGGTGCCACCATTCACGGAATTGATGGAATTATCGACATGTACACGACCGGTAAGGGGCGATTCCACGTTCGTTCTCGGTGCGATGTCATCGATGATTCAAGCGGAAAGCGCATCATAGTTCATGAAATTCCATACCAAGTGAAGAAATCGGACATGCTCGTCCATATCGCAGATTTGGTTTCAAAGGGATCCATTATCGGCATACGTGACATTCGTGATGAATCATCGAAGGAAGGAATTCGTGTCGTCATTGAAGTCAAAAACAACGCAGATCCTCACGCTGTCCTGAACCAATTGTTCAAGTCGAGTCGTCTCCAAGAATCATATTCAGCCAATATGATGGGTATTCTCGATGGTCGCCCTGTTTTGCTGACCTTGCCTACAATGCTTCACACCTACGTCGAGCATCGAGAATCCGTCATCGAACGACGTGCTAAGTTCGAATTGGAGAAAGCCGAGGCACGAGCCCACATTTTGGAGGGGCTTGTCAAGGCACAAGACCGCATTGATGATGTCATCGCCGTAGGTAAAGCCAGTTCAAGCCGAGAGCAATTCGAGAACATCCTTCAAGGAACGGAGGTTATGCCTGGTATCGCCGCGTTTGATTTCACAGAGCCACAGTCCAAGGCCATCGCTGAGCGACGTCTGTATCAATTGAGCCGGCTCGATGTCGAAAAGGTGCAGAACGATTACGATGAACTGAAAATCAAAATCGCTGACTTGAGGGACATCATTGCTTCCCGAGTTCGTCGGTTAAACATCCTCACTGAAGAACTCGATGTGATGGTTGAACGGCATGGTGATGAGCGACGTTCTGAGATCAACAAGATGCCTCTGTCCATGGATCGCGAGGACCTGATTGAAGAGCGCGCAATTGCCATTACGCTCACGGACGACAACTACATTCGTCATGTACCTGTTGAGACATTCAGAATCCAAAACCGAGGTGGTAAAGGTCTCAAGGGAGTTGCAACGAAAGATGAGGATTCTCCACAGTCCATCATCACGTGTTTTAGTAAGGACAGGTTGTTGATTTTCACTGACCTTGGTCGTGTGTACGGTCTCAAGGCTTGGGAAATTCCGCAAGGAAGCCGACAAAGTCGAGGGACGCACATCCGTAATCTACTTGAGAACTTGCAAGACGAAGAGAACATCGTCAGTATTCTGCCAATTTCAAAGGAGCTTGTCGATGAAGTGACTGAAAAATGCTTGAAGATTAAACTTGAGGAGGGCGAAAAGCGACCTCCATCGGGGTATTTCTTGCTTTTCGCAACCAAGTTAGGCCTCATCAAGAAGACCGATCTCCATGAATATGTCCGAATCAATCGAAACGGAAAGTATGCACTTCGATTCAAACTTGAGAACGATTCCTTGGTGAATGTCCAGCAAAGCATTGACAGTGACGATGTTGTGATGATTTCAACAACGGGATATGCCAGCCGTTTCAAGTGCGATGCTATCCGGACCTCTGGTCGTGTTTCCGGTGGTGTGTATGGAATCAAGGTCGCTGACCGAAAAGGATCAGGTGGAGGATTTGTTGCAGGTATGCTCGCTATGAGCGATGCCGATTCGCAAATCCTTACCATCTCCAAATTTGGAATGGCGAAGCGTAGTCGACTCGGAACGGCCGACCGCGTGCCCGATCTCGATCGAGACGGGAACGAACGCTTCGATGATGACGGTAATCTGAAAATGATGACAGATGGTTATCGCTCGACCAATCCTGGTGCAAAGGGTGTGCGAACCATGAAATTGGATGAAGAATTTTCAGACGAACTTGTGAGTGTTCGACGTATTCCTGATTTGAAAGATAATTTGTTCGTCTTGACTAAGAAAGGTATGATGATTCGACTAGCCGTTGATCAAACGAAGGAAACATCTGGAAAATCGACCAAGGGTACTCGAATTATGGAACTTCGTTCGAAGGATAAGTCCTCGCATGATGATGAAATCATCTTCACTGCTCGTTTGCCTGCGGAATTGATTGAAGAGGATGAATTTGATGCAATGGATACCGACGGTGACGGTGTTGTCTCTCGAGAGGAGTTTGAGGCTGCACAAGCAGCAAAATCCGACGCAGACTTCGAAGAAGAATGACACGGTCTTATCGACGAGTTCAAACATGATTCATGACTGGTTTGTATGAGCGGGGGTTTTCCTTGCAGGTGAATTGTTATGGATGAGCGTTCATTGATTTACGATTGGAACACGATTGAATACGAGTTAAACAGAAATCCAAACAACCATCCGCATGGTGTTTGGTTCGATGATGAAACCTTGCGTGATGGTCTTCAGAGCCCATCTGCTCGCAATCCAACCATTGAACAGAAAATTCAGTTGCTCGATTATATGGAGAAACTTGGTATTCAGAAGGTCGATCTCGGACTCCCAGGTGCAGGACCATTCCACGTCGAACACATCGATGCCATGCTTACGCACATTACGGAGAACGATTACCAAATCCGCCCAGGTGCTGCAGTTCGAACACTGATGCAAGACATCGAACCTCTCGTCAAATTGCAAGAAAAGCACGGCATTCCAATTCAAGCCTCAGCGTTCCTTGGAACGAGCCCGATTCGGCAATATGCAGAAGGATGGACCATGGACAAGCTCTTGTCGACCATGGAAAAGGCGGTCTCTTTTGCTGTTGAAAACGACGTTCCTGTCATGTTTGTGACAGAGGATACCACGCGTTCGAATCCTGAAGACATCAAGAAAATCTATCAGCGAGCCATGGAACTTGGCGTCCGTCGGATTTGTGTTTGCGATACTTGCGGCCACGTGACTCCAAACGGTGTTAAGAAATTGCTTAACTTCATTGATGAGGAGGTCATTAAAGACGGTGGATACGACCGTCGCGATATAGAAGTCAACTGGCATGGTCACCAAGACCGTGGTTTGGGTGTTGCCAACAATATCGCAGCGGTTGAAGCAGGTGCAGATGTCGTTCACGGAACCGCACTTGGTCTTGGTGAGCGAGCAGGAAATGCACCTCTCGATCAGACACTCGTGAACCTCAAATTGATGGGGGCCATCGATAACGATCTTACTGTTCTTGGCGAATACATGCAAAAAGCACACGAATTCACCGAGGTTCCTCTTCCTCGCAACTACCCCGTCTTTGGACAAGATGCCTTTGAAACTGGCACTGGTGTTCACGCCTCTGCCGTTATCAAAGCCATGAAGAAAGGTGATCACTGGCTTGCCGATCGTGTATATTCAGGTGTTCCTGCAGGCGAATTTGGCCTCGAACAAGTCATTAGAATCGGTCACATGGCTGGACGCTCAAACATCATCTGGTGGCTTCAACAACGAAATTATGAGGTAACGGATGAACTTGTAGCTCATCTCTTCGATGTAGCTAAGTCACAACGAAGGTTGATGGACGATTCCGAAGTCGTCGCAGCGATTGATGCCTTCAGCGATTGATTAATCCTCTATTCTTCCTCAACATC
>CATISI010000158.1 GCA_949538025.1 Candidatus Poseidoniaceae archaeon
CGCTGGAAGAGCTCTCTCCAGTGGTTCAGAGTGTCTGCAAGTTCGCTTGGTGGGCCTGGTATATGACGTTCTTCGGACATGGAATACCCAGTGTCCCAAGACGGCCTGTAAAGGTTCCCTTTTTCATTCAATTCAGAGAGGGAATCCATGGTGGCTGAAAGCCAATCTTCATGAATCGAATCCTGCTGGGAGTTATGATAGAGATGTCCACAATCATTGTTTTGGTTAAGCAAGTTCCAGATACGAATGCAAAAATCGCTGTGCAGGGAGGTCGTGTCGACCTTTCTACAGTCAAGATGGAAATGAGTCCATACGATGGATTTGCCATCGAAGTAGCGCTTCGCCACAAAGAAGCAACCGGCGGTACTGTCACGGCGCTTACGGTTGGTGCTGCAGGCACTGAGAAGATTCTCAAGGATGCCAAAGCAATGGGTGTCGATAACATCGTTCGAGTTTGGGACGATTCATGGTCAGAACTCGACTCGAACGCACTTCAAACCGTACTTAAAGAAACCATTCAATCGCTTGGTGGCACTGCTGTGTACTGTGGCAAGTCAGCTGCAGATACTGGCGCTGGATCAACTGGACCAGGTCTTGCTGAGCGCCTCGGATGGGCAAATGCATCCAATGTCATTGGTGCCGAATTTGGGGATGCAGTGACCGTTTCCATGCCTGTTGAAGCAGGTGTTGCGAAGGTCAGCGTTCCCCTCCCAGCCGTCATATCCTGTGACAAGGGTGATTTCAAGCCACGGAAGGCCAACGTCAAAGGTATCATGATGGCGAAGAAAGCACAAGTTGAACTCACAACTGCGAGTGCTCCTGAATCGACGGTTGTTGTAGCAAGTCATTCCATGCCTGCAGCGAAACCTGCTGGTAAGACCTTCGAAGGCGGATCAAGCGCCTCTGAAGTTGTTCAACTGCTTCGTGATGAAGCCAATGTACTATGAGGTGAAAAAGATGACAAATAAAATTGTAATTGCAGAACTAACAAAAGGAACCGTCAATGCATCGACTGCAGAACTTGTCTCTGCTGCACAAGCAATGGGTGGAGACGTCACAATCGTCGTTCCGTGCACGGATGCTTCGGTGGCAGATGCCGTCACAGGCTACGATGGCGTCTCAAAGGTCATCGCTGTTAAATCCGATGTGTTCGCAGGAAATGACAGCAGTGGATGGGCAAGCGCACTCGACAGCGCAATGCCAGCAGGGACCGTTCTTTTCCTTGCAACTGCCCGAAGCAAAGACGTAGCCTCTCGTCTTGCAGCACGACGTGGCCTTTCTGTTGTCCAAGACGTTGTGTCTGTAGACGGAAACAACTTGACTTCTCCAATTTACTCTGGAAAAGCAAACCAAACAGTCACAGTTAACGCTGACACAGTCGTTTCAGTCCGAGCGAATGTCTTCCCTTCTGTTGAATCTGGATCTTCCAACGTTGTATCTGTTGTCGATGCATCCGGTGATGTGAAGACGGCAGTTCAAGACGTCATGCAGCGAGCAAGTGCTCGACTCGATGTTTCCGAAGCCAACATCATCATTTCTGGAGGTCGTGGCATGGGCTCACCAGCCAATTTCTCCCATCTTGAAGCAGTCGCAGATACCATTGGCGCTGCTGTTGGTGCATCACGAGCAGCTGTCGACACATGGGATGAGATTCCTCACTCAATGCAGGTTGGACAGACCGGAAAAACGGTCAACCCAAACCTCTACATTGCTGTCGGGATTTCAGGAGCTATCCAACATCTAGCAGGCATGCGTTCTTCCAAGTACATTGTAGCCATCAACAAGGATGCTGATGCACCAATCTTCCAGCATGCAGATTACGGAATTGTTGCAACATGGGAAGAAGCTCTACCCGTCTTCCAAAATGCTCTCTCCAGCCTGCTTGGTTAAGCGTACTTTCCGAAGGTGTGAACCCCGGATTCACCGGCACCGTCGCCAACGAATGGATTCGTTGCTTTTTCATGCCCGATCGTTGTGAGTGGACCATGTCCGGGATGTACGATGGTTTCTGGGTCGAGTGGCCACAATTTCGTTCGAATGCTGTTTGATAGAACGTCGAAATCTCCACCCGTGTTTTCCAAATCGGTTCGACCAACTGATCCCGCAAACAATGTATCGCCAACGAACAAATGATCTGCATCACCTTCGACAAGGAGTCGAAGGCAACAACCGCCAAGTGTGTGACCTGGTGTATGTAGAATTTCAAAATCAATGGAGCCAAGCGAGAGGATTTGATCGTCTGCAATGTCGTAATCGGCTACAGCAGGTTCGGGCAAGGAAATACCGTAACGGACCGCTGCTTTCTTTGCGAGTGTTTGCAAGAACGTATCCGCAGGGTGCAAATACCATTCAACGTCAAAGTGTTGCTTCAATGTAGGAATGTGTCCACTGTGGTCAAAATGAGCATGCGTGTTGAGTAGCGCGACAACCTTTCGTTCAATGCTTTTTGTCCCATCCAACGTGTGCGTTGACCAATGAGGGCCAGTTCCGGAGCATGATTCAATCCAATCGATAAGTCGCTGCGGCTCATCACCACCATCGATGATGACGGTGTCGCCCGTCGCACAATCGGTGACAACGGAGCATCGCATCTGCAACGGTCCAACCAAGAAGTTCTCAATCAGGGGGGTGCGAACGCCCATGGTTCTTCCAACGACTTCTCCTTCATGAGCCTGAGGATTCAATCGTAATCTGAAGCGAATCCGAGGTCATGCCTCCTTCAGAATCGAAAACTCTCAATTCAAACTGATGGATACCAGGTGAAAGTTTCACACGAACCTTGGCCTCAGTCGAAATCTCACGCCCGGTTCCGTCCAACCATGACCATGACTGGATTCTGTCCTGTGGATCTGAAGATTGCGAACCATCCAATGTGACGATCACAGTTTCAGCATCATGCAAACGAATGGTTTGGTTTTCTCCAGCATTTGCTTTTGGAAGAATGACTTCGTCAGCATCTTCATGCAGAAATTGAAGCAATTCGTCGAGGTCATCCTCAGTATCATCGACTGATTGAGAAGAAATCTCCTCGTTCATCGCAGCCGTGAGCGAATCAAGGCCAATGACGAGTTCTTGCATGCTTTGCTCGTAGGATTGTTGCTCTTCTTCCGAAAGGAGATTCGTGAAGTCATCTACATTTCTATAGACAATTTCTGGATTGGTTTCAACTTCGACCATCTCTTCTTCAAACCACCCTTGAAGGAATGTTGGATCGACTTCGATACGTTCTTGATTTAAGTCGCATATGCCAACAGGTTCTGCTCCAGTCCAGTCGTTTTGATCATCACCAAAAAATGCCATACAACCCGAATCATCAATCTCAATTCCTTCAACCATACCTTTGTGTTCGACTTGCCAAATGATGCTCTTGGTTTCAATATCGAATCCATAGATGTAGAACCATGTCCCAATAATGAGGGTTGATTCATTGAGGTGCAGTGATTGAATTGGATAATCGAACGAAATCAAGTCTTCAAGTTCGTGATTGTTCAATGAGAGTAAATCACCATTGTCCAGTCCCAAATACAGGCTCAACACACTCGCTGCAGTTGCTTTCACACGTCCTCTCAACTCTCGGCGATGAAGCAAATTCTCATTGGAATAAACTTCCAACTCGAGAGCCTCTTCTTCCCCTGGGACGAGTGCGTGTCCTTCTCGTGCGACAAACCATGTTTGGCCTGCGCCTGCTCCAGCAGCAACGATGTCCTCCCCAATCTCGCCCCGTTGCATTCTATGGAAGACAATGTTGAGTTGATCATCAGTTTTGGCAACGGTTTGGTTCTCGAGGACCAAGAGTGTTGCATCATTGCTCATCGCAAAGGAACGAACATCCCTCTGAGTCGTGCTGTACTCCTGCCCATCCAATGTATATTGGCGAAGTGTGCCTATTCCATCGAGTGCAAGGATTTGCTGACCTACGCATAATTGTGCTCCTCCTGCATCGAATTCGGATGTCCAAATTTCCTCAGCATCCATCGAATAAACATGCAATCCATTCATTTCATCCAAAATGACAATTTTGTTTGTGCTCCAAGCGAGTGCGACAATTTTCGAATTGACATGAACTTTTGATAAAACACCGTTATCTTTACTTCTCACGTCAACGCATTGAACCAAACCATCCGTGTTCCCAATCAACAGGTGGCCAGATGTCGGGTGCAACGCAATCGCAGTTACGCTCGATTTCTGATGAAGTGCATCAATCACTGGAAGCGTTTCGACCATGTTTGCCACAAGCATTCACCAGTTATATGCTCATGTGTCAATCGTTCAATGCGTTTGTTCCACGATTGATACAAAATAATTTTTTATGACGCGGTAGAGCCTTTTACATGCGTGTGGGGGTTATCACAATTGTTTTTCTTGCAATGGCCATGTCTCCAATGGTCAACCATCCCACCTCATTGTGCGATGTGGCTGATGGTATTCAATCTTCCAGCCCCATCGAAACATCGCTCTCATCGAGCTCGGGTTGGATTACAGGCGGCCAGGTGATTACAATAAGCGGTAGTGGCTTTGCAGACCTTGACGACACAAATGTCACCTATGATGGGATCAACCATCAGTGGACAAAGACGACCGCAGACTATGGAACCGATGCGGGGCATGAAAATGCGATGGCAATCGACTCGAACGGTCATGTGCACATCCTCCATGTCAGTGGTGATACCTACGCATTCACGCACAGTGTTTACGATGGTTCTTTTTGGACACCCACTGGTATCAAAAACTGCGAAGGAAGTTATTGTTGGGGTACGCAGATGGTCATTGATGACAACGACGAACTCCATGCTGCGTATTCGACAAATACTGGCCTTGTAGTGTACATGCATTATGACGGCTCTTCATGGGCGTCGACACAAGTCTCTACGGGCGCAAAGGTAGGCCCAGTCGGCATCGCAGTGGATTCAAACAACCACCCTCACATCTCCTTTACAGGCTACCACCAGTACTGCGGCAATGGTCTCCGACTTGCATCGTTTGATGGGACCTCATGGACAACCAATGTCATTGAATCAGGCGGCAATAAGGGATGTGATTCTTCACTGCTCATCGATGGCAATGATAAGGCATACATCTCATACCTCGACCGCAGCACCTCGAAGTTGAAGTTTGCAACGAATAAAAGTGGATCGTGGATTCCCTACGCTCCAGACTCCGGTGGATTCAGCACGGGCTATCCTGGCTCTGATACATCCTTGGCCGTGGACCAACAAGGTCGATTCCACATCGCCCACTTCGATAGCCATGAAGATAACAAAGATTTGCGTTATTCAGTAGGCGTGCCGAATGGAGCATGGTCAAATACGGTTGTCGATTCATCAGGAGATACTGGTCGAAACCCCTCCATTGCAATCGATGCGGCTGGCGATCCGCACATTGTTTATCGATCCTGGAGCGGTTGGAAATTGAAGTATGCTACGCTCAACCCATCATCGCCGAACTGGCAGGTAAGTACAATCGAGAACGGCGGTAGTCCAACGGAGGGTACAGGTGAATCAAACTCGATCATCATTGATGACGAAGGCACGATACATGTCGCCTACAGCGATGAGACAAATGGCGTACTCCGCTATGCAACAAAATCAACCGGCGTGAATGTAACAAATGAGATTACAGTCAAGTTCGGCCAACTTGGTTCGGTGACAGCAGAAGTTCTTGACGATGAAACAATTCGATTTACGACACCCTCAGTTGCAAATCCTGGCACTGTCCCCGTGTCGCTCATTGACCACGAAGGTATCGAGCATCAACTGTCCTCGACGTTCGAGTTCATCGATCAAAATGATTTGGACGGGGATGGTGTTTCAAATACCAACGATGATTGTGAAGAAGTTGCAGGTACATCTACGCAAGATGTGAACGGCTGTCCAGACGACGATGGCGATGGTTACAGCAACGGTGGGGATGCGTTCCCAAACGATGTCAATGAGTGGCTGGACAGCGATGGCGATGGCGTTGGTGATAATGCTGATGCGTTCCCGAACGACGCAACTGAAACAACTGATTCAGATGGTGATGGCGTTGGTGACAACGCTGACGCGTTCCCGCAGAATGCCTTTGAGACATTGGATTCTGACGGAGATGGTGTTGGTGATAATTCAGATGAATTCCCGAACGACCCAACCGAGACCAAAGACACGGATGGTGACGGTGTTGGCGATAATGCCGACATGTTCCCCATGAATGCCTTTGAGCAATTTGACTCCGATGGTGATGGTTTGGGCGACAACACAGATGCATTCCCGAACGATGCTACTGAGAGTGTTGATTCCGACGGTGACGGTGTTGGTGACAACGCCGATGCTTTTCCGAACGATGCTACTGAAAGTGTTGATTCCGATGGTGACGGTGTTGGCGATAATGCCGATGCCTTTCCAAATGATGGTAATCGTTCGGCTGATGCGGATGGAGATGGCGTTGACGATACGATGGATGAGTGTCCCAACAGTTCAGTGACGGATGTCGTTGATGAGAGCGGGTGTCTCGTCGAAACAGATTCCGATGGTGATGGAGTCGAAGACGTGTACGACCAATGTCCTGACGTGAATGCATCCGAGCTCGATCTCGATAGCGATGGATGTTTGGATGATACTGATGGTGATGGCATCCTTGATTCGGTTGATGAATGTCCTGAAACAGATTCAGGACAATCTGTTTCAGAGGTTGGCTGCAGTGATGCCCAACTCATGGAGATTGATACGGATGGCGATGGTGTTTCAGACCTCGATGACACTTGTCCAGGTACACTTGAAGGAACGAACGTTGATGCCTTTGGATGTGAAGTTCAACAATCGGAAGGAAATGAGGAGGCTACATCTGAAATGGACTCCTTCTTCTCTGGTGGTGATACGGTAACAACAACGCTCGGAGTTAGTGCGGTCCTGCTTGCATTGTTTACACTGCTTCAGACGAATGCTGCCGCAGCGTTGCTTCCTGATGCGTTCCGCTGGGTACAAGTTTTACGCAAGAATTCGAAACTGACGAAAGAAGAGCGAAACGAGCTCACGTACTTACAATCCATCGTTCAGGCATATTTCGACAATCCACAAGAACTTGCGGAGGAATTGAATCAATTGAAAGGCGATTTGACTGGACGCTACACAAACAACGAGATCAAAAAACAAACCCGTGAGAAACTCTTCACCCTCATTGAAGACCTCTTAGCCTCCTCATCCCGCGAGTTGTATCAGATTGCCCACAATGATGCATATTTTGGCCTTGCAGGGTCCATTGATTCAGAAGATCGTACGAGACTCCTTCAGGAAAAATTAGCGATGAGCGATTCCAGAAGTTCCATCGAGACACCTTCAGAACCTCACCCTTCCAGTGAAATTTTACCTCCAATCGATGCTGTTGGAGCCGTCCAAGATGATGGATACGAGTGGTTGGAATGGCCTCAGGATGGAGGCGTTTGGTACTATCGTACGGCTTACTCGAACACAACTTGGCAGAAGTGGCAATGAGTTGATTCAAATCGGCTTGATTTTAGTCAGGATTGATGATTATGCAGATCAATTCCTTGCTCATCCTCAGCAAGTTTCTCTTGCTTTGATGCATCATTTCGTTCTGCTTGCAATCGGTCCAGATAGGCTTGATTGATATCACCTGTGACATAGTTACCGTTGAAGCAAGAGCTGTCGAAACCGTCGATGTTGGTCTCCTTGTGGCGAGTCACTTCTTCCAAATCATCAAGGCGTTGATAGAAGAGTTTGTCCGAACCGATGGTGGTGTTGATTTCTTCAATGGATTTTCCATCCGCAATGAACTCATCAACTGCTGGCATGTCTATTCCGTAGACGTTTGGATGGCGAACCGGTGGTGCTGCAGAGGCAAAGTACACCTTCTTCGCGCCCACTTCTCTTGCCATTTCGATGATTTGGGCGCTCGTTGTTCCACGAACGATTGAATCATCAACAAGAAGAACGTTTTTCCCTTCGAACTCTCGAGGTATAGCGTTGAGTTTTCTTCGTACGGATTTCATTCGCATTTCTTGTCCCGGCATAATGAAGGTGCGTCCGACATAGCGATTCTTGACAAATCCCTCCCGATAGGGTACGTTGAGTGTGTTTGCCATTTGAATGGCTGAGATTCGTCCAGAATCTGGAACTGGAATTACAGCATCAATGTCATGATCAGGCCAATTCTCGAGGACACGTTCAGCAAGCCTTCGACCTTGGTTCAGTCGGGCTTGGTAAACGGAGATGCCATCGATGGTGGAATCTGGGCGAGCGAAGTAGACATGTTCGAAAATACATGGGGTGAAGGCTTTCTTTTCTGCACACTGTTTGGTAAACAAATGGCCTGAAGTTGAGATGAAGATGGCTTCTCCAGGTTGTACATCAGCGACTATTTCGAACCCTAGCGCAGTGATGGCTGCAGATTCACTCGCTACGACCCACTCTGTACCATTTTCATAGTCTCGCTTACCATAAATCAGTGGTCGAATGCCATGCGGGTCGCGAAATGCAAACAACCCGTACCCGTTGACAAGACCTACACAGGCATATCCTCCGCGAACGGTCGCATTTACGTTCTTGATTGCATCAAAGAAATTGTCAACGTCAAGGAACGGTTCACCATTGATGTTCATTTGATCGCCTGTGGCATCCAGCTGGACAGCAAGATGGTTCAAGAGCACTTCTGAGTCACTGGTTGTGTTGACGTGACGGCGGTGATGCACAATCAATTGCTGAGCAATTTCACCGCTGTTGGTGAGGTTACCATTATGGGCCAGTGCTAGGCCATATGGTGAATTGACATAGAAAGGTTGGGCCTCGGCTGTTGAAGATGATCCAGCAGTAGGGTATCGTACATGTCCAATGCCGATGTGGCCAAGCAACTTTTGCATGTGTCGCTTGTAGAAGACATCGGACACCAAACCATTCCCTTTGCGGAGATTGAATTTCTCATGTTGTTCCGTGACGATACCGGCTGCATCTTGTCCACGATGTTGAAGGACGGTGAGACCATCATACAGCGCTTGATTCACGTTTGAGCCAAGTCGTCCAACGATGCCGATGATGCCGCACATGTGAGTCCCTTTGTTGCGGACAGTCGCGCCGCCTTTGTATTCCTTCCCCCTAAATTTGCTTAGGCCTTGGGTCGGTGGGATTTCTTGTTCCAACTATAGGTGCGCATGCGAGCAGTCTTGCCATATCCGCAAGAAGCACAAACGCTTTTTTGCTTGTGATATGCGTTTCGTCCACAGCGTCGGCAGCGGATGTGTGTTGTCTTTTGACGACGACCCATGGATGGTGTACCCTTCGACATATGCTCACCTCGATATCATCGCCACCTACCTCCTCCTTATGAAGTCAACGATGACCTATGGCCATGGATTCAATCAAAAATCGTCGTCTTTGGACTCAAGGTTCACAAAAGAAAGCAAAATCATGACGCCAATAGCGATTAGAATGGCCATACTTGCGACAATGAAGTGAATGATGTTGTAAAGAATCTGTGCTCGCTGAGAACCATTCTCTTCCATCAAGAAGCCGCCTTGAGTTGTGAGCATCAGTGTGACAAAGATGCCGAGAACGGCTGCATAAACCATCGAAATCCAAGGAGCAGTTGGCTCCTTTCGACTCTTGGAATATCGGAACATGTTGACGACAAGGAAAACTGAAGCAACCGTGTACGACGTGAGGAAGGCGTTTAGGAATCGGGTTAACCCTCGTTCCGCATCGTAAGACGAGTTGCTAGCGAAAACGATCATGGAAATGAGCGGCAGGAGGAACAGTAATCCAGCGACAATGAGGTTTCGCAACCCTAGACGATTACTCATCATCTTCACCTCCGAGGTTGTTCTTGATGATATCCGCTGCTTGCTTAAGTTGTTCAGAATTTGGTGGAGGCAGTTTGTCGAGGCTTGGACGCCTGCGCTCAAACTGCCAAATGGTAAGGCTGAAGCAGATGATGGTCAAACCGATGCCGGCAAGGAATCCGAGTAGATCGCTCGCAGCATACAAGACCGATGTGTGAAACTCTTCGGACATCGTTTCAGAACCATCAACGAGAACGCCGATGATGAGAAGAACAAAAGAGAATCCTCCTGTAAGAAATAAGACTTGAGAGGTTTGACTGATGCGTTGCCCAATGAGGTTTACCAAATAACCACCTGCGAGAAGAAAACTGCTCATGGCGAGAAGGAAAGTGGGTTTGAAAATCATCCAGAACCGATTGGTTTCGCCATCCCACATTGTCGATGGAAGCCAATCGCTGCTGCTCCAGTGCATGGCTTCGAGCAATGCAAATCCAACAACAAACATCAACAGACCGAGTGGGCGTAACTTTGGAGAGAATCTTCGAACAGGGACATCTCCCGAAAACAGCGCAATATACAGTCCGAAAAACATCAGAATTGTGGATGGCAGGATGCTGACGAGCAAAGCACTGGATGCTGCGGAAGGAGAAGACGGAACGGTGAGGAAAGAGACGCTGAACAGAAGAATCCCAACGCCGCCAATCACTTTGCCAAATTTCTGCATTGTAGGATCTTTCCGGAATTGAAGCCCGAAGGATAGAAACACCAAACCCAGAGGAGCCCAAAGGAGGAGACCAACCTTGAGCTCGTTATCCATGTGTGTCTTTCATCCCGCTCGATTTATCAATATGGCTGTAAATCTGCTTTTTGAGGCATCATTTGAAGTGGAGTCACGTTACGACAGCAATAAATACCCGACGATGGTCGCCAAACTGTTCAGGTGATGACCATGGTAAAGATGCCACGTCAAATCAAGCGCTACAGTCCTTCTGCTGGTAAGCACACGCTCCATACTGTCGAGCGTGTCAAGAAAAAGCGAGCCTCGGAACTTCGCTGGGGTCAGCGACGTTTCCGTAAGGTGATGCGTGGGTACCGTGGTTTTCCACGTCCAAAGCCGGATGGCCGAGAAAAGCCTACCAAGCGTGTCAACATCCTCTACCGTTGTACTGAGACTGGAAAGGCTCACTACGCACCATGCAAGCGAGCCAAGAAGTTCGAACTAGTAGATCGATGAGGTGAATAAAATGGTAGGCCAATTTATGAAAGTTTCATGCAAAGATTGCGGTAACGAAACCGTAATTTTCTCTCGTGCGACCACCGTCATTTCTTGTGATGTCTGCGGCGCTACGTTAACAAACCCATCTGGCGGAAAAGCGAATCTCGTCGGCTGTACCGTTCTCGAGACAATGGAATGAGGAGGCTGAGCCTCCATGTCGAAAACCGACCTCATCTACCCTGAAGAGAGCGAACTCGTAATTGTTACAGTTCACAGTGTTAAACAAAACGGGGCTGACGTATCGCTTGACGAGTACGAAGGCGTTGATGGATTCATTTTCATTGGTGAAATTGCCAGTGGTTGGATTAAGAACATTCGTCGGTTCGTTCGCGAAGGACAGCGTCTGGTTTGCAAAGTCATGCCAAGCCGACGCGACGGCAGTTCCCTGAAACTCTCGTTGAAGTCGGTTTCAGAGGAGCGCCGCCGTGACCGTCTGCAACAATGGAAGAATGAACAACGGGCTCTTCAATTATTCAAGGTCCTTTCAGAATCTCAAAAGTGGGAAATGGATTTTGCTACAGAGCTTCAACTTGAATTGACACAAGTGTTTGAAACGCTATACGGCGCCTTTGAAGAAGCAGCAATGCATGAGGGATCAATCGTTGATGCAGGTTTTGAAGGCGATTGGATTCAACCCCTTATTGAACTTGCAGTAGAGAACATCATTCCTCCATTTGTCGAAATCCGTGGGATTCTGACTTTGAAAGTCGAAACCAGTAACGGTGTAGAAACCATTCGAGATGCGCTTGTAGCGGCAGAGAAGATTTCCTCTCCGGAAGAAGAAATCGAAGTTAACTGCTACTACGACGGAGCTCCAGAATACAGAATCGAACTCCGTGCACCGGATTTCAAGACTGCGGAAGATACGTGGACTTCTTCGATTGCAGCCATTGTTTCTGTGATTGAAGAGGCAGGTGGAACTGCGGATTCCTATCGAGAGTGATTAGAATGCCTCGCCAACTGCTCCAACAATGCCTTAATTGCGGTGCTTGGTGTTTGGAAACAAAATGTCCCCAATGTGGTGGAACAGCACAAGCTGCTGCACCATTAAAATGGTCTCCTGAAGATCATCGGGCAAAAATTCGACGGCAACTCAACAATGTTGAATCTCCTGACTGGCCCCAAACCATCCCTACTCTTCCTTCGCTTGAAGAAATGCGAAGTGGTGCTGGGCAACAAGAAGAAGAATGAACATCTTTGGCTTCGTTTGTTCTCAAACATTATACCCTTCAATGCGAGGGTAGGATATTCATGACACTCTTGGTCGATGTATTGGACGAGGATGGACTCAAGAATTCGGACCTTGCTCTCTTTGCTCTGCCTGGTGTTGGAGATGTTGGCAAGAACGCTGTTGAACTGCTGAATGAAGCAAATGAAGCAGTATCAATTGCACGCTTCATCCATCCCGGTCTTACTCCACTTGCTCGACTTGATGAGGATGGTTTACTAGCACCTCCGCATCTTCTCGTCAAACGTATCAATCTCGAGACAGGCGCCTCAATTCTGACCATCACAGGACGAGGTCAACCAAGCGAATCGTTTCAACAGTACGATTTCACAATTGAATTGCTGAAACATCTTTCGGATTCGGGGGTCAAAGAAATCATCGTTCTAGCAGGCTTGATGTCCACTCCTGATGTCAAAGAAGCATTTGCAGTTGCAACGTCTTCGCCTCATCGTGTGAATTTGGAAGAGCGTGGTGTTGATGTCCGACGCGACCAACCCTCAGGTGGTGCGATTGGTATGTCTGCACTTGTGGCATCTCTCGCACCAATGTATGGACTGTCTTCGGTCTGCGCTATGGCAACGACGGTTGGTGCAAGTGGAGACGTTCATGCTTCAATTCGTCTTCTAAAGTTTCTTTCCCATGGTTGGAACCTTGATTTTCGACTTCCTGAAGATGCGACATCTGCGTTGCTTGCAAAACTGAACGAATTGGCTCCAAATGCCAACACGGATCATGTTCGAGAACTCATGGAAGAACCAGATGCGTTTTACATTTGAGCGCCGAGAGAGGGATTTGAACCCCCGCGTCCAAGGGACAGTGGATTTCGAATCCACCGCAATACCGGGCTATGCGATCTCGGCTTGGTTGCTGCCTGTGCGCCACC
>CATISI010000159.1 GCA_949538025.1 Candidatus Poseidoniaceae archaeon
GGATCGACTGGAGCCATTCATCATCGCTCATGCCATCACTACGCTAGCGCTCGTTTTCAAAGGCTGTTTGTTCATGGCTGAAAACTGCGATTCAAAAGGTGATGCAATCTTGTCCCGTTATGAACTACCTTATCATTGGCGGGAACAGTGACATTGCTACGGATGTTATCGCACGACTGACCGAGAACGGGCATGCAATCCACGCACTTGTTCGAAGTGAAGAACAGGCACAAGACCTTCTTTCACTGGGGCATACAACGACTGTTGGCGATGCAACCAAGGAGGCTGACATCAAACAATGCGTTGCTGAAGCCAAAGAGAAGGGTGACATCAATGGCATCCTTCACTGTGTAGGTTCAATCGTTATTCGACCTCCACATGCACTCAATCAAGATGCCTTTGAGGATGTCATCACAACCAACCTCACCTCTGCCTTCCTCACCTTATCGATTGGTGGAAAGGCAATGCTTCGTCAGGGACAAGGACGCATGGTCTTCACATCGAGCGTTGCGGGGTCTCTTGGTCTTGTGAATCATGAGGCAATAGCTGCGGCAAAGGGGGGCATTGAGGCCATGGTTCGTTCAGCAGCAGCAACCTATGCGCGACGTGGCCTTCGAATCAACGCTGTTGCGCCTGGCTTGACGGATACCAAAATGGCTTCCAAGATTCTCGCTAGTGATGCAATGCGTGATGCAGCTTCCCAGAAGATACCAACACAACGCATCAGCCAGAAGGAAGAGGCTGCCTCGGCCATGTACTGGCTCCTCACAGATGCTCCTGACAACTTGACAGGACAAGTCCTACACCTTGATGGTGGTATGGCGAACGTCCTTGTTTGAGGGAGAACATGAAAGCGATCATCGTCGGTGCAGGTCTGGCTGGTTGCGCTGCAGCATGGGCCCTCGAAAAGCATGGCTATGATTGTGTGCTCATCGAAGCATCCGAGAAGGCCGGGGGCCGAATGCGATGTACCTCCATAGGAAAGCACAACGTAGACGTTGGATTTCACGTGCTCCACACAGCCTATCCTAGCCTGCATCGTTGGCTCGATATCGAACAACTTCAACTCAAACCAATGGATGCAGCAACCGATTTGATTACTCCATCAACTGGAACCATCAAGACCATTGGCGATCCATTGCGTGCTCCATCCACCTTGTTTCCAACCATTCTCTCTGCAGGGATTTGGAATGCCTTGCGAATGCTACGCTGGCGATTGAAGACACGCAAACATGACCTTGAGGCAGCTATGGACGGTTCATCTGTCCCACTGGATACGTATTTTGATTCAATGCGTTTCAGTCAAACATTTCAATCCTCTTTCCTGCAACCTTTGTTTGCAGGAATTACCTTAGACGATGAACGAAAAGAACGGTCTGCCTTCGCTTCATTCACCTTTTCAGCCATGTCCCATGGTATGATGACCATGCCCAAACACGGCATTGAGGCTGTACCTCGTCAAATTCTCAACCGACTGGAATCAACTGAAATTATGTACAACACTAAGGTAGCCTCTGTTACCAGGAATTTAGTCAAACTTGGAGATGGCTCATCAATGAAGGCTGACATGGTTGTCCTTGCAACGCCTCAACACGTTGCACAAGCCATGCTAGGAAACACATCACCTGCTCGTCGAAAAGAAACGGCAACGTACGTATTCGAATCCAAGGATTCACCCCTCAAACAAGCACGTTTGCTACTCAATTCTGAATTCGGAAATGGTGAGCACAAAATTCTCCACGTTCATGTCCCTACACTTTTGCACGCATCCGATTCACACTTGATTGTTGCAACAGTCATCGGACAGGATGCCCGTTTGCATGAAGACGAACAAGAGCGAAAACAGATTCAAGGCGAGTTGGTGAAGTGGTTTGGACCGGCTGCCTCAAATTGGGATTTGATTGGAACGACGTACGTCGATTATGCGCTTCCATATGGAGGAACGACCGCCGCAGGGAGAGAGCGAGGGCAGTTAATTCAAGATGGAATCTATTGCATTGGTGATCATACCATGCACCCATCCGTTCATGGTACGCTGCGATCTGTTGAGCGCTTGTTGGAACATCTTGAGATTCCATTCCCCATGAAAGATTGATGAAGTGAAACGATGGCGAAGGAGCATGGCCATTGACCCGAATGACTTCGATGTCCCCGTCAAAGATTACGCCTTCAGTGAAGTGACCGATTCGTCCTCACTGCTTGACCAGATGGCCAAGGCAGGTGGTTTTACGGCCACAAAACTCGCTACCGCGCGTGATATCTTGCTGCAAATGCGGGAAGAAGCCGATGCTGTTGACGGTGATGTAAGTCAGGTCTGCAACTGGCTTTCTTTCCCTGCATGCCTCTGTGCAACTGGAACTCGTTCCTTCTTCATTGAAGCCATCAAGACGAAGATGTTTAATGTCGTATCAACAACTTGCGGAACACTGGACCATGACATCGCTCGCTCCTACAAAGACTACTATCATGGCGCCTTTGAATTGGATGACATTGAACTAGGGGAACACGAATTGATGCGTCTTGGTAACGTGATTGTTCCAAACGCTTCGTATGGTGAAATCATCGAAGCCGTGGTTATGCCTGCACTCGAAGACATCTACAACGACCGACTCAAGGAGACAGGAAAAACTGGCGCTGATGCATGGATCGGTTTTGGCTCAATTCATCTCGTATGGGAATTAGGAAAAAGAATCGGTAAGCCTGATTCGCTCATTTACTGGGCTTGGAAGAACCAAATTCCAGTCTGTATCCCAGGTATTACCGATGGTTCCATTGGAGCACAGTTGTTCATGTTCCGTCAAAAGCATCGTGATTTCCATATCGATACATTAGCCGATGAACAGGTTATGTCCGATCTAACATGGGACGTCGAGACGTCCAACGCCCTGATGGTTGGTGGTGGCATTTCCAAGCACCACGTCATATGGTGGAATCAATACCGTGGCGGCCTTGATGCTGCTGTCTACGTCACAACCGCTCCAGAACACGATGGTAGCCTATCAGGCGCCCGCCTTCGCGAAGCAATCAGCTGGGGCAAGATGCGCCCTGAAGCTCCGAATGTATGTGTTGAAGGCGATGCGAGTGTTCTCCTTCCACTGCTTGGAAGTGACATCTTCAATCGTTGAGTTTTCCAGCAAGATAGACCATCATCGCTGTACGTAGCGGACTTGTTGGTTGCCACCCATGACCATCGCATTCAACCAACACGTTATGCAATGGTCCCAAGGAAGGTCTGGTCCCCTGTTGTGCTACATCGATGGGGACGACAGAAATCTGTGGTGATGCGGGTTGGTCAAGAAGCGATGCAGTGAATTGGCCTGTTGAACCTGCACGTGTTCGATAGTAAAGCATCTGCAATTCGTGGTGTGTTTGCTGCGTTGACCATCGACGGCGCCCTGCAATGTCCATGGATTCTGGCAGCTTTGGCTGGTGCAAAGCAATGCGAGTGAGAGCATCAACCACATCGGATTCTGCAACCCAATAATGGGATGCTTCTCCATCCATGGAATCCTCGATGGCATTCCAAATCGAATTCAAGCTCTCGTTGACAAGTCCTGAATTCTTGCCTGCGGGGAGAACATCATGCAAGCCAATGGAACATGAGCCATTGACCTGAATGGTGTTTAATTCGGAAAAGAATTCGAATTGAATGTCAGAATCGTTGGAAACAGCAACTTCCGCAATTCCTGCCTGAAGCAAGGTTGCATAGCGTTCTTGAATCTCCTGAGCACCCTCTTCATCCAAGCAAAGTGTTACCTCAAACATCAGTAAGCGTTCAATAAATGCCTGCGCAATTGAGCCATCGATTGGATGGAGGCGCACACGAACCATTCTTCTCACGCAATGAAGGCTTCAATGGCTTGTTGAGTGATATCGATGACAAGATCCACTTCCTTGGACGTGATTGCGAAGTTTGGTGTGTACCGTAGAGCGTTCACACCGCCGTGAATAACTCCCAAGCCATGCTTTCGACACCAAACTTCGACCTTATCGAATCCGACAACTTGCAACGTCTCTGGATTTAATTCAGCAGAAACGAGTAAGCCAGTTCCTTGAACTTCGAGAACTTGGTCTGGATATTTGGCTTGCAAGACCTTGAGTTTCTCGACCATTTCTTTCCCACGTTCTCGAATATTGTCCCGTAATTCCGGAGTAATGTTGTCCAAAACAGCAACTGCTGTCTCAAGCGCACGTGGATTGGTTGTCATCGTGTTTCCGTAGATTCCTACGACGTAGAGTTCGCTTGCTCGCTTGTTCATACCAAGCACAGACAACGGGTACTGGCCAGCATTGAGGGCTTTTGACCACGCTTCTAGATCGGGAGCCTCAGCATCCTCGAATCCTTCGTAATCGACAACAGACAAACAGCCTTGTCCACGAAGGCCAGCTTGTACAGAGTCGACCATGAGCATGGAGCCATGCTCGAGTGTTAGGCGTCGAGCTTCATCGTAGAAAGCCCGCTCAACGCATCGACCAGGGCTTCCTTCACCTTGAACCGGCTCCAATGCCATCATTTCGATGAAGAAGCCTTCGTCATCGGCACGCTTGAACATTGCTTGCAATGCCTCAATGTCATTCGCAGGGACAAGGAGAAGGTTGTCCATGTCTCGGAATGTTGCAAGATTCTTCTTGTAGCCGTCCATACAAGAATGCGAAATCTGAGCAGGTCGACCAGTTCGTCCGTGGAAAGCGCGTTCAACAGCGAGGAGTTTGGTTGGTTTTCCTTCGTGACGTCCACCAGGATCGGTCATGTGCTTAGCGTTCACGTCTGCAATGCGAAGACCAACGGTCACTGACTCAGAACCACTGTTCATGCAGATGAACCGATCAAATGGGCAGGAACCACGGGTATGTCCAAGCTCTTTCCGAAGTCGATCCCCCAATCGCTTCTGGGAAAACGAAGGGGTCATTACGTTGGCCATGACCCAATTCTCACTCATTGCATCAATGATGGATGATGGTCCATGCCCGCTCCCAAGCATTCCATAGCCACCGTTGTCGTGGAGGACAGCACCACACACCGTAACCAACCAAGGACCCCTGCCTGCGATTGGGATGTACGGGTTAACAGTTGCAGCGGAGTAAAAGTTGACATAATCAGATTGTAAATGCTTGATTAGTTCTGATTCAGGTAGAGACATGATGTCTTCACCAAATTCGTCCAGAAGTGCATTGTGTAGTTCTCCAGCCTCATGAATCGCCTGTACAAGCTCAGCGTCCGAAGCACAGAAATCCTCGATGACATCATCACTGAGCCCTACAGTCTCTTTAGGACCGCTTGATGCACGAAGACGATGAAGGATGCTGATGGGATTATCCGCCATGTGTTAATGCTGTCAAAGAACTCCTTTGAACATAGCCCTAAAGCCTTGTACTCCTCGAGCGATCCGAGCAATTTGAGGTGCGAACACGCCTTCTTAATTCGAAATTTCAATTGAAAAACATCTGTTTTTCTATTATTTTGTAATCTTTACGATCGAGACCTGAACAAATTCGTCAAGATTGGATTTCAATTGAAAAAACGTTCAGATAGGAAATAAAATTCAGTATAGTTTGAGAATTATGCGACATCCAATTATCGAAATTTTTTGCAATCCCAAATACAAATTAAAGTGAAAAAACTACAAACTTCAATTGAAAAGTTAATTTTTGACGTCGAAGAGTATATATGATTCATCGGTTGAAGACATCCTAACCGGGCATGACCCGAGGAGATGGGAAAAAATGGCAGACAAAGAATACAACATCCAGGAACTAGTACACCGGGATGTATATGTGAACGACAAAAAAGTAGGAACGATTGTTGGTGAGCGACATCACCCAAACGAGGCACGCGTCCAATCGATGCGGATCCAAGTTGAGTCAGATGTTGCTGACGAATACATGAGGAAACCTGCAGAACTAGCACCGCTACCAAAGGAATTGGTCCACAGCATCCAAACAGACGGAACTGTGAAACTATCCAAGTCGATGCGTGAACTACAACGACGGTGGAGAAACACCATTCGAATTGATGAAAAACTCTACGCACCAGACGAAATGTTAGACCGGGCAGTTCTTGATAATCAAGGCCGAGAAGTTGGCGTCATCACTGGCATGGTCAAAGTCAAGCGCACCTACAAAGGATTCATCGTGAAGACTCGCCTTCACGCACAAAAGCAATACGGCATCGATGAAAACATCCGAATTCCATTGACGGCTTTCTCACGAACCCGTGAGCGTCTGGATGAGATTGTTCTCTCGCGAACTTTCGATCGTGTCTTGCAGTTGCCTTCTTACATTGCAATTAACGATTCAAATTTCGATGAAGAGTGATTTCAAACCAACCGTCATTCTTATGACAAGGTTGTAGGTCGGAGGCTTGCCCTTGCGCGGGTGGCTTAGTCGGTTAGAGCACCCGGCTGATAACCGGGAGGTCGCAGGTTCAAGTCCTGCCTCGCGCAC
>CATISI010000160.1 GCA_949538025.1 Candidatus Poseidoniaceae archaeon
CTGAAACCGCGGATGTGAGTATTCCAATTCCATCAACGATTCCAATGTTGACTCCGTTGCTGAGTGTGCTTCCGACGCAGTTGATTGCTTATCATGCAGCACTCGCCCTTGGTAATGACGTAGACCGTCCTCGTAACCTTGCGAAGTCGGTGACAGTTGAATGATCAAAGAACTGTGAAGCGTTGTTCTTCTTGCTTCCAGTTGAATGGTTTGTAACCCAATGCATGTCGTGTATGTCGCATCTTGATGATTCCGAGTTTTCGTTGAACATCGTCTTCTTTACGATCCATCACAAGATGAATGACACCGTCTGAGAGATAGTCTTCTACGCCGTATTCACCAAATTGTCTGTGATTTTCACCTGTCATCTCACAAATAAAGAACGACGTCAGTTCGAGACGGCGAACGGCTTCAAAGAGTCTGAAAATTTCATCTCGAGGATTCTCCATTTTGGTGAGTGTGAAGAAGGCGCCAAGTGAGTCGAAAACAAGAAGCTCAAAGCCAATGGATTTTCTGTAGTTTGTAAGTTGCTTGATCAATTGACCCATCCAATCAACACGGTTGCTCATACCTTGTTCGTCGAGTTGGACACGAAGATCTGAGAGGTCGATGATGGCAATTCGATTGCGAACACGAGGGTCGTCTACGTTCATGCCCATATTGGACATGTGTGCTCGCAAGGAGTCTTTTCCTTGTTCGAGCGTAACGTAAATTCCACTTGTTTCACCATACAATACGGCGTTGTATAACATCGAGAAGGTGACACTCGACTTCATGGCGCCAGATGCACCTGCAACGATGCAGATGTGTCCTTTCGGAATACCACCTTGCATGTTCTCATCGAGTCCTTCAACGTGTGTGGGAATACGTTCCATGATGTCCATAGTGTCGCCTCAGTATGGAGGAATACGATTCAACACTTGAAATTCACCCCCGATTTGTTTGCAAAATCTGATGTGGTTGATGTGACGTGTTACCGTTATGCGTATCCTCCTCGCTTCTGCATCTGAACGTCGAGGCGCTATTCTTCGTCAGCGCTTTGCAAACATCGAACAAGTCGCACTCAAGGGCGTGGATGAATCTGTGCCTCGCCAGGTTCTCTCAGAACAAGTGAAGGAAGTTGCTTCTCGGAAGGCAAAGGCTGTCGATTTCAACAATGAGTTCGATGTTGTGGTTGTTTCAGATACGCTTGTGGAAGATCCCGATGACGAACAAGCCGCACTTGGAAAACCATCCTCGAAGGAACAAGCAGTTGCTATGTTGCTGCGATTACGCGGCCGGCGTCATCGAGTATGGTCCGCAACCATGGTGCATGCTATGGACAGTTGGCATTCAAGCGTCGAGCACGCCGTTGTTGAAATCGAGGACTTCTCCGATGATGCCCTGATTGAATTAATTGAATCGGACTCTTGGGTAGGTAAGGCAGGGGGCTATGACTTGGCTGGTATGATGGGGAAGTACGCGCAATTGATTGAAGGTGCTGAACTGGCAGTGCTGGGGTTTACTCAGTCTTCTCTCGACTTGTTGGACGATGTTCAATCGTTGCTCTCCATGAGTCGGTCGTAAAACATCGGCATGCGATGCCAGTTGTCAGATGGGAACACAGTGTGCCGGATAAAGAGGATGCCGAGTAAGAAGGATGCAACACTTTGTGTTGCAATCCAAACGTACACCGGTAAATATTCTCCATTCAAAAGCACGGCTCCGTCATAGAGTGACCATGTCATAAGAACGCCACAAGAAAGGAACATCAACACAAGATGCCAGTGCGTTATCCGCGTCGATGGAGAATAATGCAAGTGATCTTCATGAAGGAAAATAGCGAATCCGCACACGACGAAGAAACATGAATAAGAGATCAACAACCAATGTGTTGGCTGAATGTTTGCTATGCCTTCATGTCCTGTCCAGATAGGGGCAATTGAAACGAGCGAGAGTAAGGGTAGCAGAAAATATCCTATGAATACAAATCGAGAATGCGGTTTTGCAAATTTGCCGATGGAGAATCGTAGAACAGTAAAAGGATTCATCATGAAAAATACGTTCAAGAGAAGAATTGCAAATCCGATATCGATGACATTCTCTGATATCGAATCCCTTGCTCGTAGAAAACTCGCTAAAACGTAGCCAATTCCGAGGAGTATGAGGATGAGGAACCGAACGGGCAGGGTTTTCGGGTTTGTTGTATTCCAGCCTAGCCTCCGATTGAAATGCGAGAGCATAACTGTAGACATCATCATCATGCAGAAAATCCCTACAATGAAAGCGATGCCAACTTGAATCATGCCATTGATCTCACGCATAAACCATGATGCAGCGATGAACAATGAACAGAACACGAGGACCAATCCAGGGGAATATGAGAAAATTCCAACCTCTCCAGAGTTACTCTTCTGTTTGACAATATCGATTGATGACGGTGTAAGCGTTAGTAGGGCGAGACACATCAAAACGATGCCAATTCCTGAGAATTCAATGAATAATTCCCAATTTCCAGTGTAAATGCCAACATGAATGAACAATTGTCCAAGACCGTTTAGTTGCAAAAAGTGACGCATTGTCGTTCGTTCAAAGGACGGGACATTGTACACAAGGGGCAATGTATCGAATGCGATACCTGCAAGGATGCCCATAACAGGTCCTAACGCGAAAAGCGTGATGAGAACAAAGTTCATCAATTCAAGGCGATCTGTGTTATCGAACAATTCGTAAGGTGAGAAAAATGTTAACCATGCGAGGAGGAATGTCAAGGCGATGAAGAACAACATCGATGATGTAAACAGTTCAAGATATGAACCCGCGAATTGCTGACGCTTGTCCATACTTTCACCTCAAGATACACTGAGCAATCGTGTAAGTCCAAGCTCATGCTTTTCAATGTCAACAACGACGTCTGCCCCAGGAATCATCAACAATTTATCTTCTGAATCCAGAGCAAAGACGCCAACACCTACTTGTTCGCACATGACTCGTAACTCTCGTCGACAGGCCTGTTGATGCGATTCCATATGCACCAACGTTCGCAAATCGACAATCACGGTATCTCCTTGGAGGACTCGTTGCGCAATGCCCCGTGTATGGATGCGATGCTTTTCATCCGGCTTAACGTAACGTAGTGCGCGTATTGGTCGAGTCAAAACCCTTGCTCCATGGTGTGAGAGGTCATGAAACGGTTCTCCGTCTGGAGTCACGGGTCCGTTCCATTCGGAGGTGATGCTTCTGTCAACTTGAGGTGCAGGTGTCTCTTCGACAACTTGCGACACCTCCGCAATAGGTTCATTGGTCAATTGTCTGTTTTGCGTAGTAGCAGGTGCTTCCGCAACTCGAGCCGCACCACCTGCATCTGGGTCCGGGAGTCCAAAGAACTGCCAAAGATTACCCATCGTCATCACAAGTCCAAATCATCCAACAGGTCGGAGAGATTCGTATTCTGAGTTGATGGTGAAGTCATTGAAGGTGTCGGTTGATAAGTAGGTGCAGGTGCTTGGTTTGCTGCAAGATATTGTTCGCCATAATATGCCCATTGTTCCATGGTCCAACCAGCTGGTAAGCCGGTAGCTGGAAGAGGAGGGCCTTGATTCACGACAGCTTGTTCAACAAACGGATCTGGTTGAACAGGGGCTTGCTGAGCAGGCTGTTCGTACGCAGGCAATTCCGAAGGTGCATAACTTGGCATTGGAGTTGTATCCCATGCTTTGTTCGATGGTGTTTCAACCAAATCCGGGGGTGAACGCCGAGTAATGAGCAGGAACGAGGCCAACATGATTACCAAACCAACGAGTCCTAGAATGACAATCGACAAAGTTTGAGATACACCAAGTGTATCGCTGAATTCCTCGAGGAATCCTTCAGGTGGTGGTTCCGAGACGATGATGGTTATGGTCTTCGTCGACGATGCAAGGTCATCATCAGTGACGGTGAGGTTGATGTCCCATGTGCCAACAGGCAAATCTGTAATGGATACTGTAGGGCCTGATTCACCCAAATCACTCGCTCCTCTCCATTCAAATTTCCAAACATAAAGCATGTTCAACTTGTCTGAGTCTGAGTCGGTGGTTCCATCGGATGAGAGATTGAGTGTATCGCCCTTCACGAGGTTGTCGAGAGAACCATTGGCGAACGAAATCTCTGCACCAGGCAAGACGTTCTGGACTTTGACAACAGCTGAGATTGAAGCCATAGCGCCATCATCGTCCTTCACCCATGCCGTTACGGTCCGGAATTGAGGATTGCTGGTTTCCCAGGTGTACTCAAAGTGTGTTCCACCCACATCACAGTCATTGTTCAAGTTGCCATCGAGGTCCGCATCTCGTGTTCCATCAATATCCCAACAAACTTCCAGTGATTCCTTATCAGAGGCCGTATCATCGACAGCGACGTCAAAGACCACCTTGTCGTCTTCATCAGCCGTATATCCGTAGTTGACCGCGTTGAGGAAATTCGCCTCCGCAGTGATGGTTGGCGCTACGTTGACAATTGTGACTTTTGCAAGGGATGTCGAAGAAGTTGCTCCGTTGTCATCAACTGCACGTACTGAGATGATGTGTTCCCCTGACGTTGGCCATGAGGTTGAAACGTCGGAGGCTGAACCATCGGTGGATACGGTGAAATTGTCAAGAACGTCACTCAAGTTCCAGTCAATGATGAGTCCATCACGATCGTTGAGTGTATCATCGCCTTGCGCACGCAGGATGACGGTTTGATCTTCTTGGAGAACCCAGGTTCCATTCGCATCGAATGGTGTGTTCACACCTGCAATCCACACGCCAATTTCTCCAATGGTTGGGGCAACGTTCAGAACTTCAATCGATGAAATCACTTCGGTTTCTTCGCCATCATCGTCGGTTGCAATTGCGCGAATCGGCATCATACCTTCCTCAAGTGGCGTAAAGGTGCATGTCGGTTGCGTTAACCCCTCAAGACAATTCAAATCCGGCCAAGAAACGCTAACCTGCTGGCCTGACGGAGATACTGTGTCAATATCTCCGCTATCACTGGCATCGATGGTGATGGAGGATTCGACAGCAATTTCCGTTGGGTGGCTGAGGTTGATGTACGGTGCTCGATTGAGGATTGTGACGTTGCTCACCAGTACCGTTGTATCGAGTTCATTGTCTGTTACAACGGTTCGAAGTTCCCAGTCACCGTCGTCGGACCAGTTCCAATTGATGGCACAATCCGGAGTTGTTATGACATCGACTAGACCCGGCCTAGACTCAATCTCAAATCGACATTCAACGTCCCCTCCATCAGGATCAAAGGATGAACTCGCATCAATGAACACATCCTCGAAGGTATAATTTCCAGTGTCGATTGAGATGGATGCGTTTGGTGCACGACCGATAAAGACGTCGACTGTGGCTTGGTTGTTGCTCCGATTGGCGTCCCCGGTGATGAGCTCATCTGGATCGACGGTGAAGGTCAGTGTTTGATTGCCGATTGTTGTCTGTTCAGGAACGATCCAATCAATGACGATGCGTTGCTCACTGTATGCCTCAATGGATGGAACAGCCTGACGGCTTGAATCCCCATCCGGCACGACGATTTCCATTTCAGTTGAAGGAGATGGTAAAACACCTCTGTTTTGCGCTGGCAGTGAGAAAGAGAGTTCGTCACCAGGCAGTGCGTTGTAACCAATGGATTTCGACAGGGTCGCAACCTCTCCGTTTCGTGTTCTTGTAACGATGATGGAATCTTCTTGAGCGACCAAATCGATGCCCACGACAGA
>CATISI010000161.1 GCA_949538025.1 Candidatus Poseidoniaceae archaeon
TCATCCTCATGATCTTTCTGATTATTACATTCTCCATGGGCTCCTACAGAATCATCCTCGAATCCGATAATTCCATTTACACAAAGCGGGCACTTTTTAAATTTGGAAACTACAAAGTCAAAATCATCAGGATTAGTTGCCATAGTAAGGTGTCAACTAATTTCTATTTGAATTAATTGGGGAATGAATACAACGGGCCCCCTTGTGCACGTATACGCCTTCATGGGTACCCTATACTTGGAAAGTTTGGCAAGAGGACCAATCAATTCTCTCCTTATGATAAATATGGAACTATTCAAGCTGATGGTAACCACTGTAAATTCTCTTGCCATGGTGACGGATTTCAAGCATGATTTCGCATTTATCGTTGCAAATTTGTTCATTGTTTTCCACGATTATCAACTGATCTCCAATTGAGAGACTAATTGTGTATTCATCACCAGAGTTTGAGTTGTATAACTCGCTAATGCAACTAGCTTCCGATTCAACGACCCTTTCCCACCCAGACTCACGTTCTATCATCTGAATCGGTTGGCAATCAAATTCTCTAGTTTCTGCGTATACGTAGACTTCAATGTCTTCGTAGGGAGCAGTGTATTCGGCTTGTGAAACTGTGATCCATGTAAGTGAGTCATTGACTGCTTCAGTTAACTCTGCTGGATCGTCGGCTACATCAAATACCACCCGAGGGCCAGTGTACTCAAATTGCTCAAAGAAACAGTCCGTGGATTTGGCTTCATTGTAAATGTCTCGACTTTCGAGTAGGAATTGTGCTGTCCATGAATCTTCAATATCAAAACGGATTCGATCATTGATGATTACCTTGGAATAGAGATGCATCGATTGAGAATTAACAGTTGAAGGTCCGATGCTGTTCAGAAGAATTCTGCAAACATCCACCTGTCCTTCAGCGACATAGAGATTCCTCATCACTATTCCATCAGAAAACACGTGAATCTTGTAGCAAGATTCGACTTTCGACTGGTCCACAAAACACGTTTCGTATGTATCCCCGCCGTTAAACTGGATGCTGTAGTCTGAAACGAGCGACTCAGCCATGCACACGCTATCTACCTCTGTAAAGGTTTGAGACTCGCTTGTCCACTCTTCACAGTTATCGTTATTTGAGGGGTATGCGATTTGGATGTTGTCCGCTCCAAAAACAAAGGCTCGACCAGAATCTGTCCAATAGACTTCATCATAGAACGTCGGTTCAGTAACGTCATCGTAGATGAGGTACGCAACAATCAATGCAACAATCAGTAAGACGGAGACTCCTGCAATGATTTTGATTGTAGATGATTGACCAGACTGTGGAAGCGAATCCGTTTCCATCGAGATGTCATCAGATTCTTTCATGTCAAATGTTTCAGGCTCCTCGCTCTCGTCCTTTTTGTAAAGATGGTACCCACTCTCATCAGAGTACCAATGATTGCCCTTATGGTCAAGGTACCAGTGTGTTCCACTCTCGTCGGTTTCCAGCCAATCTCCAGCAGGTAGGTCTTCCCAAGTGCGGACTGAAGTGGCCATGCTTGGTCTTCCACTCGGTGCTAGTTATTCATTGGGGCATCGATTCAAATGTAAATTTTGTAATCAAGCAGCTCAAGCCTCTTCTTCCGTATTGTCTTCACGATTGACTTCTTCCAGTGTTGCTTCAAGCCATCCACTGTCGACACTGCCACCATCCCATTCGCCACGAACTTCGACTTCGATTTCTTCTTCCTCCCGCCAAACAGGCTCATCAAGTGATCCTTGCGTGATAAATCGGCCAAAACCATCGACTTGCTCTTCGAGCAGTGACATGTGCTTTGAGACTGGAAGGAAATGACCAACAGGCATCCCTGCTGCTACGAATGGGTTCGTGGCAATACAAATCATGAGTCCATCTTCTGGGGCAAGGATATCGACAGACAAGCCAGGCGTGGCTGGGTCGGATATACGAGCTACGACGTCACCTTCTTTCATGATTGAACCACTGTCAACAAACAAGTCGAGGAGGCCCCCTTCACCAGCTCTAAGCCATGTGGACCCACTTGCAAGCATTCTGAAACGAGGTCTGTGTGGCTTTCCTGGAACCATTTTGAGTTTTCGAAGAACATTCATGACGCCATGAACGGCAACTTTGACCGATGCTTGATCGAGCCAGTTTGCTCCTCCACCTTCGTACGTAATGGCTGGAATGTCCTCCAAATTTGCATTGTTGCGAAGCGATCCTTTGGGCGGTTTCGAATCGAGGAGAATTTCGATTCCAAATGCCTTAGCAAGGATGTTTGAGCCAGCATGAGCAAGGTCAACTCGAAGTTGAGGCATGTTTGAACGCCCTTTTCCTGCGCTATGTAAATCAATGATTGCATCTGAGTCTTCGACGAGATTTTTCCACACTTGAGCCGCAACTCTTCGAGTCGATGAGCCTTTTGAGTTGCCTGGGAAGTTCCGATTCAAATCTCTTCCATCGGGGAAATATCTCGATTTTGATCGGTAACCTGGCATGTTCACAACTGGGACGATTCGAATGGTACCTGCCAAGGTTTCAGGGTCGAGTGGCTTTTCAGGGTCCGTAAATGCGGTACTCAGCAAATGCGTACAAGCAGAGGGCCCAGTGAGTTCATCACCATGCATGCCTCCGAGAATGGTGATTGTAGGGCCTGGGCGCTTGCCATGGATGATGGTCACAGAGGTTGACCATGGGTCGCCGATTGTAACTTCAAGCAATGGAAGTTCAATCGTCCGAACGGTTCCTCTTTTGACGAGTTTTCGGTAGAAGCGATAATCGCCCCATTCAGAATTTCGATCCCATTCAGCACGATCTTCGATTTGATGCTCCAGCAGAGCCTTTTCGATGGCCTTGCGACGAGTTCTCGACAATTCATGGGCAATTCGAACAGGCTTGCGCTTCGTCTTTCGAGCCATCTGTTCAACTCCTCAGTTTTCCAAGCCCGCAACAAGGTCAGCAAGAACAGCATCGACATCGCTCGCTTTGGTAACACCAGATGCGAGCAAGACGCCATGTGCGCCAAGTTCAACAGCGGTTTTGATGTCTTCTCCGCCCTTGACGCCAGCACCACAGAGGACGCGGACATGAGGATTAATGGCACGAACAGCATTGACTGTATCGGAAACGATGGCAGGATCTGCTGTTGTGACTGAGATGTCTCCTCCTATGAGTTCTGGAGGCTCGACAGCTATGAATGTAGGACCAAGCTCCGCTAATTGATGCGCTTCATCGACATCGGCAGCGCATGCACACATCGGGAATTTATCCGGCAATTGCTGCATAAGTTGTTTGACATGTTCGATGTCGACTTTGTGCTCTGCATGGTTGATTATTGTCCCTTGTGCGCCCCTTTCTATAGCGTTTTCAGGTTGAAGCCAGCCTGTGAACGATCCTTGCCCAACAGGGTCGAGATGCTGACTCCAGACTTCCAAGGATGGTGCGGCTTGTTTGACTGCATGGAGGTCAAAGGGAGAGACGGCTGCAATCATTCTCACATGATCCTTTGATGCCCGTTCCATCGCTTGTGCCAAATCGACTGCCTTCTGACCCATGGCCGTCGCATAGGTTTTGAAATTGACAACAATGAGGGGCTGCATGATAATCCCACACACTAATTCTTCTTGATATCTTCCGTTCTATCACTCGATAAGCGGCCATTGTGTATCGGAAAGAACGGTGTTATCTGGAACTATCGAATCATGATCGACAACCACGTTGTCCAATGTACAATTCTTTCCAATGGTCGAGTTTCGTCCTATGAGCGTCTCGTTTAGTTTTGAATTGGTTCCGACTCGAACGTTGTTGAGGAGGCTACATTTGGAAAGATGAGCAGACGTGATTGCTGCTCCTGTTGAGAGCATGCTGTTCTCGACGTTGCTATCGCCACGGATACTTACGGAATCGTCTGCATGCCAATTGGAATCAATCCGTTTGCCGCCTTTCCATCGTTCATGTGCAATGCTTGCTTCAACTCCGAGAGACCAACTCTGTGGGGTTCCTGCATCAATGAAATAGCCATCAAAAGAGAAACCATTCAGTTTACATTCTTCAGCAAGAACTGGAAACACTTCGCGCTCAAGAGAACTACTTCCCATCGGAATGTAGTCGAAGATATCATCCTCGAAGAGGTAAGAACCTGCATTGATGAGATTTGAAAAGACTTCTTCGGGTGCTGGTTTTTCTTTGAATTGCGTGATGCGTTGCTCATCATCAAGACCTACAATTCCAAAACGCGTTGGATCTTCGACTTCCCAAAGTGCCAATGTGCCTATGCCACCGTTTTTTTGATGCAAATCAAGTCCAACCTGCATATCCAAAGATGAGAGAATGTCGCCATTCAGACAGACAAACTGTCCTGAAACAACGTCTCTGCAGTTGCCGAGTGCACCTCCTGTTCCGAGTGGTTCAGTTTCCTTGACGATTCGAACGTCGTAAGGGACGTCGGCCTCTGTGAAGTATGCCTCAATGTCATCAACCTTGTACCCACCCGCTACAACAACCTCATCGACCTTGCTGCTGGGTACAACTTCGACAACGTGTTCGAGAAGAGTTTTGTCCAACATTGGTAGGATTGGTTTTGGAATTTCATGAGTCCAAGGACGCAATCGTGTGCCGAAGCCACCCGCCAAGACCACGACCTGCATGCTTGCTGCGCATTGTTTTCGCTTTTCAAGTTGTAGTGTTGGTGCTTTGGATGATTGAGAAAACGTAGCCGCACAGTTCAAAGGCGGTCTTTCGCTCGCATTAGTTAGTGATACAATGAACATCCACGAATACCAAGGTAAAGCACTGTTCAAAGCCCATGGCGTGAAGGTCCTCGATGGCGTCCACTGCACGAACGTTGCGGATGCACTTCAAGCCTATGATGCGCTCCAGTCAAAGGTTGTCGCAGTCAAATCTCAAATCCATGCTGGCGGACGTGGTAAAGGAAATCTATACTGTCCAAACACTGGAAATCTCTTGATGGAAGGCGGTGTAAAAATCGCTTTTTCTCGAGAGGATGTTGAAACCTATGCCACTAACATTTTGGGACATGTCCTTGTGACAAAGCAAACTGGCGAAGAAGGAAAACTCGTCAACCACTTGTACGTTGAATCAGGATGCGATATTGCTCACGAGTATTATCTTGCATTACTAGTCGACCGCGAAGAGAAATCAGTTCTCATCATGGCATCAACGGAAGGTGGGATGGACATCGAAGAGGTCGCAGAGGAAACTCCAGAATTGTTGCACAAGGTCAACGTTGACCCCAATGCAGGCCTGATGGGATATCAAGTTCGTGATCTAGGTCTTGCACTCGGACTTTCTGGTGCAGCACACAAATCGTTTGCAAAGATGCTTCGTTCGCTCTATGGACTGTTCGTTCAAGAGGATTGTGCGATGGTCGAAATCAACCCCTTGGTCCGAACAGGTGACGATGAGATGGTTGCTTTGGATGCCAAGGTCAGCTTCGACGAGAATGCAGAATTCCGTCACAAGAACTGGGAAGACCTACGCGACCTCTCCGAAGAAGAGGACGTTGAAATTCGTGCAAAAGAAACAGGTCTTTCCTATGTCAAACTCGATGGTAACATCGGTTGTTTGGTCAATGGAGCAGGTCTTGCTATGGCCACCATGGACGTCATCAAATTGTACGGTGGAGAGCCTGCAAACTTCCTCGACGTTGGCGGTGGAGCCAACGAGGAACAAGTGAAGACGGCGTTTTCGATCATCCTTGAAGACCCAAACGTCAAAGGAATCCTCGTGAACATCTTCGGTGGAATCATGCGTTGCGACATCATCGCTCGTGGCGTGATTGCTGCAACGGAAGCGCTCGACCTCAATGTTCCTCTCGTCGTTCGTCTGGCAGGAACCAACGTGGATGAAGGCAAGGCGATTCTTGCTGCTTCGACCCTAAATATTCATCCTGCTGATGACTTGGCAGATGGTGCTCAGAAGATTGTACAATTGATTGGAGGTGAGGCCTGATGGGAATTTGGATCGAAGAAAACGCGAAGGTATTGGTACAAGGAATCACAGGAAAGCAAGGTATGTTCCATGCCGATAAGATGGTCGAATACGGGACCCAAATCGTTGGAGGCTGTACGCCTGGAAAGGGTGGTCAAACCGTTGAACTTCAAGGAAAGGATTTCCCAGTATGGCACTCAATGTTTGAAGCGATTGAGGCAACAGACGCTGATGCAACCGTCATTTACGTACCTCCACCATTCGCTGGTGAAGCCATCATGGAAGCTGCTGATGCTTTTGACCAAATCAAAGGCGAAGGTGTTGTTGTTTGCATTACGGAAGGCATTCCAACCCTTGACATGGTCAAGGCTGTTGCGTTCGTCGAGAATCGTCCAGGTGTGCGATTGATTGGACCGAATTGTCCAGGCATCATCACTCCAGGCGAGAACGGTGGTGCTAAGATTGGAATTATGCCGGGACACATTCACGCTAAGGGACGAATTGGTATTGTTTCAAAATCGGGTACATTGACGTACGAGGCCGTTGCTCAAACCATGAGCATTGGTGAAGGACAATCCACTTGTGTTGGGATTGGTGGCGACCCTGTCAACGGGACCGGATTCATCGATTGTCTCGCAGCCTTCGAGGCGGATTCGCAAACCGAAGCTATCGTTATGATTGGTGAAATCGGTGGAAATGCTGAGCAAGAAGCTGCGGCATGGGCAAAAGAAAATGTCTCTAAGCCAATCGTTGGGTTTGTCGCAGGTGCAACAGCACCTCCAGGTAAGCGAATGGGGCACGCTGGTGCTATCATCTCTGGAGGGAAAGGTACAGCTGAAGAGAAATTTGCAGCCTTCGAAGCCGCAGGAATCGCTTGCGCAAAGGATCCATCCGAACTAGGTGCCGTTCTTCTCGAAGCCTTGAAGAAAGCCGGTTTGAGAAACGAGTGATATGAGCGAAGAAAGAAGCAATGAACTTCTTGCTCACTATGCCCTGAATCCAATTGATTTCTCATGGATCCCATTTCCAAATCAGCATTCGTACCGTTGGAGAACCAGCGAGGGTCGTTGGGTAACTGCCCACCGACGAATTAGAAATCACCAGACGTTAGCCAAAGCCATCGGAAAAGATGTTGTCTGCGATCTTTACGTCTCGACCTCAAGATGGCTCAACCCAATCGGCCTACCACGTCTTCGTGACAAAGAACGACCTCATCCAATTCTCCTAGACCATCTTGTTGTCTTTGATATTGATGTGGCTCCATTGAGTCTTAAGAATCTCGAGGAGGCAAGAAGTACTGCCGTCAATCTTCACGAATACCTCGCGAATGACGCATCAATTGAATTTCTAAGTTGTTCGTTTTCTGGGAGCAAAGGATTCCATCTCTTTTACTTGGATTTGGAAAGGGATAAGTTCGCCATAGAGGATCCAAAAGAGCGCGAAGAGACGGTCAGAGAGTCACGTAAACAATTGCTTACTCGAGTTCTTGAAGAGGGATTCAACGTCGATAATAGAGTCACTGCGGATACGAGACGCATCATTCGTTTACCAGGTTCGATTCATGGTACAACAGGCTACCAGTGTACGGTTCTTGGGTTAGAACAACTCCGGAAACCGTTGAAAGATTTGCTTGAGGAAATTCCACGCATTGAGTCGGCTCAAAAAATTCCCAAACGGGCCCGAAGGCTGAAAAAGAAGGCCAACAAGAAGAAACCAAAACAACGGAAAACAGTTGTCGATACCCGAACAGTACAACAGTACATGGTGGAAGCAAGCACGCACGTACCCGGAACAAAAGATCGCTCAGTCATCATGTTGTGGCTACCTCGTGCATGGGGTTCTGGGCAAAAGGCATTGGAAA
>CATISI010000162.1 GCA_949538025.1 Candidatus Poseidoniaceae archaeon
CCTCACGAATGGATTGTTCAAATCGACGACCCATCGTGTTGTCAACCCGGGAGATCCGACCCAGCGTCGATTCTCAATGCCAATGTTCGTGCATCCTCGCAACGAAATTGATTTGACACCACTGCCTGAATTTATTGAACAAACCAGTGGTTCTGCTGACTATCCATCGATTTCAGCAGGCGACTACCTCCACCAACGTCTTGCAGAGATTGGCTTGGCCTCAATCGATGAGAGTTGATTTTGATGCACATCCCAAATCTGCTTGCAAAAAAGCGGGATGGATTGGCACTTGCTCAAGATGAAATTGAATGGTTCATTCAGCATCTTCATGAAATTCCGAACGAACAAATAGGCGCGTTTCTGATGGCATGTCAAATCAATGGCTTGGATGCCCAAGAAACAACCTACCTTACCAAAGCCATGCTCGACCAAGGAGAACGTTTACCACCACGTGATGATGCGGTCGACAAACATTCCACAGGAGGTGTGGGTGACAAGATGAGTTTGATTCTCGCACCAGCATTACGTGCTTGCGGAGCGGTTGTCCCTATGCTTGCAGGTAGAGGTTTAGCGCACACTGGAGGAACCATTGACAAGTTGGAATCCATCCCTGGATTCAATACGAGCCTATCCATCGGAGAAATGACGACAAATCCGTGCTTCATATCAAGACAGACAGCAGAAATCGCTCCGACAGATTCTATTCTGTATGCTATCCGTGATGTGACTGCGACGGTCCCCTGCGTTGGATTGATTACGGCATCCATCTTGTCGAAGAAAGCTGCTGAAGGAATCCAGTCGCTGGTTCTTGATGTGAAATTTGGCCGAGCAGCGTTTATGCAGCATTCCGAGAATGCACGTAAGCTAGCAGAATCCATGGTTCGTGTAGGAACCGAACTTGGAATCGAAGTCAAAGCACAACTTACACAGATGGATCATCCCATTGGAGAATGGCTTGGAAACAGTCACGAGATTGCGGAATCCATCGCGTGCCTCAAAGGAATGGGACCGCAAGATACAATGGAGTTGGTTCACGCTCAAGCAAATGCATTGGGTTTTGACATTTCTGAATGCATTAACAACGGTTCAGCTCTTCTCGAGTTCAAATCCATGCTTGAACGTCAAGGGGTCGAACCCGCCATAGCTCAGCAACTTATTAATGACCCATGGAGCATTTTGCCACGTGCGCCTCAACGATACACTCTTCTCGCAGAACAATCAGGAGTTGTGGCTGATCTCGATGCCCTTACCATTGGCAAAGTGCTGTGTGAAGCAGGTGCTGGTCGTTCCAAGCAAGGTGAAGACATCGACCATGGCGTAGGTATTCAAATTCACAAGCACATTGGTTCACAGGTCGAAATGGATGATGTGATTATGACCTTGGATGGCCCGTTTGGCATTGACATGCAACTTATTCAACGATTGAAGAATTCCATCACCATCTCAGACTATCAGGTCGCTGTTAGCTCTCGAATCCTTGAAACAGTGATAATCTCTGATTGTTCGACGACTTGAATTGATGGAAGCCATCATAAAGGAGATGTTAGTGGCCAAACTCGCCGATTTAGCTTAGCTGGTGGAGCGTGGGACTGTTAATCCCAAGGTCGTGGGTTCGAGCCCCACAATCGGCGTAATTCAACAGCCAATCAATGCAAGGTGAAACCATGGTATCTGAAACAGTTCTCGGCGTTCTGTTCTGTTTCTTTCTTCCGCTTGCTGTTGCAGCCCGCTTTTGGCATTGGTATACATTCTTCAAACGTGGACAAAAAATCAAGATGATTCAAGCAACGCAAAGCGAGCAAAACGATGACTAACGCCTTACTCCCACTCAATCGTACCTGGTGGTTTGTGGGTGATGTCGTAGACAACTCGGTTGACAGCACCCTTGACCGTATTGGTGATTCGAGTACTGATCTTCTGCAAAATGTGATGTGGAATCTCCGAGTATCTTGCTGACATTCCATCCATGCTTCGCACTGCACGAACAACGATTGTTTCTCCATAAGCACGCACGTCGCCATGGACACCTACTGAACGAACAGGAAGAAGTGCTGCAAAGTATTGCCACGGTAATTCCATTTCTCCAGCTTCTGCACCGGCCTCGAATTCTTCCTCAACGATTGCACAGGCTTCGCGAACAACTTCGACACGCTCTGGAGTCAATTCTCCGAGTGTTCGAACCGCCAGACCTGGGCCTGGGAATGGTTGTCGCTCTGCAACAATGACATCCAGTTCTCGAGCGAGTTCTCGAACTTCGTCTTTGTACAATTCACGAAGTGGTTCGACAACCTCGAGCGTCATGTCTTCTGGTAATCCACCGACATTGTGATGCGACTTGATGGTATCACGAACACCACCACCTGACTCAATCCAGTCTGGTGCAATCGTTCCTTGTACGAGGTATTTTGCACCACATTTCTTCTGCTCATCCTCAAAAATTCGAATAAACAGTTCACCGATAACCTTGCGCTTCTGCTCGGGTTCTGTGACGCCCTTCAATGCCTCAAAATAACGGTCTGCCGCTTTGACAGTTATGAGGTTGATACCTTGCTCTGCAAGCATGGCCTCAATTTCTTCAGTCTCGTTCTTGCGCATGAAGCCGGTGTCAACGTAGACGCAATGGAGGAGATCTCCAACAGCCTTGTTGGCAATAACAGCTGCAACGGTTGAATCTACTCCGCCTGAACACGCAATGATAGCAACATCGTCGATGGTCGCTTTCAATTGCTGAACCGATTCTTCGATGAATTCAGGCGCATCGAACATCTCAAGCCCTGCCGTTCACTTCTCGATCCATTTGGAGAACGCGCTCAACCTGGTCGAGTTTATCTTGAACGAGGCGTTGTGCCATATCATCGTTGACAAGTGCAAGCATTTGCACTGCAAGGTGACCCGCATTGTCACCACGATCAACACCTACGGTTGCTGCTGGAACGCCCGGTGGCAATTGAACGATGGAAAGAAGAGAATCGAATGGAACACGACCGCCACAAGGAACACCGATGACTGGTTTTGTTGTCAATGCTGCAACTGCACCAGGGAGGGCAGCAGCAAGACCAGCCATCGCAATGAAAACTTTGCATCCATCTTCTTCAGCTTTGTGAATGATGTCTTCAACAAATTTTGGAGATCGGTGCGCAGATGCCACACGCAGTTGGTAATTTACGCCAAATTTGTCAAGCACCTTTGTGCACTTTTCAGCAATCGGCATGTCAGACTTCGATCCAAGTAAGATAGATACATCCATGTCCAATTCGCAGCGCGGGTAGTTCTTTTAGATGACCCCTCATTCTTCTTCGACCAAAAACTGCTCAAGGTCAAAAATCTGGTCTGAAAACACATCAAGATGCAGCCAACAACCATCGTTTTCAAATTCACAGAACATGACCGCAAGTTGCTGTTTTGTACGGGAAATGGCCATGAGACCATTGCTCGGTTTTGCATTCAGAACCTTCCAATGGCCCAAACGAGACGGATTCAGTTGGAGGTAGGTTTTCGAATCCCATTCTCTACGAAATTGAACACCGAAACCTGCGGAGGTTTTCTCAGCAACTCGATACGTTGTAAAAAATAGGCCAAAGCAAAAACCGAGCGCAATCCAAGGTGAGATCTGATCAACAAAAACGGAGACAATAGACGCAACGAAGAGGACTCCGCTCAGATGAACACCGCGATGCAAAGCGAGGACTCTACGTTGAGAGAATGTCGAGAACAAAGCCAAACCAAGAAGAAGATTTGAGACAAGAATCAACCAAGGTGCGAATGCAGTGTGCTTTCCTGAAAGGAGCATAAGAATAGGAAAGGCCATCGTTAGCAGAGATCCCGCCATCGTAAAGAGTGGTGTGATCATGATGGCCTTTTCTTCGGAAGGATACCATCCGCCAACGAACAGCCCAACCATATCCCTTCCAGTTCAATCGAGTTCTTTTGTCTGTTGGATATCGGCGATGCTGTTATATTCCTGTGGCAATTTACTTTCATAATGGAGCAAGTCTATCGTTGCGACTCGGATTCTTTTTTCGCTCGTTTAGAAGAGCACAGAGATTTGCAGGTGATTCATCGCGGACAAGAGGTCCAAGTGTATCGTGGCTTTCTTCAGTTTGTTCGCCTTAGCTACCATGAAATTGGTGATGAACTCTTAGTTCGTTTCCGTCCAAGCATTACACTCATTGGATTAATGATGCTCTCGTCGATCTTGGTTGCCACTGCCTTTGTCGCCCCATGGTGGTGGCTTTTTATCGAAATTGTTCTACTCTCGATGGCGTTGATTATCAATTCATCTCAATTGACATGGGAATTGCTGCAGTTCACGCAGGAACCCATTACGCTTCGGACTCACTCATCATCGAATGGATGACGCAAGCAGAGGTTGCGAGCAGCATAGACCTCATCAACACGTCGGACTGGCGTGGTGGTTGGAGCGTTGTGCAACGTCTCAGCATCAAGTTGGAGGACTTTACAGAAGTCCCTCGCAAATGTGTCGAGAGTTTCTTTTGACTCCGTCTCCGTTGGTTCGATCATCATACATTCCGGGACGACGAGTGGGAAGTACACCGTTGGAGCCATGTAACCCATATCGAGGAGGCCCTTGGCCACATCCATTGCAGATATACCCAGGGCATCCTTTGCAGGGCCGAGGGAAAGAGTGAATTCATGCTTCGCTACGACGGTGTCTGCCCCATCGACGAACAGGTGGTCAACGCCTGCTGCCTTGGCTTCACGATGAATAGCATGGCGCAGGTAGTTGGCGTTCAAGACCGCATGTTCCGACATGGTTCGTAATTCCTTACCGTAACGTCGGTAGTAAGCCCAGCAGCGAAGGACTGCCCCTGCATTGCCGTGCCATTGCTGCACTTTACCGATGGTGTGTTCGGGCGTGTGCCATGTGTACCAGTAATCGTCAACACACTGCTTCTTCTCGTCATCCGTAGGAGCACGACGAGCCACAATTGGAGATGGCAGGAATGGGGCAAGGTGCTCCTTGACTCCGATTGGTCCAGACCCTGGTCCGCCTCCACCGTGTGGCTGACTGAAGGTCTTGTGAAGATTGTAGTGAACAGCATCAAAGCCCATCAAACCAGGACTTGTTCGTCCAAGAATGGCGTTGAAATTCGCACCATCATAATACATCAATCCGCCAACTTCGTGAACAATGGATGAGGCTTCTGCGATATCCTGTTCAAACAGCCCAAGTGTGTTCGGATTGGTGATCATCATTGCAGCCGTGTCGTCACCAACGACAGTACGGAGGGCAGACAAGTCGATGCGTCCATCTTCTTGACTGGGGATTTCAATGATCTCAAATCCAGCCATGGCGGCACTCGCAGGGTTGGTTCCGTGGGCAGAGTCAGGGACGATAACCTTGGTTCGATGGTGTTCACCTCTGTAGCGGAAGTATTCTTGGAAGCAGCGTACTGCCGTAAATTCACCCTGGGCCCCAGCAACAGGTTGCAGCGTGACTGCGTCCATACCAGCACAGATTGCGAGCATATCTTGCATTTCATAGTAAATTGAAAGCAATCCTTGCAACTGATGCTCTGGTTGATGAGGGTGGATGTCTGCAATTCCTGGAAGTTGAGCAACAACTTCGTTGACCCGTGGATTGTGCTTCATTGTGCAGGATCCCAATGGATAGAATCCGGTATCAATTCCGAAGTTTCGCTTTGAAAGCCATGTGTAATGACGCACCATTTCGGGTTCAGACAAACGAGGCCATCGAGGAAGTTGTTGACGTACCATGTTGCTTGGGACATTAAATTCAGTGGCTGGGAGCATTGGTGCCGGTTGAGCATAGCCCTTCCCTTCTGCACCAAAGTGTTCGAACAGTCGACTCAAGCACTCACCTCCTTGGTCCAAGCATTTAGACATTCAACCAAGCGGTCGAGGTCTCTTTGACTCGTTTGATCGGTCACTGTGACCAACATTTGATTCGACTTCTCAGCATACCAATTGGATACATCGAAACCGCCGACGACCCCATTCGCCTCGAGATATGCCAAACATGCTGACGTCGAGGCAGGTAATTCAACGACAAACTCGTTGAAATGAGACTGGCCATGATAAGGTAGTGTCACGCCCTCCACGCCAGCAAGTTGACGTTTGAGCTGTGTGCAAGCTGCCATATTCCGAACGGCGAGTTGTTCAAGTCCCTCGGGACCAAGAAGCGACATGTGCATAGCACCCATGAGCGCAATGAGGGTCTCGTTTGTGCAGATGTTGGAGGTTGCACGATGTCGGCGAATGTGTTGTTCACGTGTCGATAGCGTCAAGCAGTAGGCCTCCTTACCGTCAACATCGATGCTTCTGCCAACGATTCGACCTGGCATGAGTCGGAGATAGGGCTGCGTGCAGCCAAAAATTCCGTACAATGGACCTCCACCAGTGATTGGGCTTCCGAGGGGTTGTCCTTCCCCGATGACAATATCCGCTCCGTAGTTGCCTGGAGCTTCAAGCAAACCAAGCGATACAGGCTGAACACCAACAATCAGTGCAGTTGTCTCTCCGATGATTTCTTTCAACGAGGGATAGCCACCGTCGATGATACCGAGGGGGTTGGGTTGTTCAACATAGACTGCACAAGATCCACGTGCTCTCTGAACATCCTCAAGATTGATGCAGCCATTCTCGTCATGTCGGAGCGTCTCTACGCTTATTCCTGCGCCTTGACAATAATTGTGAATGACCGATACCCGATCAGGCGGAGTGAGTTCCGAGATATACACCGTATCTTTCTGTTCAGCCTTGCGATTGTGTACACGAACTGCGCATGTGAGTGCTTCAGCAGCAGCTGTTGAGCCGTCGTACAGGGAAAGATTGGTGATGGGCATAGCAATGAGTTCTGAGATCAGCGACTGGAACTCCCACATGGCTTGTAACATACCTTGGGAAACTTCCGGTTGATATGGAGTGTACGACGTCAAGAATTCGCCACGAGTGACGAGTTGGAAAACACATGATGGTACAAAGTTTCGATACAATCCTGCCCCGAGGAATGAAGGCTGGCCACCAAGTGCGAGATTCGCACCGAGCAGTCGCTTTGCGTCAGCGAGCAACTCCTCTTCGCTTTGAGCATCAGGCAACGGTAAGTCGCCAACCATTCGCACCGATTCAGGCACATCTGCAAACAGTGCATCGATGGACGCAACGCCCATCTCCTTCAGCATTTCTTCTTCTCTTCCAAGATTTGGTAATTGGTCAACCACGCGACTCGCCTCCTCAGGCATTCGTAACCAATCGCGTAGCGCTCATAATGTTCGTCATTGAACCGTCAAGAAACGTGGTCCGTCTATACAAAAGGCGGCCGAATAATAACAGCCTTGACGGACGAACGTGGACTTGCAGCAATCAGAACTTCATCGCCCTCAGATACACCCGAAATGTAGCCGATTCCAATACCTGTGTTTGCAAGTGAAGGAGAAGGCGCTCCTGATGTTAACTGGCCGATCTTTGTACCATCGAGGGAGAAGACATCTTTGCCTGGCCTCGGCAAGGGTCCACGTTCGAGATACTTGATCCCCCACCAACGGGCATCATCGGATGCGTGAGAAAGTACACGATGACGTCCAATGAATTCATGCTCCGTATCGAGGCCAAACGGTACGTTCGTTTCCCATGAATCTCGTGCGAGGAACGAATGCGCTCCATCATCAAGTTGAGGCCATAGGAAATCAACACCGGACAAGAGGTATCCTTTCTCGAGACGAAGTGTATCGCGTGCGCCGAGCCCAACAGGGGTAGCTCCGGCATCGATGAGGGCACGCCACACAGCAGCGACCTGATCGTTCGGAATAAAAATCTCGTAACCAGCCTCACCGGTGTAGCCAGTTCCTTGAATCCACCCTGTTACACCA
>CATISI010000163.1 GCA_949538025.1 Candidatus Poseidoniaceae archaeon
GGACTCTCTGAGGGTGGTGGACGCTGGGGGATTTGAACCCCCGGCCTTCTGGTTGCAAACCAGACGCTCTTCCAACTGAGCTAAGCGCCCCTTACAGCCGTCCGTGTGGACACTTACTTTTGAGTGTTTCATTCTGATTGCTCAGACGCAATCGATGGTTGCATCACGATCGGGACCAACACCTACGCTTGAACAAGGAATGCCAAGAATGGATTCGAGTTGTCGAACATAATCTTGTGCAGCTTGCGGCAATGTTGAGATTCCTAGGCCATTCTCATTTGCATGTTTAGCAACAACGAGCCATTCTTCAAGCGATTTTGATTCGAATCCAGGTACGGTCACATAGATTGGTTTGCAACGAGCAAGTGCTGAAGCACTACTCGGCATCTCTGTAATCTCTGCACCGTCCAATTCGTAGGCGACACATACCTTCAGTTCGTCCAGTCCACCAAGAACATCGAGTTTCGTCAAGGCGAGTGATGAGAATCCATTGATTCGATGTGCATGTCGCATGACAACCGCATCGAACCAACCACAGCGTCGCTTACGACCTGTTGTTGTTCCAAATTCATGACCAACCGTTCCGAGGTGTGTTCCCACATCATCCTCAAGTTCGGTCGGCATGGCACCGTTTCCAACACGAGTGATGTAGGCTTTAGTGATACCAATAACGTCATCAACATGGCCTGGATGAATACCTGCGCCATGCGTTGCGTTTCCTCGTGAAGTGACGGATGAAGTAACGAACGGGAAGGTTCCCTGATCCACGTCCAACAGACAACCTTGTGCACCTTCGAGAATCACGTGCTCATCGAGTTTGAGTGCATTATCGAGCATGAGACCAGTGTTCGCAATGCTCGTTGCATAGGTGGTATGAATCCATTCTACCTCGCTTGCGAGCGTTGTTGCATCAATGCGTACATCTGAACCTGCTGCTTCAAGCGACTTGTTCATCCGATGTGCGGTCGTTTCAGCCCATGAACTGTCTTGAACGACTTCAGCGATATCTCCAAATCGAAGACCGATTCGATTGATTTTGTCCGAATAGGTTGGGCCGATTCCACGGCCAGTGGTTCCGATTGTTTTGTCGAGACTGTCCATAGCTCGGTGATATGGAAGAATGATGTGGGCTCGTTCGGAAACAAACAATCGGTTCCCTCTTGGGTCATCTCCGCCTGTTTTGATCCAGTTTTCGACTTCGGTGTTGAGGACCCAAGGGTCGATGACCATACCATCGCCGAGGACAAGGGAGCATTCTTGTCGAGTAATTCCCGACGGAAGGAGATGAAATTTGAGCACCCGGTCACCAATGACGACGGTGTGTCCTGCGTTGTTTCCACCTTGGAAACGTGCAACCCAAGTCGCTTGTTCAGCTAAACGATCGACAAGTTTTCCTTTGCCTTCGTCACCCCACTGCGCTCCTAAAATGACTGTTGCTGGCATGTTGTTCAACCGAAACGAGTGAGTGAATGTCCTTGAACTATACGCTTTGACGTCGTCGTTTGCACGGGACTCGATTGGGTCAATTGAACATACGTTCATATACTGTCGTTCAATCTTCTTGTTGTTGGTAGGGATTTTCAGTTCTTTCGTAACAATCAGCACCCTGCTCAACAACAAACCTGATGCATTAAACACAAAAGTTTAAATATCCCAGAGTACAATTACTATACCCGGAGTTGAGAAGATGAGTGCAAGTTTTGATAGCGGAAGTGAACCATCACAAAAAGAGACAAACGTCTCAAGCGAGCGACGAGTTCTCGAGGGTCACACCCGACCATGCGAGGAATGTGCAGCGGTGGATTGGACCCTCGACACAACACGTGGCGAGGTAACATGCAACAGCTGCGGACTCGTTGTCGAGGAAAATGTTCTAGACCCGGGTGCCGAATGGACCCAGCGAGACCGTGGGGAGGATCGCTCCCGTGTTGGGGCACCGATGACGTACACGCTCGCTGACCGTGGACTCAACACAACCATCGATGTCCGTGATTTGAACACTGGCGCAGCAAGCCGTCACGGAATTTCAAGCCAAAGTCGCAGAGAGTGGCGTCGTCGTCGAATCATCGATGAGCGCTCAAAGACACGAAAGAGCCGAGAACGCAACCTTGTCAAGGCGAACCAATTCATTCGGGATCGTTCACAACTGCCAGTTGCCATGCAAGAAGAGGTTGCAAGATTGTACCGTCGTCTCTCTGACAAGGGATACGTGACTGGTCGTTCCATTGCCGGGGTTGCTGCTGCGTGCACATATCTCGTTGCTCGTGAGGAGAACGTACCGCGACAAATTCCCGACATTGCTGAACAATTTTCGATTGATGAAAAGGAATTGTCACGCCTCATCCGTCAGGTTTCCCGTATGCTGAACATGCACTCCATTAGTTCACCTGACCAATACATTGACCCGTTCATGTCGAAACTCGAACTTGCTCCATCCATGCGAAGTCAGGTGCAACATTTGTGGTCCGTGATTAAACCACACGAGGATGTTTGGCAAGGAAAGAAACCGATGGGCGTTGCTGCTGCTCTAATCTATAAGGCATGCAATGAATCAGGTTCTCCCCGCACACAGTCAGAGATCTGCTCCATTGCGAATGTCTCTGAAGTCACGTTACGGGGTCTTCTTCGACTGATTGAAGGCCTCATGGCGAAACTTGGCGAAGCCTCCCAACAATGAGACCCTAAGTTTCTTGAAGCGATTCCGGTTGGGAGAGTCATGGGATTCAAAGCTAAGGCCCGGAAGAACAAACCAAAGTCCTCTGAGGATGATACTCAGAAGAAGAATTCAAGTTCAGGTGAAGTTCCTTGCGCAGTCAAGTCTTGTGAACGATTTGCTGACAAGAAACTCGGTGGTCGATCTCTTTCCTTCGATGATGCAACAGAGATGTGGGGCTCAGGCAGCTTCGTCTCGACAAAAGGCCGAGTTCGTGTATGCAAATCCTGTTACCGCTCTTGGAAGAAAGAAAACAAGAACGATGACATGTACTGATTCACTTTCACTTTCAGTTTCGACTCGAGCAAAATGACCTATACCGACTGCACTCAGCAACAAGGTATGCGTAACAATCGAACAACGGTACGGAGCCTCGTCACGACCCAAGGAACATGCCTTGCCATGAGCGATGGATTGGTAATCTGGGAAACGCCAGCAAACCGCAAAACGCTCCATCTGAGAACAACTGCAACTGCCATTCTTGGCGTGAAAGAAGACGATATCGCTCTCTCCAAACTCTATATTGGAGACAAACTAGGCCAACTTCACATTCTTCAGCTTCCTGAATTCACGCTCATATCCACTTCAACAATAAGTCATGCATCATTGCGGTCCATGTGTATGAACGACCAATCTCAACTCCTCGTTGCCGATGCCGAAGGACGTATCTTCGCTGCAGATACCGAAGGGAAAGCTTCTCTGTTGTTCGAGACCAACCGCTCTGTGTCCTCCATACGAGCTGAACATGGAACCATTCGCATCCAATCCGGTTGGGAACAATGCGTCTACAATCATGATGGTACCCTCTCAAATCTGAAAGATGCTTCTATGTCGTTCGGGGACAATCTAACACTTCGAAGGATGCGGGAAAAAAAGGCGATTGAGGCTCAACGACGTGAAGCTGAGGGTCAACTCAGATTGCTACCCTCAGCCTGACTGGATTCCTGCTCCAATCGAGGCCAGGCGGGAACTGGCTCATGCCAGAGCGATGTATGCGCAGGTTTGGGCCATGAAGGCGGCAACACGCCTTGGTCCTCGATGATGTTCTCGAGCATTGTGATATGACGCTGTATTGTTTCAGCAATATGATCTGAACCTTTGATGCTAGGACCATGCATTGGAATGAGTTTCTCTGCTCCAAGTTTTTTCAGAAGTTCGAGACTCTCTTTTCCATCAATAAGATTCCCTGTTGGCACATCCCAACGCATAGGGCGGTCTGCTCTTGGTAGCAATGCACCTGCAATGACCGTCTTTGCAGATGGAATGTAGACCACGAGATTGCAACTGCTCGGACCAGGTGCTTCGATGAATTCGATTGTTTGACCATCAAGCAGTGATTCAAGATTCATGTCGAGTTCTGTCGCATTCACAATGGGCATATCTGAGTCGAATCGGTTGGCCCATGTTGTGAAAAAGTCACCTGTTGCAAGAGAGGAAATTGCTGATGCGTGAACTTTGACTGGAACATTTTCAAAACGTTCTGAAATCCAAGCACTTGCACCACTAAACGGATAGCGTCGCGATGTAAGCACGATTTCTCTTAGTTTCAAGTCCTCTCCAAGTTGGCCGACGATGCGTTCTTGCTGAAGCAGTTGGTACCAAGCGGTACCGGAATCAATGAGTATGGCCTCTTCTGAAGCCATCAACAAGACCGCATTCGCATCGTGATGAATTCCAGGAAGACGCACGATGCGCATGAAGACCGGTACTCGCTCAAGTGTTTGAACCATGCCATCCAGTTGTCTCAAATCCGGTGGTTGCGGTTAAATAGAGGAAGTTGGTCGCAAGGCTATGGCACGATTTCCTGAGGCTGAGGCCCGTATGCTTGTGCGCAAGATTTGCATGAAGTGTAACGCTCGAAATGCTGCACGTGCCGTACGTTGCAGGAAATGTGGTTACAAAGGCCTACGCTGGAAGAACATTGAGCGCAAGGGCAACTGACACTCACGGTAGGAGCAATGGCAGAATAGCTGCCATTGGATCTCCAATCAACCACAATGGTAGGATTGCTGGGAACAAAAACAACAACAGAGGTAGTTTCAAACTTACCCATATCCGTTCAACACCGAGTGCTTCCAAACGATGGATATGCTCGTTCATTTCTTCATCAGTAGGCGTCCTAAGCGGCGCACGCTTCTTGTGTATCAGGACTGTCTCACCGCTTGGCATCTCCATCGTATCAGAAAGAATCCAGACATGACGATCTCGAACCGATGCCAAAGGTACAGAAAGGGACATCCAGGCCATGAAGAGATCCGAGAGATTTCTCACAGAACCTGCTGCAATGTTTCTCAACAACAAAATGATTGGAATAAACACGAACAAAAATCCCCCCCAAATCAGGAGGCTAAGTGATGGAGGGAGATGTAGAACTATCTCCTCCATTGCAGCACCTGAGTAGACAGGTACTTCTTCCCACGAGGGGAAGAGCAAAGTGACCCACATCAATGCTTTTGCATCAGCACCCCCGTGGATGAACCTAAATTTCCAAGCAAGGTCGATGACAAACAACGTAAACAATGCACCAATGTACGACCACCACAAGGTTGCTTCCGTTGTTGCCTCACCAATGAGAACGTCTAGTGGTGAAACCTCGACGAACCTCAGAGCTCCTGCAACCAATCCGATTACTGAAAAGAAATACCACAGCAGTACAATCTGATCCATCCGAATCCCTTGACGAGCATCCTTCATCGTAGGCCTACCAATCACAGAACCACTTGCATATGCAAGAAGTGCAGATGCTGTGAGCCATACGGACCAATGAGGGGCTTGTATCAATAAATCAAGAGACCAGATGAAAACAATCGGTTTAGTCCAAACCATCCAATGTTCGTTCGAAACACGACGTTCCTTGTGGTCGAACCATGCAGCCCATCCCATGCAGAGAATGAGAACACCCATTCGTGCCCATCCGAGAATGGTCTCTGCATCGACATCCATTGAAGTGTCCACGTCGCCAATGACCTTAAAGACGGCCCACGACAAGAAGGAAGTATTGGGCTTTCCAAGGGGATGACAAGATGGACGTTGAGACACGACTACAACAAGTTGCGACCGTCATCAATCAAATCGATGACCCGAAGGTCCCTCGAAACATTCGCAAACAAGCCAAAGAGACCTGTGAAAACTGGTTGTTGAACAAGGGGAAGAAGCTCGATGTGCGCATCGCCATGTCCCAATCAAAACTTGAGGAATTGTACGAAGATCCGAACATTCCGCCAGAATTCGGAACACTCATTCTCATGATTAATACTGAATTGGAAAAGATTCTCACAGACATTCTGTGATTACTCTTCTTCCTCCAGTCGTTCGTAGAGCGATTCCAAGACCATCCTGTTCGATTTCTTCAATCGGCCAGATTCAACATCAATGTTGTTCAATTGCAGAACGTAGGCATCGTTGTCGTACAAGGAGGCTGCCTCTTGGATGAACGCATATTGTTCTGCTGTTACGCGGTTTCGCTTGAGTGAACGCTCAATGGCATGCTTTGCTGCAACTTTAGTCATTTGACGGTCGCTTAATCCAAGGATGCGTTGGAGTTCTTCTAACGATCGACTTTCATGACTTGAGATTCGACCATCCTTCATGGCTTCTTTCCAGGCCTCATCGATTGATGGTGCTCGTTCTGCGAGCAGAATAGCAATCGGACGAGTTGGTTCGATGTTCTCAAGAACAATCTTGAAAATGACTGTAAACGGTACGACCAGGACCATGCCGAGGATACCCCATACCCAATAGGAATATGCGGTTGTGAGAAGAAGCAAAACTGGCGAAATATCGAGAGCTCGTCCTGCCCATTTCGTTTCAATGATGCTTCCCCAGAGTTGTTGATTTGATACAAGTAGAATCAACATGATAAACCATCCAGCAGGAGAAAGGGTTACGAATCCGAGAATCAACGGTGGAATCGTAGCAATCAATGAACCAATGTAAGGTACATAATTGAGAATGAAGGTGAGCAAAGCCCACGTAAACCACAAATCGATTCCGAAAATAAAGAGTATGATTGCTGTAATTCCTGCAGTGCCTAAGCCAACGCCCGTTTTGACAACAACATAGGTATTGATGCTCTCTTGAATTTGGATTTGCATATCTTGTACACGGCCTGATACACCACCAGGCCAAGCTCTCTCGATTCGACCAGGCAAAAAGTTCGCTTCAAAGATGATAAAAATGAGGAAAAAAGACACCGTCAAACCCATCCCAAGCAAGCTGCCTACACTGGAGACCACTCCACCAACGAGATCGGCTATGCCTGAATCACTCGACAAAAGACCCATTTCTGCGAGGTCTTCAGTAAACGTTCCATTGGTTGAATTCAATGATTCAGTGATTGAGGAACCGACCACCGGCGTTCCTTTCAGTTGGTCCCAACGCTTGTCCAATTTTTGATTGTACTCCTTAATTCGATCGTCATCATCGGCAAGATCGCTCACCTGATCGAAGGCAAGATAACCCGCAGCAACGACAATCAAAAACGCTGAGAGAATCATCGTAACATACGAAAGACCGATTGGGAATCCACTCTTTGAGAGATAATCGGCACCAGGTTTCAGGACAAAATAAATGCCAAGTGCGATGAAGAATGGCTGAAAAATTCCTTTGAGTTCGATCATCCAAACCGTGAGTAAGGTCAGAAGGATGGCTGCAAAGGCAAGATTACCGAGACGCTTGTGAAACGTCTCATTATCGAACACAGATTCCTGCCCGTCCATACGATGCTCTGTTGGGTATCACGTTTGAATTTATTGTGACGTTTGCTCGGCATGAGAAAACTCAACCTTGAAGGAGAGAAGGAAGGCGAAAATCATCAAGACACCACAGATATGGAATGCTGTATGGTAGTCGAAGAATCCAGTGCGATCCACCGTAATGGTCCAAACATAACCACCGGTCAACGGACCCAAGATTCGAGCGAAGGATGAAATCGACTCTTGTGAACCCATGACTGCACCCAACTCGTAATCATCACGTCGTGCCAGTGAGGTAAGAAGCGTGCTTGACGATGGTTGGAACAATCCGTTTCCTATTGCGATGCATCCTGTGATCAAAATCATCCAAGACCAAACGAAATCCAAGGTTGAGTATGGAATCAGGACGAGCCCGATTCCAGAAAGGACTGAACCCAATCGTAAGATGAACAATGAGCCGAATTTACGCGTCAAAGGCCCGATAAGGCCGCCTTGTGTAACGATTCCTAGGATACCAATCAAGGCGAAAATCCGTCCATTATCAGCCTCACTAAATCCGAGTCCTCCTGTGGATGGATCCATTTGCGTGTAAAGGATGAAGACAGCATGCATGACCGTGAATCCAAACATGTAAAGGAATGTGACCCACATCAATGAGCCTATATTTTTGGTACCGAGCATTCGCTGAACATTAGATGCCGTTCGTTTCATGGTTGCACTCCACGTTTGTGTTGTTCGAGTTGAACGTGCCTCTGGAGCAAGGGATTCAGGGAGGTATCTGAACGCCAGGAGAAGGGATACGATTGATAAAACGCTTGCAAGAAGACAAGGGAGAAGGTAAGGATGCGTATCGAGAATGGTTCCTGCAAAGACATCCCAACGCTCAGCAGGAGCAGAAAGCTCTCCTCCCAAGAACGGTCCAATGGTGAATCCAAGGCCAAATGCTGCTCCAATCAATCCCATTCTTGTAGCGAGTTGCTTGGGAGAGCTAACATCGCCAATGTAGGCACGAGCAACAGCGATGTTCCCGTTGAAGACGCCCGCAAGGAAACGTGCAGCAAGAGCCATCAACAAGGTATTTGCAAGACCAAACATGGTGAAGAAGACCGTGTTTCCAACCAATCCAATCATGAGTACTGGGCGTCGGCCAATCCTATCGCTTAATCCGCCCCAAACAGGAGAGAAGAGGAACTGAGCTGCAGAATAGGAGGTCATCAACAAGCCGACCCAAATTCCTGTTGACGTGATGTTTTGGCCATCAGCCAAGTCTTCGACAAGGTAAGTTAGGAATGGAATCACAATACCAAAACCAATCATATCGATCATAGTCACAAGGAAGAGAACGACAAGTGCCCCCTTCCCGGCATCTAGAGTGGATGGTGCGTGAACGTCATCATCCATAGTCCATTGGAGGGAGTCCTACCTTTGAAGTCATGCTTCAATCAGGTAATCAAATCGTGGTTGTTGGACCTGTCAAGTCTGGCGTCAAACGATCGATGACTGAACCAAGACGTTCAACGAGGCTCTGCTTTTGTTCATGCGTAATGAGTGCATGTTCCATGACCTCATCCAAGGTGTCGACTGCAATAACCTCAATCTTGCCTTCAAATTGTTCGTCCAACAACACGTCCTGCATGTTGGAGCGAGGGATGACAACCGTCTTGACGCCGGCTCGAGCAGCTGCTTCTATCTTTGCAGTGACGCCGCCGATTGGGAGGACTTCACCACGAACGGAGAGCGAGCCCGTCATGGCAAGGTCTTGACGAATTGGAATGTTCTCGAGCGCAGAGATGATGGCGGTTGCAATGGTAATTGAGGCTGAGTCACCATCGACACCGTGTGTGTCAACAAACTGGATGTGGATGTCGTAATCTGAAACGTCCTTGCCCGTGAGCTTCTTGATGACTGCACTCACGTTGGTGACGCTCTCCTTGGCGAGATCGCTCAAGCCACCTGTTGCGTGAATCTTTCCGCCACCACCCTGGGATGGTGTAACGAGCGCTTCCACTGGCAGCATGATGCCGGAGAAGTCAGAGAGACCCGAGTTCGCTCCAAGGACAGCAAGACCATTGACACGTCCGACACGGTTTCCGGAGTTGACAATGAGAGCGTAATCCAAACGACGCTCAATCATTCGGTCCGCAACTTGCTGCTCAAGTGGCTTGGCAATCGATCGTGCTGCAAGGACGTGCGCATCCGTAACATAAGGCGCACCATCTTCAGCAGCAAGATCCCCAGCAATTCGAACCAATCCGCCAAGTTCGCGAAGACGAAGGGAAAGTTTGCCTCGACGTCCTGCACGGCGTTGAGCTTCACGGAGAATCAAGGCAACGCCAGATTTGTCGAAGTGAGGGATTTCTCGGGTGCTACCCATGTCTCGAAGAACTTCTTGAGCAATGAAGCGAATCAGTCGCTTTCGGTTACGGTTGGTATCTGGCATTTCTGAGTTTACATAGACCTCATATCCATACCCTCGAATACGGCTTCGCAATGCTGGGTGCATGCCTTGGATAGCATCGAGATTTCCAGCAGCGATGAGAATGAAATCACAAGGAACTGGTTCTGTCTTGGTCAGAGCGCCTGAGGATCGTTCGGAACGACCAGAGATTGGGAAGGCACGCTCCTGCATAGCCGTTAGTAGCGCTTGTTGTTCTTCGAGTCTTAAGAGATTGATTTCATCGATGTAAAGAACGCCTTTGTTAGCACGATGAATGGCACCTGGTTCGACACGGTCGTGTGCAGGTGTTTCCATGCCACCGGATTGGAATGGGTCGTGACGAACATCGCCAAGAAGCGAGCCAGAGAGAGTGGCGGTTGCATCGACGAACGGTGGTCTCTCGTCCAGATCATGTTTGACTAGAACCTTTGGAATACGTCCTTCATCACCTGAGCCAAGCCGGCTTCGAATGAACATGTATCCGAACATCAACAGGAACATACCAAACAGCAGTGTTAGGATATCTCCACTCGGGATTGCAACAATAACGAGAAGGAATGCAACCGCACCAAATCCAATGAGAAGCATACGTTGGGCTTTTTCTTTCTGTTCACGAATAGCTTCTTTCTGAATGCGAACAATACGCTCTGCACGGCCTGCAGGGACGGAACGAACACGTGGTTCGTTTTCGTCGTCCTCGTTCGGATAGACTAAGACGTCCTCAAGAGCATCTTGTGGCAAAAGGTCTGTCATCGAGCGAGCCAGCATCGACTTTCCCGTACCAGGATCGCCAATCATTAGCATGTGACGACGTTGTTCAGCTGCTTTACGAATGACAACAGAACCCGCTTCTTGACCGATGACTTGGTCGACGAGGCGGTCTGGAATTGGAACATCTTCCGTGGTCTCAAATTTGACATCATCAATCCACTGATCGATGCTTGAGGAAAGCAAGTCGTCAGCATCATTTGATGGCTCGGGTGCCCAAACAGTAACCATTTCAGGGTCATCATCGCTGATGACATCTTCTATGGGGTCGTCCTCTGACATATTGTTTCCTCGCTCTCCTCCCCTTTAGGACTTTAGCATAAGCCA
>CATISI010000164.1 GCA_949538025.1 Candidatus Poseidoniaceae archaeon
ACAAGATACCATTCATCAGCAGGCTTACGCCTGATGAAGTAGCAGTGATTCGAATTCCACTTCGAATTGACTTGGGTCATGGAGGTGCTCAGTGACCCACATCCCATTCCACCCTCGCATGAGGGAGGACGAGTAAAAAAAGGTGAAAAAAATGAAAACCGAAAAAGAAACGAAGCAAGACGAACTTGCTGCAATCGGTATTGGTGCAATGATTGTATTCATTGCATTGATTTTGGTTGCGGCAGTAGCGGCAGCGGTCATTATTCAGACCGCAGAAAAGCTGCAACAGAACGCACAAGCCAGCGGTGACGACACCCAAGAGCAAATGTCCACAAAGGTCATTCTGCTCTCAACCGTTATCGATGACATGACCGGAGGTGCAGAAGAACTCTTCTCAACCTTCGAGTTGGCGCCTGGTTCAGAACCGATTCAAGGTGATGACCTCGCATACACTGTCATCTGTGACGATGGTGCAGGTAACGCTGCATTCGACGATGGTGACTTCAGCGGAGCAACTGCTCACGATGGAAACGGCGAAACAGTCGCTGCTCCAGTCATCACATTGAATCCAGGAACAACCTACGTTGTTGTCCTTGACATTCCAACATGCGGACCAACTGCAAACACAGACCACATCCTTGTGATATCTGTCGTTGGCGGTGGTTCCACATACGAAGAACTCCAATACGGTAGCGCTCCTGCAGTAGGAGACGTAGTAGTTTGAGGTGAATAAAATGAAGAACACACAAGAAAAGAACATGAAAAACGACAACTTGGCTGCAATTGGTATCGGTGCTATGATTGTATTCATCGCATTGATTCTCGTTGCTGCGGTAGCTGCAGCGGTCATTATCCAGACCGCTGAGAAGCTCCAACAGAACGCACAATCCACTGGTGACGACACCACTGACGAAATGTCAGGTAAAGTCCAGGTCCTCAACGTCTTCGTTGCTGACGATTCCCAGTTCGAAGTCTATTTCAGACTCGCTGCTGGTTCAGATGACACAGCAGACACAGACATTCTCTTCCAGATTTTCTGTGACGATGGTGCTGGCGGAATGGATCGAATCTCCGGTGATTTCGGAGACTCGCAACTTGACCCACTTTCAGGTGCAGCAGCGGTAACAACAGCTGCTTCGGGTACAGGATACCGCACAACCGTTTCCGCAGATGACGGAACTGGTGACTGTGGTCCTAATGCATTGTTTACGAACAACGTCAAGGCAACACTCTACCTCCACGTAGTTGGCGGTGGAACAACCTACGACGTTCTCAAGGTCAACGACGATTCTGCTGGAGCAGTGGTGGTCTGAGTCTGCCTGCGTACTGATCTGCTTCATGCAGGTCACACGCAGGAGGTTATTCCATGGCATGGCCATTTGGCAGTGCAGGGAACGACCGGGACGCAGACGCTGAACTTGCAGAAGAGCGCTTGAAAATCATGGCCAACGTGGCTATCGAACAAGTGCCACTCCCCGAACAAGGAGAGTTGAGTGAAGAGGATGCATGGACCATATCCCCCGGTCCGACTCGAGCACGATTGAACAGCATTGGATCTGTACCAACTGTCGCAGCGACGCTTGCCCCTCAACCTGCGGCACCCGTCAACGCACAGGTGGACACATCTGGTCTGGAACGTATGATCAGCAGCCGTCTCGACATGGTCGAAGACGTGCTTGGACTGATCTCACACAAGATGGAACAAGCGAACGTCTCACCCGCTTCCGAGGATGGAGAATCTTCGGAAGTAAGTGGAGATGGTGTTGTTGTATCAGTGGATGGAGCAGAAGGCGATACCATCGTCACCGCAGATGGAGAAGTTCTCCCAGTAGGTGGCGGTGTCGATCGACTGCGACAATCCGACGAAGCACGGCTTGTTGAGTTGTATGAAGCACAAGCGCTTGCAGCGAATCCTTTCCTTGCGAAAGGATCCTATGAACAGGCCGCTAATGATGGAGTTGGAGCAGCAATGGTTGCAGCTCTTCTCCTTGACAATCTCTCTGGAATGGCTGCCGTAAGTTTCGCACAGAAGGCAGTTCAAAGCGGAATGTTGACCGAAGTAGAGGGCCGAGCGGTCCTCGCCATTGTTCAACTCGCTGCACCAGGAGAAGCGGAATCTGCACTCAACGATCATCTGTCACATCGAAAGTTGCTGACGTTTTCTGCGATTGTTGAATCCTGGCGTTCACAAACCGTGAAGTCGGAGGAATGATGCATGGGTGCTTCAGTTGGAGTTGGCGCTCTCGTGGTTGGTACATCGTTATTGTTGGTATTTGCACTTGCAGTGCAAACGCTCGACAACCGATTGGATACCAGTCTTGAGATCATCGATGACGCTGGAGACCCTTTGCCGTCGTTTCAGATCGATGATGCAACGTTGTGGGAAGGCGCAGTCTTGAGCATATCCGTGAACAGTAATGGCAGCGGATATGTTGATGGAACGTTGATCGCAACAGGGACTGGAAGTGGATTTTCTGGAACATTTACTGTTGATGCTGCAGGAGGAATAGATACCGTGACAATCACCAATCGCGGGAATTACTCGTCCCCTCCTACCATCAGCGTTGATGCTTCTGGACAATCCCCAACCAGCACAGCAACATTGAGTTCGACAACCGGCAATCACATCTACGCAAACCTGACGAACACTGGTAGTGTAACACTTCCTCTCCGAGAGGTATGGCTCTTCCTCGATGGAGGGACGTCACAGACGCCTACGAATTTGGGAAGCGCATACACACCAGCGATTAATAGTACAAATTGGTATCCTGGAGAAACAATTTTCCTTGATTGGTCAGAGAATGGACCCACGTCCTACACACGAATTTCAATGACAGCAGGTGGGCTGACAGCAGCTCACACACTCGAATGAGGTGATTCAATGGCAGACGGCGGAGCATCATCGTTCATCTTCCTGACAACGGCATTGCTCGTTTCTGGATTGGTGAGCGTCGTGTTGATCAATCAATGGGGCGATATGGCTCAAATCACTGCGCAAGAAACTGCAGCACTTGAGGTTCAAGAAGCCACAAGTGTTGATTTTGCAGGTGATCCAATGATGGTCGCCCTTGATACCAGTGCTACACCAACTGAAATCACCTTCTTCCTACAGAATACTGGGACGACGTTGTTGGATTCATCCACGCTCGTGGTTCTTGTCGATGGTCAAACCGTAACCTCGTCGATTACGTCTGCGCTGGTTCCGGCGAGTGGGGATTGGGATGAAGACCACCTTCTCGAAGTGACAGTAAGCAGTAATTCCTGGTCGTATCAGTCAGGAGATGATGTCTCGATTACGGCCG
>CATISI010000165.1 GCA_949538025.1 Candidatus Poseidoniaceae archaeon
CCATTTTCCTTCTCCTCAAAATATTCCTCGAGGCTGGATGTATCGTTGTCTGCAAAATGAGTCCATGCTTTTGTATTGGAATCATTCCAAAACATGTAAATCTTTTTTGCTTCTTTACTTGGTTGCCGAGGATCTTCCTCTTCTGTTTCGGTTTGTTGCATCGAAACATCGCCACCAGCCTGTACTGGAACCAACATCATCAATGCCATGAAAACAGCCAAACATGCTACTTTGCGCATGAATGTGCGTAGACGTACAGAGATATGAGGTTATTGAGCAGGTGCGTATTTTACACTGTTCAATCAAATCGATGTATGTCGACGCTACCTGTGTTGTTTGTCCCGCCACCAAGTTGGGTTTGTCGAGTAAGTTTGAGTGCATCTCCGAGCTTGTTTGGTTCCATGCGCGGTGTGCGCATGTCAGCACCCCCAACGCCCGTAATGATGGCCATGACCTTGATGGTATCACCAAAGGTAGGATCTTGTCGAGCACCCCAGATGACGTTCGCATCATCACTGACTCGTGCAGTCATTAGATCGACGACTTGTGATGCCGATTCGAGTGTCATGTATTGGCCACCAGTGACGTGAATCAGTACACCCGTGGCTCCCGTGATGTCAACATCGAGAAGTGGGTGATTGAGTGCTTCATGGACGACTTCTTCCGGTCCACGATCGGATTCTCCATACAGCATCATTGTAACACCTCCGTTGGACATGATGGCTCGTATGTCTGCGAAATCGAGGTTGATGAGTGATGGGAGTGTGATGGTCTCAACAATTCCCTTGACGATTTCTGCGACCAATTGGTCCATAATGGAAAACGCTTCTTCGAGAGGGAGATTAGGAACATAATGCAACAAACGGTTGTTGTCGAGAACAAGGACAGCGTCGGCAACACGTCGTAGTGATTCTAATCCTTCGAGCGCCTTCTTCATGCGAAGTCGACGCTCAACATGGAATGGTGTTGTGACAATACCAACAACAAGAGCACCCGCAGACTTTGCTTCTTCTGCAACGATTGGGCAAATTCCAGTTCCCGAACCTCCGCCAAGTCCGCTTGCAATAAAGACAAGATCTGCACCGTTGACGATGCGTCGAATCATTTCACGACCGGCTTCAGCACATCTTCGGCCCATGGAGGGATCGCCACCTGCTCCAAGCCCACGAGTGATATGACGTCCAACGAGGAGCTTCTGCAGTGAGCGCGTGTTGTCAAGGTGCTGCTTATCGGTGTTGATGGCGACGGTAACAGCGCCTTCTACACCGAGGTGGGTAATTCGATTGAGCGTGTTGTTTCCGGACCCACCACAGCCGACAATCAGGATTCGAGGATTTGGTACACCAAGGGTGGAAACGTCCTCATCCATGAGCGCTGTAGCACCGCGGTTGATGGCTTCATCACGAAGCCCAGCAACCATATCTGCGAGTGCCTTGTCATGCATATTTCTCTCCGCCCTTGCGTTACCTGAGTTGGAAGAACTACTGGGTCCCATCCCTACACTTCCTGATTTGGCGAGCCTTCTCTTCTGACTATTAACAACAGCGCTTGGAGCGGGGGTAAACAGGTCGATTTCTGAGGTCGCATTCACAAGCCACATGAACCTCTACCTTTGTCAAACTGTGGTTGAATTCATACAGGAATTAAAAGTACATTAGTTCAAGGTAAAGTCATGACTGTCTCCTTGGTTTGGCTAAGAAGGGATTTGCGTCTTGCAGACAATCCTGCGCTTGCGCAAGCAAAGGCAAATGGGCGACCAATCCTCTTTCTTTTCCACCTCGATTCCGAACGTTTGGAACGACATGATGTTGATGGCATTCACGTCCAATGGGAATTGGATTGTTTGGATCGTTTACGTCAAGAGATTGAAAGAAAAGGCGGTGTCGTTCTGTTTCGATTTGGACAGATTCTAAACACGCTGAATGAACTTCATGATCATTACAAGATTCACACCATTTACGGAAATGAGGAATCAGGCCTCCAATGGTCATGGAATCGTGACAAATCAGTAACAAAGTGGTGCGATGAAAACAGCGTACTGTTTGAGGAGTTTCCTTCAAACGGTGTCATTCGACGATTAAGATCAAGAGATGATTGGAAGGCTCTGAGAGATCGCCGTATTGACTCATCACTCGTTGAAGCACCTCAACGAATCCGTTCACCTGACAATGTACAATCCGATGTAATCCCTCATGCAGCCGAACTCGGATTTGAGGTTCGTGAGCTGCAGCAACGTCCGGAACCGGGTGAATCTGCAGCGATGGACACATTGTTCTCGTTTCTCGACGAACGTGGACGTGGATACAGAAAGGGGATGTCAAGTCCAATTTCTGGAGAGATTATGTGCTCACGATTATCCCCCTACTTGAGTACGGGATGCATCAGCATTCGGCAGATTTTCTATCATACCAAACGCAAACAGCGTCGAATCAAAACCAATCCACGTAGCGCTGAGAACAGAGGTTGGAGCGGCAGCCTCTCCTCTTTTCAAAGCCGGCTCGCATGGCATTGTCACTTCATGCAACGTCTCGAAGCTGAAGCCACACTCGACGAACAATCGATGAATCCAGAATTGGATGCTCTGCTCGAACGACCATTCGATGAGGAGAAGTTTCGGGCTTGGTCAGAAGGAACAACTGGGTGGCCATTTTTCGATGCATGCATGCGATATCTTACAGCAACTGGCTGGATTAATTTCCGTATGCGAGCGATGTTGCAATCGGTTGCATCTTACACCCTCTGGCTACCTTGGAGAGCATCCGGGGCCCATTTAGCCAGACAGTTTCTCGATTATGAGCCAGGGATTCACTGGTCACAAATACAAATGCAGTCTGGTGTCACAGGCATTAATTCCGTGAGAGCCTACTCTATTCTGAAACAATCACAGGACCAAGACCCAGAAGGTGAATTCATCAAGCGATGGGTACCTGAATTGACCGATGTGCCTTCAGAGCATATCCATGAACCGTGGTTAATGTCTGAAAAAGAACAAAGAGAAGCATCTTGCATCATCGGTACAGACTATCCAGGACCAATCGTAGACGAGAAGGTGACAAGGAAAGAAGGTATCAGTCAAGCGTACAAAGCGAAAGCAGATGCAGAAGCCAAACTTCGATCCAAACTAGTCTACCTTGTCCATGGAAGCCGCAAACGCAGCCGCTTCCAGAAGGCATCGCATCTCAAGTAAATTGAATCTGAATCTTGACGATGAGAATAAATAGAACGAGGCGGTCGCCCAGACTACCTCTCTTAGCTCAGTTGGTAGAGCGCCTGACTGTAGTTGGAAAAAACAACGTCTCAGCAGACATCAGGGTGTCCCCGGTTCAAGTCCGGGAGTGGG
>CATISI010000166.1 GCA_949538025.1 Candidatus Poseidoniaceae archaeon
CCACCGCCGAAACCGAGGACAGGTCCGCCCATCGATTCGATGGCGATTTGACCGGTGAGGATGAGCAAATCAGCCCAACTGATGGCGTTACCGTACTTCTGTTTGATTGGCCACAGCAAACGGCGAGCCTTGTCGAGGTTACCGTTGTCAGGCCAGCTGTTGAGAGGCGCAAATCGTTGTGCACCTGTTCCACCACCGCCACGGCCATCGCCAGTTCGGTAGGTTCCAGCGGCGTGCCAAGTCATTCGAATGAAGAATGGACCGTAATGGCCGTAATCAGCAGGCCACCAGTCTTGACTATCGGTCATCAATGCGTGAAGATCTTTCTTGAGGGCCTCATAATCGAGTCCTTTGAAAGCTTCAGCATAATCGAAATTAGGTCCCATTGGGTTGGATTTCTGATCGTGTTGATGGAGGATGTTGAGGTTGAGGTTTTTTGGCCACCAATCTTGGTTTGATCGCATGTCCGATGTAGAGTGTGTCATTCCGCCACCGTGCATGACTGGACATTTTGCTTCGCTTCCTTTGTGCTGCATATGCCCACCACTGCTCTGAGGTATTTAATTTTGATTTTCCAAATCCACTAAAAAAAGTAACAAAAATGGGCCTCAGTACTGCATTTTTAGGGCATACGAAAACTCAAAAAAATCATTTACAAAATCGAAATTACGAGCAATCTTGTTGTTAGTTTTGAGCATCCTCATCGTTCATGACGAGCGACAACTTCGAGCAAGTTCATGCGTCCGATTCGGTACACGCCAACTGGAGTTGTCAGCAATGCAGCAAACAGAACAAAGCCGATGATTTGTGAGAAGACGGTGTAATCAATGACAACAGGAATGTGGAATACCCACGTCGAGGATACATTGGCGATGCCAGTGTAGAAACCGACGCTCGCTAGTGCTCCAGCAAGACCTCCAACGAGGCCGATGAACATGTGTTCGACAGTGAGGATGATCGCTAGGCGCGTTCGGCTTGCACCTAGAACACGCAGTGTGGCCAATTCTGCATCACGTTCGCTCAAATTGATGAGCAATGTGTTGAAGAGAATGGCAATAGCCATCAGTGCACCAAGCACGTAAATCGATTGCATGACCGCCTTTTGTTGCTCTATTAGTTCTTCGAAAGTTGCGACCATAATCTCTTTTTCAACGATTGATACGGTTGAAAATCGGATGTCCTCGATATCAACATCATTCTTTGTAATGAGCAGCGCCCCGTTGGCCTCTTGCCCAACAATCGGTTCAACATCAGCACGATGCATGTAGATTGAACGGCTTAGTTCACGAGCAATACCGACGACCTTGACGCTGTGCTCCTCGCCTTCAAACTCAATTGAGATGGTGTCGCCAACACTGTATCCTTCGAGTGCTGCGGACCCCTCATCAAGGATGCCTTCAACAGGCGACTGCCCTACTTGAGGGAGATTTCCGTCGAGTAGATTTAGTCTATGGAGTGCATCATCTTGTTCAGATAGAACGTCGTTGCCTTTGAGATCGATGGCTTTTGTTGTCCCTGTGATGCTGGCTTGTGCAACGAGGGTCAACTCAAATGCGGTTGTGTTTTCTTCGGCCCAAGCCGTGATGTTCTCAAGGCCTGAAGGGAAAGCAGCGATTTGGTATTCCCAGTTCTCTTGTGCATCGGTCGCTTCCGAGAACGCTCCAGTGAAGCCTGCTACAAACATCATGTTGCCTCCAAGAATGACCATGGCGAGCGAAAGAGCGAGCAAGGTTGCAAGCAATCGAGCAGGCTTGCGGAAGGTCGAGCGTAGACCCAGACCAACACCAGGAGGGAGTGCAGAGGTGATCTTGGTCAAGATTCGATTTGGTTTCTTATCCGAACCTTGACCGAGAATGTCAAGCGGTTGCAATCGAGCCGCCTTCCATGCTGGACGGATGCCAAACAGGAAGGTGATGAACAGGGCTGAAAGGGAAATGGTTGCGATGATGTCGGCGTAGTGGTGTGTGACAACAACAGGAATACCAAGGAACGAGAAATAGAATGCCGTAAACGCCCCTGAGCCGATGGATGATGTACCAAGAAGAATACCGAGCAAGACGCCAGGTACTCCCAGCACAAGTGGAACCAGCAAGTATCCTGTCATAACATCGCTTGTGGATGCTCCAATCGTGCGCAAGACTGCGATCTCTCTCGATTGTGTCCGGATCAAACGATCAAGGGAGACGGCGATAACAAGTCCACTGATGAACAACAGAATTCCGAGAATGAACGGAATCGATTTCGACAAACTGTCCTTATCAAGTCGTAGTAATTCTGCACTCAACTGGCCACGATCGAGGACATATCCGTCAGCATCTGATTCGTTCATCGCCTGTGTGAGCGTGTCTTTGGTTGCCTGCAATTCAATGCCTTCGTTCTCATCGGTATCGCTCAAGTCGAAGGCGGGTGTTCCCTCCAAATCGATGTTGAGCGTGTTTCGAGCAAAAGGTTCGTTGCCAGAGATTTCAGCAAGGACTTCAGCATCCAAGTAGGCAACAACGTAGCTCGATTCTTGAGGGAGAATCGAATCTGGATTGGCGTAGAACAACTCCAATGGACTATTGGCAAAACCGATGACAGTGAACGTTTGGACACCTCCTTCTCCAACGATGATGTCGATGGTATCGCCAAGTTCCATGTTGATCTCATCGTTCAATGCGAAGTGTGCATCGATGACAATCTCGCCATCGGACGGTGTTACTGATCCGTCAACGTTCCAAAGTGTGTTGACCTGTCCTTGTTCAATACCATAGAATTTCGATGCAATCCAATCCGTATCCGTTTTCGACTGACCTGTGAGAATCAAACTGGTTTCACAGCTATTGTGTTCAATGGACGAACATGCACTGGTGAGGTTGTCCTTGTGTTCGATATCGTAACTTGTTGCCATCAAATCAGCAAAGTTGGTTTCTGCATAGAAATCGTCGTAGACTCTGTCAGCGTTTCTGGAATGTTCAGAGAACACGATACCAGCATAGACCGATATGGTGATGAGCAAAACGACCGTAAGGATACGTAACTTGGTTCGCATCAAACTACGCGACAAACGTCGTAACAGCAGTGTGTTCAACTTTTTCACTCCAACATCGATTGTGCCATATCTTTGATTTTCGAACCTATTTTCTTGACGCCATCAACCGTGTTGTCAACAACGGATTCTGCCGTGTGCTTTGCCGTCATGGCGATGCTCTTCAGGCCACCCGTTTCATCTTCCACAATCTTGCCACTATCGAGATGGACGATGCGTGTTGCGAATCGAGTAAGCGATTGGTCGTGCGTGACGAAGATGGTTGTCATCCTCTCTTTTCGACAGGTTTTGATCAAGGCCTCCATGACCATGTTCGAGGTTTCAGAGTCCAGGTTCCCAGTCAATTCGTCTCCGAGGATGATGCGAGGACTCTTTGCAAGAGCACGAGCGATAGCAACACGTTGGCGTTGACCGCCAGACATTTGCGAAGGAAACCGGTCTTCGAGTCCCTTCAAACCAACAGAATCCAGCAAGTCCAGTGCCTTTTGTTTGTCTCGAGCACCTGCCAAATCTTGGACGAGAAGGACGTTCTCGAGTGCGGTAAGATCTGCCAAGAGATTGAAAAATTGGAAAATGTAACCAACATTTTCACGGCGGAATGTCGTCATCTTTTCGATATGACCCAATGGGACATCATCGCCATTGAATTGGTATGATCCATCGGTTGGAATATCGAGCGCTGCAATGGTATTGAGCAATGTTGTCTTTCCAGAACCTGATGGACCGAGAAGGGCAACAATCTCTCCTTCTTCAATCGAGAGTGAGATGTTGTCCAAGGCTTTGACCAACGTTTCATCTTCGCCGTAATGACGACTCAAGTCACTTAGTTGTATGAGAGGCATGCCTTTTGGCATGTATGGAGTGATTTAGATGTTGTCTAGGTAGTCCTATACTTGTTGCCAATCGGTACCATTCCACCACAAAGTCGAACCGTCGCTCATCCTTCTCCATGTGTGGCCGTTTTCATCTGTCCATTGATTTTCGACGGTTGGTTCAGCAACCACTGGCTGAATAGGTTCAGGCGTCGATGTTGCGTAGATTTGCTGTGCGGGTTGAATTGGATAGGTTTGTGGTAGTGGTGTTGTCTCCTTGGGCTCGATTGCATCGCCGTTCTTTCTTCGCAAGAAGAGAAGACCTCCAACAGCAGCCAGAACGAGAACAACTCCTATGAGGATAATCAATTGCATACGTGCAGCTGCTTCATCTTCCAGTTCCTTTTGTTCATTGTCGCCCATACCATCTCCATCGCTGTCGATGGTTTCACTGGCATCTTCAGGGAATGCATCGGCATTGTCACCAACGCCATCAGCGTCTGTATCGACCGTTTCGAGAGGGTCGTTCGGGAAGGCATCTGCGTTATCACCAACGCCATCGTTGTCTGAATCCATCGTTTCTGTGGCATCCATTGGGAACACGTCATCACCATCGAGAACACCGTCATCATCCGAATCAGGGTCCAATCGATCGGTTCCTTCCGAGAGTTCATCGAGGTCGAACAGACCATCTCCGTCGTCGTCTGTATCTGCGTTATCACCCGTACCGTCACCATCGGTATCCATGGTTTCGCTCGCATCGAGCGGTAACGCATCGTCCTTGTCGTTGACCTCATCACCGTCCGTATCCTCATCGAATGGATCGGTTCCGATTGCTGCTTCCTCAGTGTCAAGAAGACCGTCGTTGTCGTCATCTGTATCGGCATTGTCACCGATCATGTCTTCATCAGCATCACTTGTTTCCGTAGCATCGTTCGGGAATACGTCAGCGTTGTCACCGACTAAGTCGCCGTCACTGTCCATGGTTTCAGTAGGATCGTTGGGGAATGCGTCTGCATTGTCTCCAACGTTGTCCCCATCTGAATCCATTGTCTCACTCGCATCGTTGGGGAATGCGTCCGCATTGTCACCGACACCATCAAGATCGGAATCTGCTGTCTCTGAGGCATCGTTCGGGAAAGCATCGGCGTTGTCTCCAACACCATCACTGTCGGAGTCGTCGGTTTCGGTAGCATCGTTCGGGAATGCGTCAGCATTGTTACCAACGCCGTCACTATCCGAATCTGCTGTTTCCGAAGCATCGTTCGGGAAAGCATCGGCGTTGTCACCAACACCGTCACTGTCGGAATCAACAGTTTCGGTTGGGTCGTTCGGGAAAGCGTCGGTATTGTCGCCTACGCCATCGTCGTCGCTGTCAAGCCATTCCTCGGCATCGTTCGGGAATGCATCAGGGTTGTTCCCGGAAGCGTTGTCTCCGTATCCGTCACCGTCACTGTCCGTTGTTTGCGTATTGTCATCATCGAAAGCGTCTGCGTTGTCACCAACGCCATCACTGTCCGAATCAGCCCACTCATTGGAATCGTTTGGGAAGGCATCGGATTGATCTCCATAACCATCACCATCCGCATCGTAATCGATGATTTCAACTGAGTTCGATGAGGTGACTTTTGTACCCAAATCGGTTCCATCGCTCGGTGTAATGGTCAGTGTCCAAATGTCACCAATCGATGTAGCACCTTGGTTCAAGAGGTTATTATCGTTGTGTTGAGCAACTTCAACGCCACCTTTCAACCATCGAATTTGGGTCCCAGATTCAGCATCACCATCGACGTCGTTGAAATCATAGTTTGCAAATAGATCCGTATCATAATATGCTTGTGTAATCGCCGTTGGCGAACCAGGCGTGTCGCTGATGTAGACGTTCGATGCAGTTGGTGCTGTGTTCGATGGACCAGTTTCAGGGATTGTTAAAGAAGATGATGTCCATGCATCGCCTGTGCTACGACTGTTTCCGTTTGCAGTAAGAACAGCGATGTCAACGATGGTTGACCCGCTTCCAGTTGTCGGAGCAGTCCAATCAAAGGACCATGATCGGTAGGAACTAGTCGTATGGGTGGCAGATTGGCCGGAGCTATCGATTTTGACCGACATGATTCCAACACCCGGTGTTGAGAGTGTTCCCTTATCGACCACGACATTGAATCCACCGTTGCTTCCTGAGACTCCTCCAGACACAGAAATCTGGATGTTGTAGGTTTGGCCGGCGGTATAGGTTGAAGGGAAGTTTTCGCTCAGCGTTGGCGCACTGCCGCTGTAATGGCACGAGCACCCACTTCCTGCTTGGTTGTGGATGCCGCTTGAGCTGCTTTCCATGGTGGGAAGCGTGAGGATCATGAAGGCAGTAATTATGATTGCGAGCGTTCGTGTGAACAAGTTCATATCATAACGCCGTATTGTATTGGTTTAAGTAAACTGGTACATTGTTTTGACAGGAAATGACCAAATTTTCGAACAATGACAAAAGCCACAAGCCGCGTCGCGATTAAATAGGGGAGTTTGGTCGGAGGGATGCCTACGTTCGTATGGAAGGAGTTGAGACACGATGCCAAAGCCATGGACTTCGAAGCTGATTATCAAGCAACTCGGTGTACAAAAGTGCAATGGAAGTCTCGACGCCGCAGTCGAAAATCTGACCCTTGAGCAAGCAATGAACGTTGCTCGTGAAAAGGCAGACCTCGGCCACCTGACTGGAGCCGACCTCAAGGCACAGACCCGAGAAGTCATCGGAACCTGTGTCTCCATGAGAGTCAAGGTCGAAGGTCACTGGGCTAACGAAGCCCTCGAAATCATTAGCAAAGGAGAATGGGACGAGCGCTTTAACTGAAACAAACATCACGAACCGCAGGAGAGGTGAGAGCCTCG
>CATISI010000167.1 GCA_949538025.1 Candidatus Poseidoniaceae archaeon
GAAAGAGAAAACCGAAAGGGGTACAGAGATTACAAAGGCAGCCGTGGATATCGCGACAGTCGTGGCAGTGAAAGAGAAAACCGAAGCAAGGCAAGCCCGTGGATGCAAGCCGATCCCCGCGAAGGAGAGCGCTTGCTCAGTGGACAAGCCGTTGGTGTCCTTGCTTCTGAAACGGCCTTGGCCTTGCACCAAATGAACGCCGTATCGAGTCACATGCTCGTTCACGGTATGTCCGATACGGTCGATTTCGACTCGGAATATGAAGGTCCAGGTATTCACCTTCAGCGTTGGGTCCGCATCAACGATCCACGAACCTCTGAAAAGCACCGTGCTCAATTGATGGCATCACTCCAAGGAAAGGGCGGTATTTGGAGTGAAGCAGACTCTGCTTCGATTGCTCGCCATGGCGCTACAGGAGTTATGCTTTCGAACACACTCAACGATGCCCGAAGCCGTTTGCTAACCGAGTACAAGAATGCTGGCCGCCATGGACGACTCGTCAAGTGGTATGGTCGCTCGGTCAAGTGGTCTGGAAAACTTAACGAAACCACACTTTACCGACAGGTTCTCGGTCCACTTGGTCTTGTCTCCAATGTCTTCTCAGGTGTATCCGCGCGCATGATGCTTGGATTCACACGCACGGGTGGGCCTCCAATTCGAAGCCTCCAAGCTCTTCTCCTTCCACCCGCAGGTGTAGGTAAGATTCCGAACATGTTCAACGGGAAGGTTGAGGGACATCACGAAGTTGTGAGTTTGTTCAACGAACTCGATCAACGATTCTGAGGTGCTTTGATGAAGGTAGCCTACTATCCCGGAAACGTTGCAAGAGGCGCAATGATGGAGGTTGAGGACTGCATTCAACCTCTTTGCAAAACTCTGGGTATCGATTTGATTGAACTTCCAAAGGCTACGTCCGATGGTGGAAACATCATCCGTCAGGCCTCACCACGTCTTCAGCACGCTCTTGCTGCACGAAATCTGGCTCTTGCTGAAGAAAAGGGACTTGACATTATGACGTCCTGTGCAACATCGCACAGCATTCACTGCGATACGGCTACAACCATGGAAGCCAATCCGGTTATGGCATCGCAACTGAACAACCTCATCGCACGTACATCAAAGATTGAGTATGCTGGTGAATCCAAGTCTCGCCATCTCCTTCACCTGCTCGTCGAAGAAATCGGCCTTGATAAGGTCAAAGCCGCCGTTTTGAATCCTCTGAACATGAAGGTTGCTGCCTATTACGGCCCATATATGCAACGAGAAGGGTTCTGTGGAGAGGACGACCCGTATGACCCACACTACCTCGAAGACCTCATTACAGTTCTAGGAGGTACACCGGTAGTATACGAAGCACGATGCCAAAGCGTCGGATCTCCAAGCCTCCTCACCAACGAGAAAACCGCACTCCGCATGACCGCATCAGTCCTCTCCGAAGCGAAAGCAAACGGTGCACAATTGGTTGTCAGCGCATGCACTATCTCGCATGCAAACCTCGATTCCTATCAGGTCAAAGCAGGCAAGGTCACTGGAAAGGATACGTCCGTCCCTGTGATTCACCTCGCAGAATTAATCGCCTTTGCTTTGGGTCATTTCCCGGACCGACTCGCACAATTGCGAACTCGAGCCATGATCATTGGCGGTTGATGTCTCGACCGTCAAGAACTGGGTCCCAGACATCGTTGGAATCATTTCCAAAATCGAAGAGACTTTTCTGAGAACGAGAACGCATATGTAGTCTTGGTGCACTGACTGTCTTCACTCCCTCTTGTTTCTCCATACTTGCCTCGGAAGCGTTCTGTGAATCCTTTTCTATAGATTTCAAGCGAACCTTTTCTTGTTCCAAAAACTCAAGCGCAGGTTGGGTTACATCACCTTCAACAATGCTGAATTCAAGCAGTTTTCCTTCCTTGCGTATTTTGTAGGATTCAAGGGGTATTTCAAGACGCATTCGGCCAAGAACGCTATGCATGCGCTTCTCCCGATTTCTTGATGCGTGGAGAACATGCACATCTCGCGTGTCGTTTGCAACAAGAACACGGACAGAACCACTTCGTTCCCGAGCTGTTCGACCACGACGTTGAATGGTTCGTATTGCACTGGAAACTGGTTCGTAAAACAACACCATCGAAGCGGAAGGAACATCCAATCCCTCCTCACCAACAGAGGTTGCAACAAGCACATTCATGTCACCATTACGGAAGCGCTCAAGCTGTTCCAACTGTTGTTTCTGAGACATTCCTTCACGCTTACCTCGCTTGCTTTGCCCAATGAACCGATCGACGATGGCATTTGGAATCTGATTCAAATCATACACCAGATGGTCAACAGTATCTCTGTATTCACTGAAGATGAGTATACGCTCATTGGGATGCGCTTCGAGATGTTCTTGAACAAGTTGACGAACATATGCAGGCTTTGGGTGACATTCTTCCATCCCTTGTACCGTTTTCCGGAAATTGTGTACGACTTGCTTCTTCAGAAATCGGCTGGTTGAGCGTTCACCTTCTCGCAGCTGCTCATCGGCTCGTTCAAGATAGGAGCGTGCCGACCGCAACCCTTGTGTTTTCAACAAATCAAGAAGCATATGCATTCTTCGAACATCAGAGATACGTCGTGCTGCGTCGTATCCTCTCGGATCTCGACGCGAAATAGCAATGCTCGCTCGTTGTGCAGCTTCCTCGATCAATCCAGCAGTGAGATGATCAGTTGGAGCAAGGAATCCTTGCCGTTTCAAAGCGTCTGTCTCCTCGAATTGATGCGCCTCAAGTGGCTCTATCAAGGCCAGCGATTTGGCATCGAGCATGACTCGAATGGTCGCAATGTTCATGTCGACTGCATAGGGTTTGAGAAGGTCATCTTCTCGCTTGGTAACAAAAATCCGATTGACGTTGAGACGGTCCCGCAATTGACGTATCGCATTCTGTGTTGAACCAGGACTCGCTGTAGCCGCCACGAGCCAAGGCTCAGAGGCCTGTGACTGATAACGATCAGCAACTTGTGCAGTTGCATGATTGCCTTTTGCATGATGCGCTTCGTCTATGATAAGTAGGCCAACGTTGTTCAAATGAATCAGACCTGAATCGACATCGTTTCGTATGACTTGAGGGGTTGCAATGATGATGGTAGCCTCGTTCCAAATGCTACCACGCTTCGCCGGACGATCACTTCCGGTGTAGGTCCGGACTCGTTCCGCATCGATCCGTATTCGTTCGAGAATCATCCGGCGTTGCTGCTCAACCAATCCCACGGTCGGTGCAGTGATGACGATTTTCTCGATACCAGAATCCAAAGCATCCGCCATACAATTCCATTGTACTGCCGTCTTCCCGAATCCAGTCGGCATGACCAACAACGTCGAACATCGAATGCATGCTTGCGTTGCAGCGATTTGATAGCCTCTTGCCTCGATACCATCACGCAAAAACGGATGGCTCAAGACAGGCATGTTTTAGCGAAAAAGTCGAGGGTTCAAAAGGATGATGTGCGAGGATAGAAACGAGCCGACGTCGTTGGTTTTCTAGCACATTGAACACCGAACCACTCATATATGGGTGGAAAGTCGGAAGGTTGCTCTAAGGGTGAGCAGCCAGACACGTTGGGCAATCCGAATGGAACCCGCTGGCACCGTTTCCCGCTCGTGGAAATGGCGCTCTGTGTC
>CATISI010000168.1 GCA_949538025.1 Candidatus Poseidoniaceae archaeon
GGTTCAAACGCTCGCAACGTCAGAATATGGGGCGTTGAATGACGAAGTCAAGAAGATGAGCGACCAGCTTTCGTGGGGTATCAAGTTCAGTGACGTCATTCTTCAATTCGCTGAACGCGTAGGAACGCCACTGGTCAAGCGTGCGATTTCGTTGATATCAGAAGCCGATCGTGCTGGTGGAAAGATTTCAGATATTCTTGTCACGGCAGCCAACGACTCTCGTGAAATCAAGTTCCTTGAAGGTGAACGGAGACGAGCGATTGGTTCCTACATTGCCGTTATTTGGACCTCATACTTTGTTTTCCTTGGTGTTATCGTTGTTCTTTCAACGGTCTTTATTCCTGCAATTGCCAACTCGAACTCGTCCGATGATGGTGGCGGAGGCCAGAACATTGGAAACATGAAGATTCGGAACGTCGATCCGCTGTTTTTCTTGACAATTTTCTACTATGGTGTAACCATGCAAGCCATCGGTAACGGATGCATGGCTGGTCTGATGGCGACGGGAAGATTTTCTGCTGGATTCAAACATTCAGGGATGATGATTCTTGTTGCACTGGTAGTGTTTAACGTGATTGCGTTTACGCCAAATCTCATCGGAATTACAGCTCCACCTGGGTTGAATCCATCGGTTGGAACCTTCGTACCTGCACCTCTCAATTTGGGAGGATGATGCTGTGCGTAAGGACGAGGAGGCTCAAGTTCACATCCTTGAGATGTTGACACTATTCTGGCTTTTCTTCATGTCAGCTACCTTCCTCATTCGTGTTAACGTTCCTGATGCACGTTCGGTTGCCATCGATGCATCGCTCGAATCTGCAGGCGAGGATGCCATCACAGCCTCTATGGCCTTGCCTCCAGAATTGATTGGAGACAGCCGCTTGCATGAACTGCTCGAAGAGGACGCTTTCGATGATGCTTGTACCCTCTTGCAAGAGATGCTTCCAATCGGAAAAGAAGCCAATTGTTGGCTCGCCCAAAACGCCATGCCTGCTACACCCTATGGGGAAGTAGGAACGCCAAATGGAGCAACGGTCACGGTGCATCAACTGCTTGTGGTCGATACGGACGTTTGGACCATTAGTCTCGATGTATGGTCTCGTGGAGGTGCGTCCTGATGCGCCCTAGTCAGAAAGACGACAAGGCCCAGATGCTCCTTGCAACGGGTGTTGTTCTCATGATGTCGCTTCTCTCAATGGCCATCTTTGCCATCAAACTTGCTGGTATGTCGGTTCCTCACGATGTTGCTAGTGATGCTGTCATTCGAACCTCACAAGATGTCGAAGCAACCTTGCCAGGCCTTGTCGAAGCACGAGCTGAGATTTGGTACGAGAATGGTGTCTCAGCCCTTGAATCCGTGACGCAAGCCATGGATTCGTCTCACGAAGATCTTCTTCACCATGGTGAAATCAGTGGTATTGAAGTGAAACTCATCAACATCACGATAACTGACCTTGGCTCAAATCAAATCCAAGTCGATGCAGAACTAGGCATCTCTGACAGTGATGCTATGTTGATGAAACCGATTCAGTTCGTTGTCGAACTGTAATCACACCTTATGCTCATTCCAAGCAAGGTTGAGGAAGTGCTTGATGCGGTCCGTGTCGCTTCCCCGTGTTGGATCGACAACAGGCCATGAAGCAATCTTTGCACGCTCTTGCAGTCCTTCCTGAATACGTCGAATGCGATCAAAGCCTGCAAGGTAACGATCTGCACGACGATAGGAATGCGCATCTCGAGATTTGAGCATCTCCCGATGCTTCTCTTCGGTTTCAACTTGCATCAGTAATCCAACAGCAATACCGCCCCCTTCTCGCCAAGCACGCAGCAAACGATCGCTCGGAACAATGTGAACACCTTCAATCAAAAGGTCAATTCCTTCACGGCGAGCACGCTCAATGGTTGCGGTAATTCCCGGATCAACCGATTCACACGTCCGTTGCCAATCAATGACCGGCTCTCCATTTTCCCCTTGAGAGAAGGACGATCGATGCAAGGCAGGATCCTCATCGACATCGATGCACGTACGCATGATTTCTCGAATTGCATCTGTGGAAAGAATTCGAGAGAAACCCGATGCAGCAGCAATCTCACGAGCAGCTGTGGATTTTCCAACTCCAGTCGCACCAGCAAGAATCAGCAGACGAGGTGCGACTTGACTCATGGCCTTTGCAGATTCTGCTGCAAGACCAACACGCTCGACCATGATGCTTGTTGAAGCATGCACCTCATGAGTCTATTGGGTGTAAACCAACGATTGAATCGTTCTTTTCAACCAAAAGAATCCACCGAATCGCTCATGAGTCTCATCGATGTGGAAAGAACATGGACGAGAAGCAGATGTACATTGATGGCCAATGGTGCGCATCATCGGATAACAACACACACAATGTTCTGAACCCAGCAACGGGCGAAACGATTGCAACAACACCGAAGGCAACCATTGACGATGTCAACCGCTGTGTTGCTGCCTCCAAGGCAGCTTTTGCTGACAAGAGCTGGAGTGCCATGGATCCGGCAGAACGTGGTCGCGTGCTCAACCGTATGGCACAAGCAACCTATGCAAACGCAAAGGCACTCGCAGCCATTGAAAGCAGCAACAACGGTAAGACGTTCCGTGAAGCGTTGTCCGAAATCCGCTACGGAGCATGGACCTTCGAATACTTCGCAGGACTAACCGATAAGATCGAAGGATCAACCATCCCAGTTCCTGGTAACCGCCTCAATTACACGCTACGACAACCTGTTGGTGTCACCGCACACATCGTTCCATGGAACTTCCCATTGCAACTCGCACTTCGCTCGATTGCACCAGCGCTTGCAGCAGGATGTACCGTGATTGCTAAGCCTGCATCATGGACACCACTCTCACTCATCGCTTGGCTCGAAGTCATGCATGAGGCAGAAGTTGGACTCCCAGAGAACGTTGTTCAGGTCATTACCGGTTCAGGTGGACTCATCGGAGACGCTCTCGCAGGCCATGCAGACATTGGTGGAATCGTTCTCACTGGAGGCGTACCAACAGGTCAAGCCGTCATGGCAAAAGCGAGCGAACAACTCACACCAGTTACACTTGAACTCGGTGGAAAGGGTGCTAATGTTGTCTTCCCTGATGCAAATCTCAAGTATTGTGCCAAAGCCATTTGCTTTGGAATTTTCATGAATGCAGGACAGATGTGTTGGGCTGGTTCTCGGCTCATCGTCCATGAGGATATTCATGACGAATTGGTTGATGCAGTCGTTGCTGAAGTCGGCAAGTGGAAGATTGGACCTGGAATGAGCGAAGGTGTCCGAATTGGAAGCCTTGTTCACACCGATCACCGTGCTGATGTTCTTCGCATGCTCGAAGAAGGACTCAAACAGGGTGGAACCGTTGTTACTGGTGGAGCAGCTGTTGAAGGTGAGGGAGCTTTCATGCAACCAACCATTGTCACCGACGTTGCTTCGAGCAACCTTCTTTTCCAAGAGGAACTGTTCGGACCCGTTCTTACAGTCACCAAGTTCTCAGAGGAAGCAGAAGCGCTCGCTCTCGCCAACGACACTCCATTTGGTCTGCTCAACGGTATCTGGACCAACGACCTTAGTCGAGCACATCGTCTTGCACGAGACGTTCAGTCTGGAATGGTTTCAATTAACGAGTTCCCAATCACCTTCCCACAAACAGCTTTCACAGGCTGGAAGCAATCAGGAATTGGTATCGAACAAAGCCAAGACGCACTCCGCTTCTACACTCGCGTCAAAAACGTCAACGTCAAACTTTGAGGTGAAAACATGACGGTTCAAATCGAAAACCGTGACAATGGAATCCAAATCGTTCGATTAACGGGTGCTTCTGCAAGCAAATCGTTCTCGAGAGAATCGCTCCCAATCATCGCTGATGCAATCGATAAGGGACTGAAGAATCCAGAGATCAAAGGCATGGTCATCACTGGAGAAGGCAAATTCTTCTCAGCAGGTGCAGACATCAACGCCTTTCAGGAATCCATTGAAGCCAATGAAGCTCCACAACTCATTCGAGATCTCACCAACATCCTTCATCCATTACTGATGAGAATCCGCGAATCAGCAACCATCGTTGTAGCAGCCATCAATGGAGCAGCAGCTGGTGGAGGTCTTGGCCTTGCACTAGCATGCGATGCACGTATTGCATCACCAAAAGCCAAACTTGCAGCATCGTATGCTAGCATTGGTCTTTCACCCGATGGAGGAACAACCTGGCTCCTTCCTCGTCTTGTAGGTGAGCAACGAAGCCGCCAATTCTTCTTTGAGAACCAAATCTGGAATGCAGAAGAATCAGCCAACACAGGAGCCATCGATGAAGTCGTCAATGAGGACGAGCTCATCAACCGAGCCATCGAAATTGCAACCAATTGGAGTCAATGGGGCAAC
>CATISI010000169.1 GCA_949538025.1 Candidatus Poseidoniaceae archaeon
GGTTGGCGATAAGAACCTTCGAGAAACCCATGCCCGTATGGTGAACAAGACACCCTATGAGCAAAGCGGTCACAATGTCTGGCTCACCGAATTATTTAATAAAAACGAAATGGTTATTAAGTTCTAGCCCCTATTCGTATTACTGGTGATTAACATGTCCGAAAGAAAAACACGCCCAGCAAAAGAAGAAGATTTGATTGTACCAAACGGTAGTCACGCCATGAGACCTAACGATGGTACCCCGTATATACTACGTGCCGTACTTGTCGACGGAATCCCAGCACAGGCTGGAATCGATCCATTTGGCACATACAGCGAACGCATCCGCATTTTGCTCGATCGATCCCATGATGAATTGGGTCTTGAATTTCAAACCAAACGATTCATGATCCGCAATGAAGAACCAGGAATTTGTAGATGGGGTGGCCAAGGTCAATCCTTTGCCATCGAAGTCTTCGTTGACGACGATTAAGTTTCTGAAAAACGGTTTCTTGAGATGCTTGCCAGCACCAATAATTGCTGGCGAAAAGTTAAGATAAAATCATGTTGGTTGGATAAACAATGACTCCTGAGGAGTATTTTTCTGGCCTGATTCAGTCTGGGACAGAATACCATGAAGCAATGAGGGCTACGCGGATGTATTTTCCGCACTGGAATCCTGCTTCTGCCCAACCGCAATACCCTGTCACGGGCGTACAAACCAGCCCATATCAACAAGTCCAACAACCTGCGCAGTCCTACATTCAGCAATCGCAACCTGTTGCCCAGTATTATCAACAACCTACTCAATACATATCCAAGAAGCCTGAAAGGACCTTCTATGCACCACTCATTACACTCGGGCTTGTTGTTCTACTCATGTTTACGCCTTTCCTAACCTTCCAACACGATGAATTATCGAACAGTGAAGAAGAAGAGGTGTGCGAGTTGCTTTACTCGAGCATACAATATGGAGCGAGTGGTGATGATTTTGAGATTGATGATTTGGATACCGTCAATTGTCCCATGAATGGATTCAGCAGTACCTTCTATTCAATTGAAACAATAGCTGACTTAGATACAGATCAATTTACAGATGATACGTCAGGATCCGATTCTGATGGTGAAGGAGATGTGGAGAGTGAAGAGGCGATGTTCGGTATCTCTCTCATCATGCTTTTCTTGGCACCAATCATCTATCTTCTTTTGTCAATTCTCGCACTTGTTTCAGTTGGATTGAAGAAATATCCAACGCTTGTCGGTGCCTTACAATTGATTTATGTGATTCTGTTCTTGGTTTTCTCGAGTATGGGGGTTATAGGCGATGGTGATTTTGAATTGTCTGCCGGAGGAAATTTCGCAGGTATTGGCATGTACTTGATTGGATTTGCAAGCATTGGATATTTCATTCGCAAATAGACTCGCGCAGTGCTTCAGTGTTGACAATTTGGGCAGTAATCGAGACGTCTTCCGCTTAGGCGTGTATGTGAAATGAGTCCTTCGCATGTATGGCAATTCAACCCATCTCGTGTGAACACATAATGACGTGCCTGGCGACGAGACATTCCTTGTTCACGTAACAGATCGTAGAGATCCTTGTCGACCGTCACGCCCTTCTGAACGTAAGCTCGTTGTGTTGTTGAAATTGCAGAGTATGCAAAACGTGTTTGTTCATCTTCTGTTAGTGACTTCAATTTCCGATTTGGATGAAGGCCTGCATTGAA
>CATISI010000170.1 GCA_949538025.1 Candidatus Poseidoniaceae archaeon
ACCGAATTGGGCTGGTCAATGTCAAGATAAGCTACTCGGAAACCAATCAAGCCATTCTGGATGACCCTTGCGATTCCGTTCAAGCGAGCATTACGCAAACGAACTATCCTGCTCAGTGGACCGACCAGAACAACACACTTAATGGTGGATCCAGTTCATGTGAGGATATCGACCTCGTGCTCCAAGTTTATCCCGATTACAGCGGTGAGGATTATGAACGCATGGCTCACAACGCCGTGATTGCGGTTGACGAGTGGGTCGAAGACGGCCATGGCATTGGGGAATTGAGCGTCAACGTGAAGGTGGACGTACAACGTTCACAAGTGCCCACGCAAGATGACGATGATGACGAAACCGTCCAAATTGATGTAATAGTGGTCGGCTTCAAAGCCAACGCTGAGAAACTGGAGTGACCGTCCACCGAGAACGATGCAGAAGGTGAGTACCGGTGAAGAAAACTAACCCTCTTGTGTTCGCTGTCCTTGCTTTCCTCATGTTGGCCAATCTCTCGGGTTGTCTGTCGCAGAGTACAGAGGAAATGTCTGAAGATGATGCGCCGATGCTTGATGGCGAAAACCAAGCCACTCTTACCACGCACTGTGCCGAAATTGCAAATGTTGAACGGTGTTGGATGCTGCTGGTGCCACAACAACTTGCAGCCGACAAAGCAGTACCAATGGTGCTTGATCTCCACGGTGGAGGAGGCACTAACAGCCTGCAGTACAACATGTCGGGGTTCGCACAGCTCGCTGAGGAACAGGGATTCATTGTTGCTTACCCGCAAGCTCACGGTGAGCGAAACTGGGACATTGACATCGACGGTCTTCGAAATGAATACGACGATATTGGTTACTTGATGACGATCATCAACATCACGAGCGAAGAGCATCCTGTTGACATCAACCGTCTTCACATGACGGGTTGGTCCAATGGCTGTATGATGACACAACGCTTTGCCGTTGAAACGCAGTCAGTTCTCGCATCAGCGGGTTGCATGTCGGGCTATCTCATGAAGGAGGCCCCATCGACCTACTCCGCCCCCATTCCTTTCATGGAAGTTCATGGCGTGCTCGACCCAATCGTCCAGTACCTGGACAACACCGCCATCACCACCATTGCCATCGGCAACCCAGGCGCTGGTTTCAACCGAGGAGCCGTTCAAAACATGGAATACTGGGCGGACTTGAACGGATGCGATGGTGCCATTCATGAACTGTTGGAGGTCGGCCAAAATTACGACATCCGTGGCTATGAAGAGTGTGAGGCGGGTGCTGAAGTCCAATTAATGAGCTTGCACCTTGCGGGGCATAACGCCTACCAAGGTGGAACACCAAACGGCATCCCAACCACGCAGATGCTCTGGGAATTTCTAAGCCGGTTCTCCATAGAATGAGGATACCCCCATATCGCCCACGATTATCCCTCAAAGGGCCGTTGAGAAATGCATATGAGGAGATTTAACCGAAAGTCGGAGGCTTGTGCATGATTTCAATCATCACGAATTCTTCATCGCTATTGCTTCCCTGATTCGTGCACACTGGAACGAGGTGGCAACAAAAATTCGTGATAGAACTTGTGAGTCTGAACTCATGTCGTCTTGAACCTACGCTCGTCGAAATGTAGCGTTCCACTTATACACTAGGTGGCGATGTGGTGATTCATGTCAATTATTGCCGCATACAACGAAGCCTGGGAAAAAGGGGATACTGAAGCCTTGAACGCACTTGTTCACGAAGAATTTGTGTTCAATCCGCACGTCGGTGGACACACAATGGGTAAGTCCGATATCATGCAATTTGCAGGATCAGGACACGTCACCTCCGAGAATGATCGAATCTTGTTCGAGAACGAAGAAGTCGGTGTCGCTCACTCCATCGTTCACTTTGCCAACGATTCGGATTCCGAGGCTGTCCTTTCTTTCATGCGCTTCAAAGATGGACAAATCATCTCCATGGAGACAGGTGCAACACCTCTCTCGGACAACTACAAGCTTGTTGGACAGGATTGAACTTAGTAGGTGTAGAAACCTTCGCCAGTCTTTCGACCGAGTTTGCCTTCCTCAACCATTTGGATGAGAAGTGATGCAGGTGCGTACTTCTCTTGCTTGAGTCCTTCATACAGGACGTTCATGATGTGAAGGACAGTATCGAGTCCGATCAAATCCGAGAGAGCGAGTGGACCGATTGGATGGTTCATTCCCAACTTCATGATTCCATCAATGGCTTCAGGTTCTGCAACGCCTTCTTGCAGTGTAAGGATAGCTTCGTTGAGCATTGGGCAAAGGATTCTGTTTGAGACAAATCCAGGAGAGTCGTTGCATGAAAGGGCAATCTTGCCCATCTTTTCGGATGCTTCGATGACAGCAGCATTAGTTTCTGAACTTGTCTTGTTACCGTTGATGACTTCAACCAACTTCATGATCGGAACTGGATTCATGAAATGCATGCCAATGACCTTGTCCGGACGGTTGGTTGCATCTGCAATGGTGCTGATGGAAATCGATGAGGTGTTGGAAGCGAGAATGGTTTCTGGTTTGCAGATTGAATCAAGTTCTGCAAAGATGGAGATTTTTAGGTCTACAATTTCAGGAACTGCTTCGACAACAAGATCGCAATCCGCACAGTCAGCACGATTGGTTGAAAGTGAGATGCGAGCGAGTGTTGCATCTGCATCCTCTTGGGACATGCGTTCTTTCGAGACAAGTTTTCCGAGCGAGCGTTCAATCGTTGCAAGACCCTTGTCAACATACTCTTGTTGAATATCGATCATGGTCACGTTGTAACCCGCTGCTGCTGCAACTTGTGTGATTCCATTTCCCATTTGTCCCGCACCAAGAACGGCGATGTTCTGAACTGCCATGTTAGTGTCGAAACGCAAGCAATTGATGAAGTTGCGTATGTAGGAAGTAGCCCGACTCGGATTCGAACCGAGGTCGGCGGGACCAAAACCCACCATGATGGACCACTACACCATCGGGCTGTGGTCTGTGGGCGGATGTTCTTGTTTTTGTCCTTGTCGGCTTGGGGGCCTCATTCAAGCAATGATGCAAATTCAGTTTGGTCTGTTTTTGAACGAGCACTGGTGACGAATTCGTTTAAATCAAGCCCTTGTTGTTGATAGTTCATGGCTTGCAACCCCATGTCGAGTTTGTCCATGGTTTTGA
>CATISI010000171.1 GCA_949538025.1 Candidatus Poseidoniaceae archaeon
CCCAGAACTTGTTGGGCAAGTACGACCATCTAAGTCTGGCGTCTTACGGGTTGTTGTCGATGGTCATCCAAATCGAGTCATTCCAAATTGTGTCTATTTTCATTGGTCTTACGAGGTCAAGATTCGTGAGAGAACGACGGATAGCGAAGGGAAAACTCAGACAAGAGAGTATTGGCGAACCATTCGAGAAGATGGCGGTGGCGTGCCCTTCATTCTTAACGATGGAACAAGTGGTATCCTCGTCAAGCCGACGACGTTCAAACGTACCGACATGGGGCAATACCTCAAGCGATGGGAATCAAACCATGCAGATTCCCTCAAAAAGGAACTTGGAATGGAATTTGCAGCACGATTGTTTACAGGAGGTAACGTCATCAAGCACCGCTGGACCGTCTATGCCCTCCGTATTGGGAATCCAGTTTATCTCGTAGGAACAACACGAAGTCGACCACAAGAAGACATTCAGAATGAAGGACTCGATGGTACCCTTCAAAACACCTTGCTCGAAGTTGTTGGTGAAGATGCACCAGGTGTCAAAGCAACACTCCAGCGTGGGACAGAACTTGCGAATCTAGGTCGCATGCGATCCTCGTTCGAAGTCATGATGATTCCGTTGTGTCTAACGGTTGGTGGGCTCATCATCTCGTTGATGAACCTCTGAGCGTAGAAGCGCATCCTTCTTGACCCGACTCGAATTCGGAGATTCATGGCAGAAGATGTCGTTTTGGTCGGAGGGGCAAGAACTCCGTTTTGTGAATGGGTTGGCGGAAAGCGTGGCGATGGCAGACCTGGTGGTCTCCTCAAAACTGTGAGTGCTCAAGAATTGGGTTCAATCGCTATCAAGGGTGCATTGGAAAAGACCAACACGGATCCTGAAAGCGTCGATCATGTCGTTATGGGCTATGCACTCCAAACATGTTCTCAATCCATCTATGGTGCTCGACATGCTGGGCTCAGAGCAGGTATTCCTCAAGAAGTCCCAATGCTCACACTCTCACGAATCTGTGGTTCTGGAATCCAATCCATCGTCACAGGTGCCCAGATGATCATGCTTGATGAAGCATCCACCGTTGTAGCAGGTGGAATGGAAAACCTCTCACAAGCACCACACGTGCTTCGTGGAGCACGAGAAGGTTGGAAACTTGGACGTTCACCACCTGTTGAGGACTATATGATGACGAATCTGCAGGATATGACCTGTGGTAAGTTCATGGCGCAAACTAGCGACGAGATTTGTGCACGAAAAGGAGTAACCCGTGAGGAGACAGATGCATTTGCAGCACGTTCCCACCAGCGTACATTGGCATCGATTGAGAACGGTGTCTTTGACGATGAAATCGTTGATGTTGTCATCAAGTCTCGGCGTGGTGACAAAGTCATCACTGCAAAGGATGAGGACCACGTCGTCCATGACACCTCTCCTGAATCACTCTCTAAACTGCCTACAGCGTTTGGTCCTGATTCTCTGGTTACTGCAGGAAACGCCTCTGGAATTGTCGATGGTGCAGCAGCTGTTGTCATTAAGTCAGCATCACAAGCAGAAGCTGATGGAGATGCACCACTTGCTCGCATCGTAGGTTGGGGGATCGTAGGTCTTGAACCTGCAATCATGGCCTATGGACCTGTTCCAGCCTCGAGAAAGGCACTTGAAAGAACGGGTCTCTCCATCGAAGACATTGATCGATGGGAGATCAACGAAGCATTCGCAGGTCAAGCTGTTGCTTGTGTCAAGGAACTTGGTCTTGACGAGGACAAAGTCAATGTGAATGGTGGAGCAGTTGGATTAGGACATCCACTCGCTGCAACAGGCACTCGTTTGACACTCACGCTTGCACACGAATTGAAGCGTTGCGGTGGTAAGTACGGTATCGCAACCGCCTGCATTGGTGGTGGCCAGGGTATCGCCATCGTCATTGAAGCACTCTGATTGGTATGGCCTTGCTCAATCTTTGGTCGCTTGGTCACTTTGTCCAGTGGTCCATTGTTGGCCGATTCATATTGACGAATTGGTATGCGTTCCTCTTCCTATCGATTGGATGGGAATTCCTTGAATTGGCATTACCCTATGAATTTGCGAAGGAAACTACCGACAACAAAATATCTGATGTAGTCGTGAACATAGCAGGTTTTTGGATTGGGAACCGAATTCGAACCGATCCTATGTTTTCCTCAAAAACATCGTAACAGATTTTTCTGCATGTTGAAGAACTCCGACTTCTTCAAAACCAAATCTCTGATGAAATCGCATAGAGCCAGGATTCAGTGGTTCTCGATTAACTTCCGCTGCGATGGGTACTCTATGTTGTTCTGAATACGATACAACATGATTATACAATGCAGAGCCCATTCCTTTGTTTCTGTGTTCTTCCGAAACAGCGATGCGATCGACGTAAACGAAGGAGGAATAATGTTCGTTGAACCATGCATAATTGAGGCTTTCATACGCTGTTTTTGGTGGTAAACAAATGACGAACCCAAGCAACTTGCCTTGGTCATACGCTCCGATAGAAAGCGAAGAGAATTCGAGTAACTGTCGAATCTCTTCTTTCGAAACTTTGCCAGTCCCAGGTAGGCCTTGTTCATTGATGGTCCACATAGCGTCAACATCTGATGTTGACAACGCAATGATGTCCATATTTTGATTTCAAGCGTGGTGGTTTATGGATGAAGCGGTTCGATGGGGTTCGATGAATCAAAGGAACTTCGAATCGTAGTGAACCTCGAGCTTCCTTGGTACAATGTCTTTTTCGATCAATGCACGAATGGCTGCTGTCTCCATTCGAGCACCTCGAATCGTTGTCACAAATGGTATGTTCAACTCAACAGCGAGACGGCGCATCATGTTTCCATCTCGAACAGCTCCCCCAGAAACAGTAGGCACATTAACGATGAAGGAGATATCACCACGGCGCATCAAGTCAAGTGCATCAGGATGCATCCTTTCATTGATTCTATAGACAGTCGTCACTTCAACATCTGAAGATCTTAAGACATCCGCTGTACCAGGTGTTGCGAACAAGATAAATCCGAGATCGCACAACTCTTCTGCAATTGGAACAAGTGCGTCTTTGTCCTCGTCTCGAACAGTCAAATAGACGCCTCCTGAACTTGCAACAGGCACTTCTGTAGCCAACCTTGCTTTGAGATAAGCTACGTCTGCAGAAGTATCGGAGCCATAGACCTCTCCGGTTGATTTCATCTCAGGTCCGGGGGCAGGGTCAAGTCCTCGCAACTTGATGAATGGGAACACTGGCGCTTTGACACAAATCTGGCCTGAGGTTCGCCTAGGAATCGTTTGTTCAGAGAGAGGTATTCCAATCGTTACATTAGCTGCGATCTTAGCCAGTGGGAGTCCTGAGGATTTTGCAACAAACGGAACGGTTCGTGAGGATCGTGGATTGACCTCGAGGACGTACAGATCGTCTCCTTGTATTGCGAATTGAATATTAAAACATCCCTTGATATTGAGTCCCAAACCAATGGTCTTTGTTTGCTCAGCCACGCGTGTAAGCATTTCTTCACTTATATTTTGAGCCGGGATGAAACACGTTGAATCTCCTGAGTGAATGCCTGCTTCCTCAAGATGTTCCATGATGGCTCCAACAAGAACCTCTTTGCCATCACCAGCGGCGTCAACATCGAGTTCTGTCGCATGACCGAGGTATTCATCGACCAACAGTGGCTTGTCGGGTGTGAGGTATGCCTCCTTGAGATATGCTTCCAATTGTGTTTCATTGGAGAGAATCTCCATTCCGCGACCACCAAGGACGTACGATGGACGAATAAGAACAGGAAATCCTATGTTGTCCACTGCTTTTCGAATGTCGTCGGCTGTCGTACCCGTGGCACCATTCGGCATACGCAAGTCGTGCTTCTTAGCAAATGCTTCGAAACGTTCTCGGTCACTAGCCTCGTCGATTCCATCGACACTCGTACCAAGAATCTGTACA
>CATISI010000172.1 GCA_949538025.1 Candidatus Poseidoniaceae archaeon
AATGCTGGCCGCCACAAGGAATTACGGTTTGTTCAAACCCATGGTTTGTGTGCTCTTGGATGGTATCCAAAATGCGCTGGGCCTCGACCGCTACTTCCTTCCCTGTACCGTCGCCGGGAAGCACCGCAATGACGTGGTCGCTCATGGTTCTTCGACATGTCAATACTACATGAAGGAGACGCCAATCTCTTATGCCCGCTTCAATGGCGGAACAATCGATGACCAGTAAAGAGCATGGAGATTCCGAGTCGATTTGCAGCATCAATGACTTCTTGATCTCGGATTGAACCTCCTGGCTGAACAATAGCGGAAGCACCTGCTTGTGCTGCCTGTTCAAGACCATCAGCGAACGGGAAGAATGCATCGCTAGCTAGGACGCACCCATTGGCTCGTTCGCCTGCGCGACGAGCGGCAATCCGAACAGCTTCGACACGACTGGTTTGACCCGGGCCAATACCAACGGTTGACAAACCTTGAACCATAACGATTGCATTTGATTTCACTTGTTCACAGACGCGAACAGCGAACTTCATTGAATCGATTTCGGCATCAGATACGCTCTTTTCCGTCACGGTGTTGGCAGATTTCCAATCGATGATTGGCGCCTCCTCGGTCTGGACAATCCATCCACCTTCAATCTGCTTCAAAACGCGCTTTCGGTCAAGTGGTGCAAGTCGATCATTGGGTGAATCGATGGTGAGGAGTCGGCGGTTTCCTTTCTGCATGATGAATTCCTTTGCTTCGGGCGTGTATCCGGGAGCGATGAGGACTTCGATGAACAAATCGGCCATTGCTTTGGCTGTATCAAGGGTGACAATTTCATTGAAACAAATGATGGATCCAAAAGCAGATTCTGGATCACTTGCCAACGCATCCATGTACGCATCGACCTGATTTTTAGCGAGAGCGACACCACAGGGGTTGTTGTGTTTGACAATAACGCAAGCGTGTGGCGTGTCTGGCCATTCATCGGTTGAGAGTGAACGACACAATCTGAGGGTAGCATCAGCATCCGAATAATTGTTGTACGACATCGCCTTACCGCCTTCAACGTGTGCAGTTACGAGCGTCGAATAGGTTCCTTGGGCATCATCATCAACAAAGAGAGCTGCACTTTGGTGAGCGTTTTCCCCATAACGCAACGTTTTCATCTTCATGGATGAAGCGAGCAATGTTTCATGGTAACGAGCTGATTGTTCGGCAACAGAATCGAAGGACTCCGGGATACCGTTCCACCGGCTGTGAAGGGTGTTGGCTATGGCCACATCGTACGATGCCGTGTGTTGGTATGCTGTGAGAGCAAGTGCTTGCCTTCGCAACATAGGAATACCTGAAGGATTTCCTTGTGATCGTTTCAAATCCTCGATGATGGAATTGTAGTCGTCTGGATTGCAACAAATGATGACGTTTGCATGGTTCTTTGCAGATGCACGAACCATGGTTGGTCCACCAATATCAATCATTTCGAGCAAAGCGTCCTTATCAAGCGGGGGGTTTGCGGCTGCTGCAGAAACAAATGGGTAGAGATTGCATGCGACAAGTGCAATCGGAGTGTACTGCAATTCTTCCATACCGATTCGGTCTTCTTTCTTCTGAAGTCGTGCGAGGAGCGGGCCGTGGATAGCCGGGTGGAGTGTTTTGACACGACCATCAAAAATTTCTGGATGCCGTGTAACATCGGAAACGCTCATGACTTCAAGTCCGGCGTTTTTCAGTTTGCGTGCAGTCCCTCCGGTTGAAATCAATTCAAATCCAAGATCGACAAGTGAAGTTGCAAATTCGACGATGCCAGTTTTATCCCATACACTGAGTAATGCGCGAGGTTTTCCCGAGTCCATAGTTGCACCCGTTATCGACCTCTTGTATGTCTTCGTTATCAAGCATGTGATGAGGCCACTTGCTCAATCACCGCGTGAGGAAATGACTTGGTCAACTCGAAGAAGGCCACAAGCCGTCTCAACAGCTGCTTGTAAAGCATGGGAAACAGTGGATGAGGAGAGCAGAACTCCTTCGATTTCACCAATACGTCCGTTCTTGCAAACACCGAAACGTTGGGTTTTGTTTCGATGAGCAGCACGTAGTTGGAGCAAGGTGTCGATTTGATCTTCTCCAGCATTGAGGGCGAGTGTACTTGGAATTGCTTCAAGTGCTCGAGCAAAACCTTCGATGGCGAGGCGTTGACGTCCAGAGATGGATTCCGCTTGTTCTCTCAAATGGAGCGCAGCAGCGATGTAAAACGACCCTCCGCCGAGTACTGTTCCAGGTTGGTCGATAACGGATTCCAGCGTCCGAAGGGCATCGTACATGGCCCGAATGTACTCTTCAACAGCAGCACCTTGACCTCCACCAACATCGATGGTGACAAGACCAGATGTTGGACCAACGTTCACGACGAGCCGCGTGCGACGACCGTCTTCCCGTTCAGATACATCGACGTTTGCCGATTGGAGCGAACCAAGACTTTCTGCTGTTGCATCATCAAGATGATTGATGAGTGTTGCACCGGTTGCGGCGGCTATGTCTTCAATTCCATCATCTTCCATCATTCCGACAAGAAGGATTCCGTCGCTGTTGCAGGCATGTTGAATTCGTTCGTCAACTTCTTTTGAAGTGAAGATTGCTTGTGCACCGGATCGTTTGAGAAGATTGATTTTTTCTTCAATTAATTGTTCTTCAGCATCCAAGAATGCAAGCATCTGCTCAGGCCGCTCGATCTCAATTTCAGCATCACGCTTCGTTTTTTGTATTGTCAGCGGGCATGTCAAGGTCAGGACGCTGCAGGGCTGGTTGATCGTTGGTGTCCGTTCAGAATCAAACTTCTTGTCGATGACGACGCCTTTGATTAATCGTGTTTCTTGGAGCGAATCATGCCCCCTTTTTGTCATTCGTACGTTCTCTGCTCGAACAGATCTGCCGCTGGATTGGATGGTCATCATACATTCGACCAAGAGTTGTGCTAACGCATCGCCGCCAGCTTCGGCAGATTTCCCAACCATGGCTGTTCTTGCAACGGATTGCAACGTATCTTCGCTCATATCTTCCATCGAACGATCATCGAGAACATTTAGTGTTTCAACAATCGAATCTTGGTAAGCCTCGACCAATACTAGGGGATGGACACCTCGCTCGAGCAAACGACCTGCCTCTTTCATCAATTCACTTGCAAAGAGCAAGCAACTTGTAACCCCATCACCACTTGCATTTTCTTGTGATTCAGCGAGTTGAACGAAGGCTTTTGCAGCAGGGTGCTTGACGAGTAAATCTGCGACAATTTTCGCACCATCGTTTGTAATAGCATTCTCTCCGTTTGTTTTGTACATCATTTTGTCCAGACCGTTTGGGCCAAATGTGCGTCGGAGAATGTCCCCAAATGCAACAGCAGCCCCCACAAGTTTCTGAGTGACTGCAACGCCACTGGTGACCGAGGTTGTTGGCCGAACGATAACAACAGGAGCACGACCTGAACCATCGTCCTGTTGCGCCATGTTTCTCGGGCGTGACCGTTCTTCAAGAAGTCTCCTTCTCAACGGCGACGGCCTTTTCGTGTCTTTTTAGAACGTCCATGTTGCTCATATGCACGACTTTGGTACGCTCTTCGATCCTGATCGTCACTCCATATCGAGTGTTCTGAAACATCATCGGAATCGGGCATATCGTCGAGTGACTCAATGGTTAATCGCAACCCACCAAGCTGATCTTGCAAAGCACGAACATTGTCTCCTCCTCGACCAACGAGCGTTGAAATCATGTTACTGGGGGCGTAAACGGTTGCCGCAGTATCGCTTGTAAATTGAACACGAACGTGAACTCCCGCCCATTGTCGAATGGTATGGATAAGTTGTTTTTGCGCCAACTGCTGGAGAGGTTTCTTTTGGTTCGCTTCCGTGACAGGAACAACGGCAAGCTCTGAACCAAAGGCGAACATCTCATGCGTCACCTTACCTGTCGGGAACTCAACGACTTCGATAACCGGTCGAGCCAATTCTTCCTGCATCCCTGATGGAGGCTTGACAGTCATTCTCAATTCGAGAACCTGTTGAATTTTACCCGATTCGACATGCAGCACGGTATCCAACACTTGAGATACAAGACCCAACTCAACCTTTCCAATCAACCGTTGAATGGCTTCGAGTGCAGAGTTTGCGTGCGTAACACCAAGCAATCCTACGCCTGCAAGACGAACATCAGCAAAGATTTCGAAGTCACGAGCACGACGGACTTCATCGAAAATGACGAAATCGGGACGTACGAGGAAAATGATCTCTGCAGTTTTTTCCAAATCTCCTTCCAATGGAGCGTATTGTGTGATACGTTCAGCAAGTTGCAGATCTCGCGGAGCTTCCATTGTCTTGACCATGGCGCCGATGTCGTCATCGAGATACTCAGCAATGGCTTGAGCAAGTGTTGTTTTTCCAGAACCTGGGCGGCCACAAATGAAAACACCACGGTGATGGTTGGACAAGCGTTCAACAATTTTCGGATCAAGATTGTAGTCACTGAGTGAGAGTTTTGCCACTGGACGGACAACAGTAATTTCCCGTGCATCCGAAAACGGTGGGCTTGCACAAGTAATTCTCAAATCTCCGAGTTGGAGGACTTGGCAACCTCTTCGATCTATTTCGAGAAAACAATCGCTCCTGTGTTGATTTTCTTCTACGACAGTACGCAGAGACTCCTGAAGCGATTCCAAACGAAGGTTGTCCCAAGAATCGTTTGATTCTAATTCAACCAACTTGAGTTGACCAATGGTCCCACGCTTGACACGAGGGGGACAATCGGCCTTGAGAAAGATGGTATGGACGTCTGCTTCCAACAATTCTTCCAATTCAGAAGGAAGGTCGGGATGCTCACCGTGCTTGGCCATCGGAACGATGTTACCTCGGAGGCTTTTGACACTTGGCACACTTATGCGGAAGGTGTGCCCGGTTCAAGCATGCCAAAGGTCCACCAAATGTAGGCATTGGTTCCGATGCTACCGATGATCGAACCGACAACTGGGAAGTCGTAGAAGTAAATGCACCAATAGGTAAGTCCACCAGTTACAGCAACAAATGCGAGGATATTGAGGATGCCTCCGTTTTTCATTCCACTCAATCGGACGGTTTTCTCATAGTGACTTGCTCCCCATAGAACGGCAACGATAACGGAAAGAATCGAAAATGCGACTGCTGCATCAAAGACAGAGTCTTGAATCAACCAAGTTGCAAAAGAAGCAATGGTGACGCCGGCAAGAAGCCAGAGCATGACACGTTCGGGGCTCATGATTGACCCAGTTAGGTTCATCTCTTCAATTCTCGTGTGTTTAAACGTCCTTGTGCTGCTAATTGTAAACGAGCCTGATCAACGCATTTGATGGTTCGAAGAATGGAACCAGTCGAGGCTGCAAGTGATGTTGAATCAGGCTGAAGGAAGTCAACAAGAACAGCCTCGAGTGGTGTATGATTGGATTCAGCATATTGGATTATGGAATGGTCCTTCAAAATCTCATATTGTTCGTGTTGCTGCAATTGAACAAGAACGCTACCATTTCGTCTGATTACTTCCAATTCAGCAACGTCTGCCTCAGCCTCCCATCCTACATCGATTGAAATCTCGACTTGATTTGGATATTCTAGAGTCAATGCACAGGATGTATGAGAACCGACAACTTCGGAAATACGTAAAGGAGTTTGTCCATCGAGAAGAAACTCTGCTAAATCGATTCCATGAATCGCTAATGTATCCAATGCATGCGACGACTCATCACCTTGCCGTCGTACGTTCTTGGAATATCGAATGGATTGAATGGCTCCAATTCTACCGGCTCGGATTTGACTTCTTGCATCTACTATGCACGGATGGAATCGTAGAAGGAAACCGCTCTTGAGTGTCTTTCCTTCGTGGACAGATGTGGAGACAAGCGATGAAGCATGATCAAACGTTGTTGCAATTGGCTTCTCAAGAAAGACATCAACCCCTTTGTTGAGAAACATCGTCCCGAGTTCGTAATGGGTTTGATTGGGCGTCGCTACGATGACAGAGTCGAGGCCGAAATGCTCAACAAGTGTGTGTGGATCATCGTGCAACAAGATACGATCATTTCTAACCCGTGCGAGTGCGGTTGGATGCACATCACATGCAACGATGCATTCGATGTCCATTTCCCCAGCAAGCACCTCCAACGCACGGAGATGCCTCGACCCCCATCTGCCACAACCAAGAACACCTACTCGTAGCGGCATAGTTGCATGGCAACTTCTCAGCAATTGAGGTTTGGCTTCTCGCCGTGCCTAGTAATCGTAGTAGGCATACCCTGAATATTCAATATCAAAGGTTACAACATCGGTCAATTCCATGCTCGTCAAGTTATGAACGGTGATGCCAGCGCCAGAGAAAGCATAGATGAAGTCACCCATGAAAATTGTCCGTCGAATGTTTTCGTCACCACCCCACCAATGGTTGACATCTTCATGATTGAGGAGAGAGGAATGATTCACTTCACCATGAACGGACATGCTTCCAGTTGCTTCATCGACATTGACAATGATGGCCTTTGAAACGTACTCATAGTTCCACTGGGATCCCCAATCTTCGTTGTAGGTTTCAACATAGCGATAGGTGGAGAGTGGAACAGCGAGCATTTCCTTTGGCCCCCAGTACTGGAACGCCTTGTGCTCGTACATTGCTTCAGAATAGGACCACGTCCATCGACCATTATCCGGGTCGTCCACAGGCGAGAGCATCAGTGTATCAGCCACAGTTGGTTGTGTCAAGTCGCTGATGTTGAAGGTGGAAAGACGTGTGCTTGACCAATCAAGCCCTAATCCATCTTCCCCAGCAGGACCCATGCCAATGGTCAGCAGCATATCATCGTGAAGTGGATGAATGTAGGTCGAGACACCTGGAACCTCGAGTTCACCAAGGATTGTTGGTGTTGCTGGGTCTGATAAATCGATGGTCCAAAGTGGGTCAATTTGCTCGAATGTGACAAGATAAGCACGGTCTTCAACAAATCGTGCCGACCATATACGTTCTCCTTCAGCAATACCGTCAATGCGGCCATATTCGAGCAAGATTTGCTGATCCGTTTGTGGATTAACGCCACGAACGAGTGTGATGACCGATGAGGACATCGGTTCAGGATCTTCCATCCACCAGCGATTCCATTGGCCAACGGTTGTTGCAACGCGCAAAACACCTTCATGTTCTGAAAGGCTGAATTGATTCAGAATCTGCCCATCAATACGTCCTGAACCGGTGTACGTTGTGACGCCCGGTACAGAGATATCGAAGGTGTGAATGTTGGTCATGTCATCGACCTCATCTTGGCCCCAGAACCACCACCAATCCCATGCGTTTTCGGTCAAAACCAGTGCATCTGGAGATGCGTAGACAAGTGGATGGTTGCTGAGAAGGTGATCCGATTCGTAATCGAATGTCGGTGAAAACAAATCAAGCGAGAGAATATTGGTAAATCCACGGCTGAATCCATCCATTGGTTTTGCAAAGTTCCCGCACCCTTCAGAACGCATGTCATGCTCGATGATTTGATCACCAATACGTTGGTAGATTTTTGGAACAAGCTCCTCTAATGTTATCGACCCGAGAACTTCTTCGTTCGCTTGAATGGTCTCATAGGCAATCATTTCACGGTAGGTTCTGCGTTGTGGGTCGTCCCATTCGAGCTCGTAGTAAGCGCTTGGCATATTCAGCCAATTCGATAATCCTGGAATGTTCAACCATGAGTGCGTTACTGCGCGGATGGATCCATCAATCTCCCGTGCATCGACATTGTATCCTTCCAAGTAGAGTTCCTGAATCACTTCTGGACTCGATCTGTCTGAAATGTTGTATGTGGTGTACTTGGTCAATGAATTGACTCTCCATTGACTGTAATCTCCGCCCCAACGTAGGTATTCGTAGAGGGCGTCCTCATCATCGATGCTCCAAGGATTGTAAGTAGAGAGGACAATCAGCCGATCTCCTCGCAGCATCATCGAAATCGGTGAACCTTCGATGGAAGAGTTGCTTGCAAATTCGATTTCACCGTATTCTGGAACGCTCATGATTGAGAGTGTTGAACCTTGTAAAGCATAGATGTAGTATCCATCTGTTTTGATGAAGTCTGCTTCATCAACACCTTGTTCTTGGTTGTTGGTACCACTGAAATCTTCACCTTGAATACGTGCTTGGGGCTGTGCTGTTCCGGCCGAAGCATCACCATCCATTGCAGATTCTGCAACCATTCCATCATCGAACATTCCCCAGCCGTAGTAGTATTGTTCCTCTACAGCTTGCAACAATTGCGTTCGGTATTCCTCAGCAATGCTCGCCTTCAAATCATATTCCATGTTCAAACACGAGTCGAATTGAACCAGATGCGGTTGCGAAATAGTTCGACTTGTTTGGGTCCTCCAATCATCGGGTAATTCGGTAATCAATTCATCATGTACATTCCCGATACATCCAGCTGTAAGCATCAAGAAAACAAGTCCAAAGGATGTAACGATCCTGTTGTGCATGGTTATGTGTTATGTTTCGCGGTTATGAACCAGTTGGTTAGTTGTTCACAGAACGCTTGGACAGGATTATTTGGTGCAAGCCGAAGGACGACTCATGCCAGAAAATGTCGAAATTGAACGACGTTTTCTTGTTGATGGACGATTTGAACGACCATGGGTTCACGAATCAACAGAATGCATCGAAATCAAACAATGGTATCTTGATCATAAGGAACTCAATGTATCTACCGTGCATGATGCTGTGATGTATAATAACAAACAATTGGCCTCTGGATTATCACAGGAGGCGAGCAGTGCACTCCTTCAAGAACCAGACTGGACGGTTAGGATTCGAAAATATGATACCTCTTATTTTCTGACACTAAAAGGATCCAGAAAAGGGGCTGCTGCGGCAGAATTTGAATGGGAAATTGAAGCCAACATCGCAGAATCCGTAATCGATGATTCTCTGTATCCCCTTGTCGAGAAAAAACGCTATCTGTGGACAAATACTGATGGACTTGTTTGGGAAATTGATGAGTTTGAAAGCAATCTTGCAGGGCTGATTATTGCTGAAGTCGAACTTGAAGATGAAGAGGCTGCGGTTGAAATTCCGTCATGGGCAGGAATGGAACTGACCTATCTACCTGGCTGGTCAAATGCTTCGTTGGCACGAATGCTTACTCGTCAGTAACTCCGTAGTGCGTTGACGATTCGCTCCAGTTCAACATTGGTAAGTCCGTGATGGACTGGTATGGATATGAGTTGTTCAGAAAGCTGCGAAGTCACTGGGAACTCATCGTTCGCCTGTTGATGGTCTTTGTACACTGGATGCTGATGACAAGGCACAGGGTATATCCTGCGTGCGTCAATGTCATTGGTAGCCATGTGTTGTAGAAACGCTTCAACATTCTCTGTTTGTAGGCAATACTGGTGCCATGCATGTCGAGAATCTGGACGGACTTGAGGTGCATGCAATTTTGGATGGGAATCAACCGTTTCGCTGAGCATTGCAGCATTGGAACGGCGACGAGCAAGCCAATCGTCAAGATGCTTCAATTGTACACGACCAATGGCTGCGAATACTTCTGACATACGCATGTTGGTTCCAACTTCTTGAGACTGCAGCGAACCATCTCGGCCGTGGTCGACAATGGACTTTATTCTGATTCCAACCTCTGAATCTGCAGTCGTAATCATCCCTCCTTCTCCTCCAACGGCTACATTCTTTGAAGGGAAAAATGAGAAGCAAGAAATGGTCCCAAGCGCACCAGCCATGGTTAGGGATCCATTGTAAACAATGGACGCACCGTGGGCTTGTGCAGCATCTTCGATCAGGGCGAGGTTGTGTTCCTTGCACAGATCGATGAGTTCAGTTCCATAACACTGACCGAACAAATGGACGCCAATGACGCCCTTTGTTTTCGGAGTGATGCACTGTTTCACATCTTCTACATCAAGACACCAATAATCAGGCTCAACTTCAGCAAATATGGGTGTTGCTCCAGTCATGGAAACTGATGTTGCTGTAGCGATAAACGTCAACGAGGGAACAATTACTTCGTCACCTGGGCCAATTCCAAGAAGACGGAGTGCAGCGATAAGGGCACCGGAACCGCTGTTGCATGGAGATGCGAATTCAACACCACAATACTCGGCAAACTCTTGAGAGAAGGCACGACCTTGCGGGCCTTTGACCCAACGGCCAGAATCCAGTGTATCGATGGCAGCCATACGCATTTCATCCGTCCAAGAAGGGCGAGCCAACGGAATACGTTCAGGCATGTTTCGGCGAACGAATCGACCTTCAAGAGCATGCGCTTTGACCCATCTGCGCGTCGCGTACTTCAAGACCTCAAGCGCCTCTGCTCGTTTATGGTGTCTGATGAAGAGCAACCCTCTCCATCGGAATTCGCTTCATTGGTCAACGATATTCTTGACCCGGCTGTCTCAGCTAGCCCAAAAAAGAAATTCAAACCGAAAGGCCTCTATCTCGGAGAACGAAGAGATTCAGGGGCACCCATTGATATTCCTTCTCAAGTGCTGGCTCGTCACGCAGCCATGCTCGGCTCCACAGGATCGGGCAAGACTGTTATGGCGAAGGCTCTGATCGAGGAAGCAGCCCTTGCTGGCATTCCAGCACTCATCATTGACCCACAAGGTGATCTTGCACGCCTCGCTCTTGGTATTGATGAATCTGAACTTCTGGAACGAGATGGTGATGTCGATCGGAAGCGTAAGCTGCTCGAAAACAGCGAAGTGAGGATTTGGACACCTCTCCGAAGTAAAGGTCTACCGCTTTGTATCGATCCATTTCGAGCGCCACCTGCAGACCTTGATCCCGAAGAAGCCATTACAGCATGGGACATGGTCGCAGCTGGGTTCACGAGCCTTGCCGGATACGATGTTGAGAAGGCTCAAGGGAAAGTCGTCAAACCGTTTTTGTACGAAATTCTCGTTGAAGGAACACGCTGTGGTTTGGATGTTGGTGACTTCCAATCACTCGCTCGTGTGGTTCGGGAACCGCATCATGAGTTCACGCGATTCCTCTATCCTCACTGCTTCATTGAGGACGATGAAGGAGAGAAACCAGATGTTCCAAGTTGGGACGAGGTCATGTTTGATCACAGACTTACAGATTTTGAAGAAAGGCTACCGAAAACCACTCGCAACGATTTAGCGCGACGACTCGCAGCCTTTTCCAGCGGGGTCAATCAACTTCTCTTTTCCAATGGGGTTCCAATTGACATTGATTCCTTTGCCGAACCAGCCATTCCCGGAAAAATTCCACTGAACATCGTTTATTTGAACACCATTCAAGACGAAGCCCAAAAGCAGTATTTCGTCCAAGAACTGTCTCGTGAATTGTACGATTGGATGTTGACACAACAACCAGCAGATGGTGAGTTGAAATTGCTTTTCTTCATGGATGAGGTTGCACCCTATCTCCCGCCACATCCGCGTAATCCTCCAGCTAAGGATCTCATTAAACTCATCTTCAAACAGGCTCGAAAATACGGTGTTGCATGTGTTTTAGCCACACAAAACGTCTCCGATGTAGACTACAAGATTCTCGCTCAAGCCAACACGACATTCATTGGACGATTCACTCAACCGCAAGATGTTGAGAAGGTTCGCCACCTTCTCAAGGAGAGTGGAGGAGACCAAGATTTGGTCGCACAACTGCCAACACTTGGCCCAGGACAATTCCAAATGGTCGCTCCTGATGTCGACCCTGCTCCTGTTCCAATCCAATGTCGTTGGTTGTACACCGATCACGGCGCTCCTCTCAACGAAGATCAGGTTGAGAACATTATTTCTGCTGAGATACGGGCATGGGCAAAATCGCGTTCAGCTGGACGAAAAGGACGGGGAACGGGAGCAGCGCATGCAGCCAGTCGGGGCTCGAACTGGTCAAATGGAAACACCGAGGATGACTCTGAATCAATTGTCGAAACCGCTCGAATTCAGGCTATTGGAGGGATGACTGCAGCCAGTCGCGGTATCGTTGACGAATCAGGATTCGAAGTACGACTCATGGGCGGGTTGTCCGTTCTCAAAGACGGAAGAGACCCACTGTACACGATGCAAGCTGCGGTCAATGGTGCCTCTGTCATCGCTCTTGCTTGGGCGTTTGTGGCCCTACTCGAAGCATGGCGTATTGGTGACATTGGATGGTTCGGACTCGCTTCAAGCGGCATCATTACGTTAACAGTGGGCCTGTTTATCTCGCTCGAATTGATACTTTCACACGATTTAATTCTCCTTAGAAAGCTGGCTAAGTTTGCGCGTTTGTTCCAATTGTTCTTGGTTGCGTGGATTTGGACTATCTTCTCTTGGTCAACGTGGGGTTCGCTTGATCTCATGGGATTGGACCCTTTACTCGAAGTGGTTGTCGTTTGGGTGACCATCTTTACAGGCATCGATTTCATCAATCGGTTCCGTCTTGGCAAGATTCGTTGGAACGGCGGAAGTGCCCTCGACAAAGTTGTGGGATTAACAGCAATTTTGACCGATTCTCAAATGTCAGAAATGCGTGCAAATTCAACGCAAATTCTTGGTGTGTTTCGATGGATACTCCACGGAATAACAGTGATTTGGTTGTCGATTCTCATCGCTTTTGCAACCCCATTTGAAAGTGCACCGAGCTGGCTTGATGAAATGTCAAATGTTCACTTATGGCTTGCATCATTGTATGCATTGATTTTCTTCAGCGAGGGTTGGTTGCGTATGCGGAAGCGATACGTTGAGCAATGAATGCTCATAACTGCTCACAACATCGCCTATGCATGGAAGACCAGTTGTTTGTCCCTTTGTCATGGACCGAAGTCACACTGGAAGAAATGCATCTTCGTTCAAGGGAATTGTTAGAGGTAATGCGCAGGCGTCGAACGACTCGACATTTTTCCACACGAAGTGTTCCGAAGGAGTTGATTGAGAGTGCTATACTGTGTGGTGGAACTGCGCCAAGTGGAGCCCATCTTCAACCTTGGACCTTTGTAGCGATTTCATCTAAAGAATTGAAACAAAAGATTCGTGAAGCGGCTGAGGTTGAAGAACGGAAAACCTACCAAGATCGAATGCCTGATGCTTGGCGAGAAGTGCTTCAACCTCTTGGCACCGATGCAGTAAAAGAACATCTTACTGATGCACCATGGGTTGTCGTTCTCTTCCGTCAATCGAAGCGATTGCGATCGAATGGCGAATGGGGTCCAACCTACTACAGTAGTGAAAGCTGCGGTATTGCAGCAGGGATGTTCATTCATGCTGTTCATAAGATGGGTTTGGTTACATTGACGCATACACCTTCTCCAATGGGATTTTTGCGAGATATTCTTAATCGACCGGATCACGAACATGCTATGCTCGTCTTGCCTGTAGGATACCCAGCAGACGATGCACAAGTTCCTGATTTGGAACGAAAGTCGCTGGATGAAATTTCAGTTTTCTTCGAAGCGTGATCACTTTCGAAGACCGCCTCTGGCCCACTGCGTATCGACTTCCAATTCGGGGTGATAGTGTGCTCTGCGAACAGCTTGTCGTTGCTGCCGGACTTCATTGGTTGCAATGTCATCTGGACTGTTCCGTTTTTTGTGCCAGCGTTGCACGAGAAGGCTTACGATCACGCTTGGAATAACGAGCAGTGGTGCAAGTGAGGATTCCAAATTGAGGTATTCCATTGGCAAATCGAGAATGATACAACCTCCTACGTAAAGGCCAATTGAAGCAAGAAGTGCTGCAACAATTGGAGGTAGAATATGACGGAAGGACATGCCAACGAAGAAGGCGATGATTGCTGT
>CATISI010000173.1 GCA_949538025.1 Candidatus Poseidoniaceae archaeon
ACTCCAAAAGCGGTCGCCTCTGGCAGGATCAACCAGATTTCTCGTGTTTTGATCCCTAGAGTTGTTATCGCAATTAATTTGCTGTCCTAAATTTCTTGGCGAGGTTATGAGCACTATCTCTTGCACAACAAAAAATATGTCATAATCTCAAATCACCTACCTGACCCTGAGCGAGCTCCTTCCCGGAGGTTTCTCAGAATCGCATGTGCTTCGGCTGTCGTCGTTGGGTGATGGGAACCTTCACCGTCCGAAGACTCGGGTCCCAACGCCGTTCCCACCGACGCAAGCAACTCACCCACTCACCCCCCCTATATCAAGATACCCGCCCGTAATTGGCCCTAAAATCGCTCACTGCGAGCCAATCAGCCTGATTAATTCCCATTTGAATCATCTTGAGCCCAGAAGGCATCCAATTGTGCAGAATTCGGAGGTTCAATCGTCGATATGGGGGTAGAATCAGTTTCTGTTGCTTTAGCAGTTGAAGTATACTCAACAACCCGCGTTTGATTGACGATGATTTCAGGTGCTTCGAATTCAGGATCGAGGAGTTCAATCACATGATTGAGCAATTTTTGTGCATCGACTTGGTCAGAGAGTGACGTAATTCGAGCACCTTCATACAGTTCATCAAGCGTTTTTGCATGATCTTCTGAACCGAACTCTTCGATGTAAAATTCGTAGATGTGTTTTGCGTCTTCATCGCTATCCCAGTTAGAAACATCAAACATATCCAATGATGGTAAGCTTTCATACATACTCGCTTGCCTTACACGCATATCCGGAATATTGAGTAGTTCCTTCAGTGGTTCGACGTAGTGAATCGCCTGCTTACCATTAAAATCAGCAATAAGATGTTTCTTGCCATTTATTTTCAACATCAGACAAACTGAGCTTTGATGTTTTTCCAATTCCGCAGAGGAATAATTCACATTGGTCCAGCTCCAACCACCCCATCGAGTGGAAGTCATTGAACGACGCAGTGACATGCGTTTGCCTTCAACATCGAACTTCAAAACGAATCGACGTTGATCAATTTTCAGCATGACGATAAACGAAACAAAGAGCAAGACGATACCAATGATGATTTCTTCTTCTATAACATGTTGAACAAAATCCAACGACATGTAAGTACCTGAATCAGTCGATGAGTTTGTTGTAACCTCAAACCTTAGCTCGTCATTGTAGTCCAATTGCATCGGGTCGTACATCTTTACTCCGAGGAAAGGGTGTGGCACGTCTGTACTGTAGGAAACATCCTCAAAGTCCGTAGAATAATCGTTGCACCATGATGGTTCCAGATAGTATGAATTTTCACCAAGATAGAGGTCGTTCATGCCGAAATCATCTGGAAGTTGATTTTCTGCAAAGTAAAATCGACAGTATGTATATCCATCATCATAGAGTTCTCCAATCACAACTAAACCAGGTTTGTGATCTAAAGATTCCCAGCGGTATTCAGAGGTCCAATCTTCGTATGTAATTTTGAAGCGAGCCTCAGTTGTCTCGATCTGCGAAATGGCATTATCTCCTCGGTAGTTCCAATTCTCAGCGGTACAATACACGGAACCATCACCAAGTTCCACAACCTCTCCCCACTCACCCGGACAAGGGTCATCCGACATCTGTAATCGTTTGTTGATGACAATCGTACTGATCGAATATGAAAGGATGGAAAGGGCGATGATGCCAATAATGGACCCTTTGAGTAGAGCTGGGATGTAAATCCCTTCGGGTTTTATTGCCCGTACAGTGCCATCGTTTACGGCAACATACTTACTGGAATTTCCAGCGCCAATGTATGGAGTTTCAGGCTCAGAAAACCGCATACCTCACGCTAGATTGCGCCGTATATCAAGTGAGAGCCTACTCAGCACCGAAGAATTGTCGGAGCATCGGGTGCATTTCCATAGCCTGTTCCTTTTGGATTTGCTCATAGGTACGTAGAATGATACCAACAGCCAACAACAGACCTGTACCGGTCGCATTACCAACCGTACCGAGCAGATCCGCACCTGCTGCAAGTAAACCTACGAAAGCACCAGAGAAGTAGGTCACCGGTGGAATGTAGTTCTCGAGAATCTTCTCCAAAACCTTAGGGTTCTTACGGAAACCAGGGATCTGCATACCTGTTCGCTCTATTTGCTTTGCAACGTCCTTCGTACCCATGTTGGTGGTATCAATCCAAAACTTCGCAAAGACCATTGAACCAACGGTCATCAAGACTACGTAGAATACAACGTGGAGCATGATCTGACCTAGACTATGCCCAAACATATCCGATTGTTGATTCAGCAACGGAATAAGCCAGTCGTTGACACCGGCTGGCATGGATGCGTACCAGGCAAACCCTCCAGAGGCCGTGGTTTGACCCGGTTCGTACGTTCCGATATAATCCGACATCGAGAACCATCCCTGCCGACCTAATATCGGCGTCTGTGACATCGTTGGATGACTCCAGAACAAGAGCGAGAACATGTTGACGTTCGCTAGCAATGCTGCCATCAAAATGACCGGAATGTTGGAAGCATAGACCAATCGAATTGGGTACTTACCACGATGACCACGGACCTTTCCGTGTGTAAGTGGCAGTTCCAATTTGCTCGATTCGGCATACGCAACAACGAGGAACACAATGATACTGGAAACGAGAGCAATCACAGCGTTTGGATGCGTCGCATCACCCAACAGAATCATTTCGAAGCCATTGAGCGATATCATTTCTCCATTTGTCGCCGTTCTAAACATGTAGAAGATCATCGGCAGCGTACCTGCTGGTGGGTTCTGCACAGAGTAGGCCAAACCGGCAGTTGTTGGTAGCGGTGAGAGCGTACCGACGAAGGTCGATTGAGCAACACCCGCAGCAATGAAGAGCGACATACCGGATCCGATACCCCACTTGCTGACCAACTCATCAAGCAAGAAGACAAGGTACGATCCTGCGAACAGTTGAGCGACGATGACAAAGTTGGCCCATCCAAGTCCGTATTCATCGATGAGGAATTCCGACGGGTCGAGGAAACCGTAGGTTTGTGGAATTGATTCAATTGGAATCATAATCAAAACAAGGAGTTTCTGCACTCCTTGGTACATAGCCTTGTCTTCGCTGTTGGTCAAGTCCAAACGGATAATCTTCGCACCTGCGAACAGTTGCATGATAATCGAACCAGTAACGATTGGACCGATACCCAAGTGCATAATGGTACCCGATGCACCAGCCATGATGGAACGGAAACCGCTGAACAAGTCCATGGCTTGACCGCTCAATCCGTAAAGCATGACGTTGGTCATAGCGAAGTAGATAATGAGAACGAAGGTTGTGGTCCACATTTTCTCACCAAAGCGGACGTGTCGGTCAGGCTTGGTGATGGCTGGATAGACATCGACGAAGCGACTGAGAGCGTACAAACGGCTGCTTTGATCACCGCTCCACATGAAACATGTGAGGATGGCTGCTGCACCGAAACCAAGCAGTAAGACACCCACAAGGAGGAATCCTACTGCTTCATCGTAACCGCCCCATTTCTCTGGGCGGCAATACCATACAGCAATGAAAACGAAAATCAACCAACCGTAGAGCTTCGCATAGCGACCAATGATTGGTAGTTGCTTCATCGAGGCAGGAAGATCACGCTGGAAACATGCCATGACGTAAGCTACGTGTGCAACTGCGAGAACGATGCCGAAGATTGCTGCATCTCGTGCTGCACCTTCACCTGAAAGTTCATCCCATTGCCAATAGAAAAGGAGACCAAAGTAAATGACACCCGTAAGAACAACACCGATTGGTACTGGCTTGTGTTTCATTCAGAGACCTCCTTGTTCACTCTTCTTCCCATTCGTCCCAGTCATCACCGTCGTCAAGATTGACGGACCCACCTGCGGCTTCGACCTTTTCGATGGCTGAAGCGCTAGCGTTTGCGACTGTGACTGTGATTGCAGTGTTGATTCGACCAGATCCGAGGAGCTTGTCAATTCCAAGTTCTCCAAGATTGATGCTGTCCTTACCATCCGCCATACCTTCAAGTTGGCTGACGTTGCAGGTTACGTGTACGTTACGTAGGGAGGGGTGACGGTTGAAGCCGTGCATACCCCAGTGGCCTGGCATGTACTTGATTCGAGTCATGACACGATGCTTGTTCATACCTGCATTACCACGGCCTCCACGCTTTCCAGCGCCTCGACCGGCTTTCTTTCCACGACCATGGTATCGATTTCGCCCACGGTGCTTGTTTGCTTTTGTACCCATCATATCACCTCAAATCATTCTCTCAACAAGCGCCTTGATGTCGTCGCCTCGAGAACCGAGTGCGCCACCAACAACGTAGGATCGCTTGATTCCGCCCCATCCTTTTGCGCCTCGAGGAGGATGCAAACGGAAGACGCGCTTCAAACCTGGAACATCTTTTACGGTTGCTTCATTGTTGACGATCGCCTTAGCGAAGTCACCAATCGTCTTGTAATCGGTTGCTTCTGCGACGACTGCATCGGTCAATGGAGCATCGCCTGGCATTCGTCCACGCTCTGAAAGCATGGTCTGAACGGTTGCGAGGTCTGCGTTGCCCCATGTGATGTAGTCCTTAGCCTTGCGAAGCATTCCGATGTACTGATCGTTCTCTGGAATGATGACTGCATGGTTGACCTTGGTCAAGTTGAGGTAATCCATTGTTTCACGAATGGATCGCTCGACACCAACATTGCTTCGAGCACGAACAACGATAAAACTCACTTCAAAACCCTCCCAGTGTTGATGAACAAGCGTTCTCGCTGTTCGTTGCTGATACGAGTTGTGTTTAATGTTTTGAGTGCATTAAAGGTTGCAGCAGCGTAATTGATGGTAGTTCGGGTCTGTCCCTTGGTTCGAGAGAGAACGTCGGTAACTCCAGCAAGTTCGAGAACCTTCTTTCCGGTTTCACCGATAACGAGGCCCTTGCCCTTTGCAGCTGGCATCAACGTGACACGGGTCGAAGCAGAACGACCGTTGACCTTGATTGGCACGGATGTGCCAGGACCAGCAGAAGATTCCCATGAACCGTTTCCACGTTGTACGCTAACCAAGTTGAGCTTTGCAGCAACAATAGCCTTTTGAATGGCATTGGAAACTTCCTTTGCTTTAGCCATTGCAAGTCCGACGTAGCCGTTACGATTTCCGACACACGCCATGACATTGAATCGAACACGACGACCACTGTCGGTCATTCGCTGAACCATGTTGACGTTGATGATTTCATCTTCCAACTCAGGAAGAAGAGCATCGACGATTTCGACCTCACGGATTGGGAGACCACTTGCGAGGGCTTCCTCGTACGTTGTGATGAGGCCAGCATAGACCATGTTGCCGAGTCGTGTACGTGGCGTCCAGTTGCGGAGGTTGTTGATCGCATCAGATTGAGCGCTACGACGTCGTCGTCGTCCACCCGTCTCTTCGGCTTCTTGTGGGGCATAAGCAAGAATCATACCTGGTGCTTGCTTGATTTCTGTTGTTTCTTCTTCTGTCATCAGTAGGCCCCCTCGATGGATGCTTTTGTGGTTTCAATCGCACCAGCAACGTTGTCGTCGATGTGTGCGCCGTTGATTCGGTCGTCAGCAGGAAGAATTTCTTCGCTGTGAGGAACGTTGAGTCCAGCCTCGACCATACCTCGGAGTGCAGCGAAAACACGACCACCTGGTGTGCTTGCTGCAAGTCCGATATCGAGAACTGCATCTTCATGTCCAGCAGCAATTGCGGCCTTTCCGAGTGCATAGCCTACGAGATAGGATGCGGGGACGGATTTCTTGGACATGTTGTCAGGCCATGAGAATTTCTTGACCAGGTCGTTGCCAGTTACATTGAGTGCAACCTTGTCGCCTTCAGCAGCCCAGGTGACCAATTGACACGATGTGCGTGTGTTTGAAACACGAACAACGGCACGAGGTTGTTGGCTGCGGAGAAGTCGTAGTCGGCGTCGGTAGTCAGTGAGTCCAGCCTTACGTCGTCGTAGTACTGAGCGTCGTCGGTTTCCTTGCATCAGTTGTCACCTTCCTTGAGTGTTACACCTTCCATGGTCATTTGAGAACGCATGTGAGCAATGGATCGGTAGGAACCACCCTTTGCCTTGAGGTAGTAGCGGCGGTATTGCGAAGGCGTGATTTCATCAGCCTCTCGCAAGTCCTTGAGAGCACGTCGTTGGGAGCGAATGGTTCGCATCCATCGGTTCTTGCGAGGGTTACGGGCGTTTGCCGTACCCATTCGCTTACCTTGACCCTTCTGTCGACCCTTGCGTCGCTGTTCTTGACGGGTACGGGCTCGAACACGAGACGTTCCCTTGACTGCCTTAGCACGAATGAGTCCTTCTTCGATGAATTCACGAATGTCGTCTGCTTGAACAGACGATGCGACCTCTTCGATGTAGTCCGGGTTGATCCAAACACGGTTTTCACCGCACTTGAGAATCTTCGCTGCGAGTCGCTTCTGGTTTGTGAGTTGCATCAGACATTCCTCCTTCGGTTCAATATACGAATTCCCAATTCATCAGCACGAGCGTGGATGTTCTCTCGCTTTCGGCCACCAACGGTTCGACCGATTCGAGCGGCTTGGGTTTCTGGATCGATGGTTTCTAAATCGTTGAGGTTGTGAACCATGACTTCCTTGAATCCGGATGGGTGCAAACCACGTGCTGATGCAACTTTCCCATGTCCAACACGGACGAGGGATCCTCGATACTTGAAGTTGCGACGTTGCTTGTTGTCCATTCCGTGAGGAGCACGCCATCCAGAGCGAGACAATCGCTTGTATCGGAACCATTCGGTTCGACGGAAGGATGGTGTTTTCTTCTTCTGGGCAGCACGAAGCGCAAGTGCTTCTTGTGTTGCTTCATCGAGAACAGGCTTTTGCTTGGCAACGTGGACTTCATCCTCGTCATCATCCCAGTCATCATCATCTTCGAAGAAGTCATCATCGTTTTCTTCAGCATCAGATGCTGCTTCTGTTTCCTCAACAGACGCATCTTCTTCCTCAGCAGCACCAGCGAGGCGCTCGATGAGATCTGCCTTCTTTCCAGAGACAGGGAGGCCTTGCTCTTTGAGCAATTCCTTTAGTTCAGCTACAGTCATGTTATCATAATCGTCTGCCATTCTTCATCACTCCTTGCTGAGACGGTAGATACCGTCTTGGAAAACACGTCGATCACGCTTCTTGACCGTTGTGCAGCGCTCGATGTTTGCTGCAGTTTGGCCGACGAGTTCCTTGTCGATTCCTGAAACTGTAATCTCAACCTTGTTGCTGACTTTCACATCAACACCAGGAAGGATGTCTGCGGAGCGTGGAACTTTTTCACCAAAGTAGTTGTTGACAACAAAGTTCTGTCCTTGGACAGCCAACGTCATTGGGAAGTGAGAGTAGAAGGCTTTCAGGTGGTAAGTGAATCCTTCAGTTACGCCCTTGATCATGTTGTTCAAGTGAGCATTCCAGGTTCCTGCCATAGCCTTGTCTTTACGTCGTGGCAAGTCGGTGCGCACAAGGAGTCCGCCTCCATCTTGGAGGATCTCAACTCGAGACGATACAAAGGCTCGAGAAAGGGAACCGTTTGGTCCTGCAATGGTGACGACGCCATCTTCGCTGAGTGTGGCTGTAACGCCTTCAGGGATGGTTACGTTGTGTTCGATTCTGTCGATTTTTACCATGCTTTTCACCTCAATACACGTAGGCAAGCAACTTGCCACCGATGCGGGCGTCCTTCGCATCGTAGTGGTTCATGACGCCGGAGTTGGTCGTCAGAATGAGAAGACCAAAGTCCTGAGCAGGGAGATAACGTGTCTCCCACTTTTCGAATTCTTGTCGGCGAACGCTGTGTCGTGGCTTGACGGTACCGCATCGGTTGATGGTTCCGCGAAGTTGGACGACAAAGGCGTCACCTCGGCCGTTTTCAACACGTGAGTACTCTCCGATGTATCCGGAGGACTGCATGATGTTGAGAACGTTTCCAAGTAGCTTGGAGGCTGGGGTCAATTCAACATCGAATTTGCCAGCTTGTTCTGCGTTGTAAATTTTGACGAGTGCGTCGTTTAATGGATCAAATTGCATTCATAATCACCTCAGTTCATCTTTTTGAAACCGATTTCGTTTCCAACATCGCGGAAGCACTGACGGCACAGGCGTAGCCCGTGTCGTCGAATCATTCCTCGACGTCGCCCACATCGGCGGCATCCAATTGTTCGTCCCATGTATTCTCCATGATCTCGTGCCATCTTCA
>CATISI010000174.1 GCA_949538025.1 Candidatus Poseidoniaceae archaeon
CAACAAACAAGCAACACAACGGAAGAAAGGCGAGCGATGGGGTGGAGAGGATACCCTCGCACGCCCGCACATCCTCGTTGCCCGTAAGCAGCTGCAGCATCGTTGGAGACCTGCTTCCTCAGGTCCAACAGATGTCTTGGTATTAAATGGAAAACCAGGACCTTGGCGTCAACGTTGTGATCTGCTTGTGCTCCGTCTCAAACATGTCTTACCGGAGCTTGAGATTCTTGTCCAGACGCCTCTTGGTTTGTTGCCGTACTCACTTGAAGACCTCAACCCATTTGCACAGGTCGATGGCCCATCCTGGCTTTGGAAACGTCGAATCAATACGGTCTTGCTCCGACAAGAATTGCAACGACTCCACATCGATGCAGATCGAGTCTTGATTCTTGACATCGGTGCCGATTCTCTGATTCAAGGAGCATCAAACCTCCTGATCAAACATGGTCTTATCGAAGAAGAAATTCGAGTGGATGATACTGCTTTACCAGAACTGCGGGATGCATTGCGTCGTCGACAGATCCTCGATAAGTTGGTCGTTTGTTCGAACGTTGGTTACCAAAAAGCCGCTAGCATCATTGATTCTTGCACCTACATCATCGGTGGAACCGGTCGAGTGAAGAACGTCATCGACAAGAACGGCACCCACATTTTGAGCCCACGACTGACCGATGGTGGTTTGTCCATCACGGATATGGGGTCGAAGATCATCTACGATCTTCGGACAGTACCTGTCGATGGAGGTGGTCAATATCAACCAACATCTGGTCTCGGACAGGGACCAGCTGTGCTCATGGTCGAGCAGGATGCTGTCGAGTTTGTTTTGCGTGGGCGAAACGTATTCCATGGATTTATTGTTGCTTGCGATCCTTGGTTGAAGGCTGGGCAAACCTGCTTCATCGTTGACGAGCAAGGGACATTGATTGGGCATGGTCTTGCACAATGTGATGCTGATGAGGCGCTTCGCTTCAAGAAGGGCATCGCTGTTCGCACAAGAAGTGACTTTTCGAAATCATTCAAATAGCGTGACGTGAAAGGATTCAAAGACTTCCTTTCCTTGTAAATGACGAGAACAATGGTCAACGAGCTCATTATCGAAACCAATGAGTTGACCAAATCGTATGGTCCTCATGTCGCTCTCGATAAATTGAGTATTCAGGTTCAACGTGGTGCAACTGGCTTACTTGGGCCGAATGGAGCGGGCAAATCCACCTTCTTCAAGACCATTCTCGGCCTTATCCAAGCAACCTCTGGCGAGGGCAAGGTCCTTGGTCATGACATTCGAACCGACGGTTTGTCCATTCGTTCAAAGATTGGCTACATGCCCGAATACGATGCCCTCGATGATAACATGGATGCAATCCATCAGGTCCGATACAGCGGTGAATTACTTGGAATGAATCCTGTCGTTGCGATGTCAAGGGCTCATACTGCCATGGAATACGTAGGTCTCGGTGAGTTGCGGTATCGGCCCATCTCTTCGTTCTCGACGGGTATGAAGCAAGCGACGAAACTGGCGTGTTCCATCATTCACGACCCACAACTTATCATCGCTGATGAACCATCGAACGGCCTTGACGCTGATGCTCGTCAAGCAATGCTGACAACGCTTTCCAACATGGTTAACGCAGGCAATCGCTCGGTTCTCATGGCAAGCCACCTGATGGACGATGTTGAGCGCGTATGCCAGAACATCGTGCTGCTCCACAAAGGAAAACTCGCTGCTCAAGGACGCATTGAGGACTTGAAAGCCATCGATCGAGAAATCGAAATTCACGTTTGGGGAATGGCCAACGAACTTGAACAAGCTCTCGGAAAAGAGGGTCTTGAGGTTCGGCGGGAAGGTCGCATGATGCGAATACGCCATGATGGAGAAAAGACTACGCAAAAGATTCTCAAGTGTGCAGCAGATACAGGTGCACAAATCCGTCGGATGCATGAATATGAAGCATCCCTAGAAGACCTGTTTATTGTCATCATGGAACGGTTCGGGTATGGTGTCAAATCGAGCGAAGATTTGCTCGCATCGCCTGCGGAGGCTCGAAAGGTGGATGCTCCAGAGTCGATGGGAGGTTCAGGAGCATGAGCGAAGAAGCGACCATTGATGCATCAACTCCCGTTACTGGACAAAGTCGAATGGATGCTGCTTGGGGCTCAGAATCTTCTGACCAGGCATCCGTCGCCCAACCTGTTGCACAAACTGGACAAGTCTTTGAGCAGGTCTACGTTCCATGGGAAGGGACATTGAATCCGAGGTGGATGCGCAATTGGGCGATTTTCCGTCATCATGTTCTTGGCATCGTTCGCAAAGGCCATCGCCCGTGGGGAGTGCCGACAAAACTTGTGTTGATTTTCGTCCTGATCGCATCAATGACCGACGTTGCGCTGACGCTTTTGTTCGCTGTAATTGGTGAAGCAGGATTGTACGAACTTTGGGGTGTTGGCCGAAACAACTTGTACGGACACATTCTCGGATTTTTCCCACGCAACATGCTCTACTATCCACTCGTAGCTGCTTTGTTGGTTGGCGGTGTTATCTCAGAAGACAGGTCAAATGGAACTAGTGCACTGTATTTTTCCAGACCCATCAACCGATTCGATTATGTTGGTATGAAATACCTCGCCGTAGCAACGATTCAAGCGTTCATCATCATTGGCACCCTCTTTCTATACTATTTCGTTGACATCCTAGCTATGGGTCGAGGATGGGCGTGGATACTGGACACGTTTCCAATGTTCCTCACCACTGTGTTCTGCGCCCTTCTGTTGGTTGTTACCTACACGAGCATTGGCTTAGCACTCTCTTCTGTATCACGGGGGAAATTCTTCCCCGGAATCGCCCTACTTGCCCTTCTTCTTGGGACGAAAACACTCGCAGCCATCGTAGAAGGTTTGTTCGACCGTTCCATTCTTTATCTGATTTCGCCGTACGATTCCGTGGCCCATGTTGGGCAAGCCCTGATCGGGACGAACGTGGTCTATGACCATCCTTGGATTTGGTCACTTGCCTCGGTTATCGCCATCAATGCCATTGCGTTGTATGTTCTCAGTGTCCGAGTTTCTTCAATGGAGGTGACCCGTGAATGATTCCAGATCTCGCCCAAGAAGGGAAGGCAGTGGAGCAACAATGGGTGCCTCAACCCGAGGCACCGGTTGTGATGTTCAACAACGTGGGTAAGACCTATGGGCGCTACCAAGCCATTGGAGGGATTTCGCTTGCTCTCAGTGGAGGCGTGACTGGAATTCTCGGTCTGAATGGTGCAGGTAAATCGACCCTGTTCAAGCTCCTAATGGGGAAACTTCAACCAACGCAAGGAGAGGTGCGCTTGTTCGGAACCAATCCTTGGAAAAATCCAGCACCTTACGCCCGCGTTGGTTATGTTCCAGAAAATGAAAACATGTACGATTGGATGACCGCACATGAGTTTGTTTCCACCTTCGCTCGCCTCCATGGATTGACGAGGGACGACGCGAAAAAGGAGGCTGAACGCGTACTGGAATTCGTTGGGCTG
>CATISI010000175.1 GCA_949538025.1 Candidatus Poseidoniaceae archaeon
CCTGGTGGCCTCCCAGATGGTTGGACAATGGAGCAATGGGAGCATTACGGCCAACAATATCTCGATGGACAGTTGTAAACTGCTCAGTCGTAGGGTTCAAGACCCACAGCAACTCGCACCAAACAGAAGGTGAACAACATGTATGGTAATGGACAGGCACCAATCTTCATTCTCAAAGAAGGAACACAGCGTACTCGAGGTCGCAGTGCGCAATCAAACAACATCGCTGCTGCAAAGGCAGTTGCGGACTCTGTTCGCTCCACCTTGGGTCCAAAAGGTATGGACAAGATGCTTGTTGATTCCATGGGCGATGTTGTCATCACAAACGATGGTGCAACCATTCTCAAGGAAATGGACATCGAACATCCAGCAGCAAAGATGATCATCGAAGTTGCTAAGACGCAAGAGCAACACTGCTACGATGGAACAACCTCTGCTGTCGTTCTTTCCGGTGAGCTTCTCAAGCGTTCAGAAGACTTGATTGAACAGAATGTCCATCCCACCGTCATCTGTGAAGGATTCCGTTTGGCTGCTGAAAAGGCCATCTCATTGCTTGAGAGCCATGGAATTTCGACAGAAGGAAACGATGAGGTTCTCCTAGAAGTTGCTAAGACCTCTCTCACAGGAAAGTCTGCAGGAGCCGTCAAGGCCTTCATGGCTGATATCTGTGTTCGTGCTGTTAACGCAGTCGGTGTCATCGATGAAGGTGAGCGCTTGGTCGATTTGAGTGATATCAAAGTTGAGAAGCGACAGGGTGGTTCCATCAAAGACTCATCCCTTATCGACGGAATCCTCCTTGACAAGGAACGTGTACATGCTGGCATGCCACGCAGCATCAACGATGCTAAGATCGCACTTGTGAATTCTGCTGTTGAAGTCAAGAAGACCGAAGTTGACGCAAAGATTCAGATCACCGACCCAAACCAACTCGCATCCTTCCTCGCAGAAGAAGAGAATTACATCCGAGGTTTGGTTGAAAAAATCACAGCATCAGGGGCGAACGTCCTCGTTTGTCAGAAAGGAATCGACGAGCTTGCACAACATTATCTCAGCAAGGCAGGCGTCTTCGCCATCCGTCGTGCGAAGAAATCCGATATGGAAGCCCTCTCTAAAGCAACTGGTGGACGCATTGTTACGAACATGGACGACCTTTCAGGAGACGACCTTGGGCAAGCTGCTCGTGTTGAAGAGCGAAAGATTGGTGAAAGCGACATGACCTTCATAACAGGATGTCCTGAGGCAAAGTCCGTTTCCGTTCTCCTTCGAGGTGGAACAGAACACGTTGTCGATGAAATCCGACGTGCATTTGATGATGCTGTTGGTGTTGTTTCAGTTGCTTGGGAAGATGGTGCAGTTCTTACCGGCGGTGGCAGTGTTCTCGCTGCTTTGAGCCGCGACCTACGTACCTACGCCGAAACCATTGGTGGACGCGAGCAAATGGCGATTGAAGCCTTTGCCTCTGCTCTTGAGATCATTCCACGGACCCTGGCTGAGAACGCTGGTCTTGATCCCGTCACGACCATCATTGCTCTGCGCAAAGCCCACGCTGATGGTGCATCGCATGCTGGAATCAATGTTTACGAAGGCGGTGTTGTTGACATGCAAGCTGCCAATGTCCTCGAACCGCTACGAGTGGTTGAACAAGCCATTCAGTCTGCAACAGAGACGGCTATCATGATTCTACGCATCGACGATGTCATTTCCTCCAAGGGCGTCAGCATGGCCGATGGTTTTGGCGGTGAAGACGACTTCCATATGTGATTTTTAGTAGACCATATTTTACTGGAAAAACGTGGTATGTTCCCAACATTCAAAGACTATTGATTTGTAGATTAGAACGAGGGAGGCGAAAGTTTTGCCAGTGAAAGGTAACCCAGAATTGTCCATATTTTTTGGTTCTCAGACAGGTAATGCAGAAGAATTGGCTGGAAAGACCAAGAAGATGGCAGAAAAGTTGGGCTTTAAGCCAACGATCTTTGATATGGATGGGTACAATCCTAGTTCTTTTTCGAACCTCAAAAGAGTTCTCATCATCACCTCCACTTGGGGCGAAGGAGACATGCCGGACAATGCGGAAGACCTTTGGATGGCTACCTGTGAACAAAATCCCCCTCTTGCTGGGGTTAGCTTTTCGGTTTGTGCGATTGGTGACACATCGTACGATGAATTCTGTAAGGCAGGAAAAGACTGGGATGAAAAATTCGTTGCGCTCGGAGCAAATCGTGTCCATGACATTCAACTTTGTGATGTTGATTATGAACCGGAATGGGAAAAATGGGCGAATTCAGTTTTACCGATAATGACTGAGGTCGATGGTGGAGAATTTGATGAGTCAAACGTATCTGAAACCGTAGATGTCGCAGCCGCAACTTCGGCACCTGTTGCCGTATCTGGTTCAGCCTCTGAAGAACTTGCTTCCTTGATGGGTGGCGATCGTTCCTTGACAATTCTCTTTGGCTCACAAACGGGCAACGCAGCAGGACTTGCTGAGAAAACGGCAAAGATGGCTTCCAATTATGGCCTTGAAGCAAGCGTCGTCGATATGGATGGATACGACAAGTCGAACCTTGCCAACATCAAGCGCCTTCTCGTCATTACATCGACATGGGGTGAAGGAGAAATGCCAGACAATGCTGAGGCATTGTGGCAATCTGTCCAATCCGATGCTCCAGCTCTCGCATCCATGCACTATTCCGTTTGTGCCATTGGAGATACATCTTACGATGAGTTCTGTAAGGCAGGTCTTGATTGGGATGGAAAACTCGCTGGTCTTGGTGCGACAAGTGTACAAGAAATCAAACTCTGCGATGTGGACTTTGAGCCCCCGTGGGCTGAGTGGGTGCAAGAAGCGCTTCCTCGCATGGCCTGTGTTGACGACTCAGGAACGCTTCAAGTTCAACTCATTGAGGAAATGATCGCTTACGGAACCTCCGCTGACGACGATGTCATCGAGGGTGACTTCGCTCCTGGAATCATCGATGCAACTGAAATCCATTTGGAACTCGAATTGTTCCGTTACTGTCCTGCTCAAGGAGAGCGAGGTTGGGACGTTGTCGCTACGGCTGTTCCAGCATCAGCATCTCTCGAGGACCTGTTCACAATCTTCCAGCGAGACGTTGACGGAAGTTTCGCTTTCCGACGAGGTGTTGTCGGTGGAACGGCAACAACAGGTGTTCGTGTCAACGGGCGTATCGTTCTTTCAGACGTTGCTCGTGTGGGCGATCTTGTTTCCAACGGCCGACTGAAAGTTGAACCTCTACCTGGTTACCCAGTCATCCGTGACCTGATTGTCGATACTCGAAAGTTCGAAGAAAACCGAAGCAAGGCAAACC
>CATISI010000176.1 GCA_949538025.1 Candidatus Poseidoniaceae archaeon
CGCCCTGAAGATCGAATGAGTCGCAACTACAAGGAGGCATGAACATGCGAGAAATTGGAATTGATGTAAAAACACCTACGGGCGAATGGGACGGCGATGAAAACTGTCCGTTCTATGGAAGTCTGCGCCTACGTGGACAAATGTTCGAGGGCGTTGTATCTGGTGTTGGTATGCAGAAGACAATCACTATCGAGCGTAACAACGTTCGATACATGAAGAAGTATGAGCGATTCGAGAAGCGAACTAGTGCTCTAAGCGCACACCTTCCCAGTTGCATTGGTGACGTCGAAATCGGCGACACCGTCCGTGTTATGGAATGCCGCCCTCTTTCGAAGACGGTCTCGTTCTGTGTCATCGAGAAGACTGGAGGTGAAGTCTGATGCGTGGAATTGCAGGTCGACAAACACGTGGTCTACCAACCATGGCTCGTTTGCATGTCGCTGACAACACTGGTGCAAAGATTGTCCAAATCGTCAACGTCATCAAGTTAGGTGGTACCATGCGCCGATACCCAGCTGGTGGTGTTGGTGACATGACCAAGGTCTCTGTCAAGAAAGGTACACCAGATACCCGCCGTCAGATGTTCAACGCTGTCATTATTCGACAGCGACGCCCGTTCCGTCGTGCAGATGGTACGTGGGTACAATTCGAAGACAACGCTTGTGTCATCACCAATCTCAAAGGTGAAGTCCAAGGGTCAGATATCAAGGGACCAGTGTCCCGTGAGGCTGCAGAACGCTGGCCTCGTATCGCTGCAACAGCGAAACAAATTGTATGAGGTGAAGAAGAATGGTCAAGTCAAGTAAACCAGGAAAGCAGCGTAAGGCGCAATACAACGCCTCCATGCACACCAAGCGCAAGCGCGTTTCAGCACGATTGCAACTCGATAAGCCTGACGAGCGATTCGCAGGTGTTCGATCTGTCACCGTTCGTGCAGGTGACACCGTCCGTGTCATCCGTGGAGATTTCTCCCACGGTGGAAAGCGCCATGGTGGTAAGCGCAAAGCTGAGCCACTCACTGGCCCAGTCATCGGTATCGATGCTGACAAAGGGCGTATCCTCATTGAAGGTGCAAAACAATCCAAATCCGATAACAGAGAAGAGGCAGTCCCGGTCCATGCCTCCAACGTCGTCGTCATCAAACTTGATGAAACAGACAAACTGCGTGTGCAGAAATTGACCGAGGACAGGAGTTGAACAATATGGGTAGCAGCAGTCACTTGAAGCGATTGGCCATGCCGCGAAGCTGGCCTCTTCCACGAAAGACCACTATTTGGGTCACGCGCCCAAGTCCAGGTGGACACAGTCTGGAGCGATGCATGCCAGTTAACCTCATCGTTCGTGACGTCCTTGGACGTGCACAGAGCGCTCGTGAAGTTCGATTCATCGTTCACAATGAATTGATCAAGGTCGATGGACGTGTTTGCAAGGACACCCGCCGCGGCGTTGGCCTCATGGACGTTCTCTCACTTGGAGACGAACATTTCCGATGCATGCTCGATGCTAACGGTCGTCTACGTTACGTCAAGATTTCAGCCGAAGAAGCACAATGGAAGATTGCACGAATCGAAGGCAAGACCACTCTCAAGGGCGGAAAGACACAACTCAATCTCCACGACGGTCGAAACATGATCGTTGACGATGCAACAACCTACAGTACGGGTGATTCGGTCAAGATTTCACTTCCTGACCAAGAAATACTTGAGCACATTGCGTTCGTTGAAGGCGTTCGATGCTACCTCATTGGTGGTACACACGTCGGTGAAATGGCTTCCATGAAGGAGCGCATTGTCAAGCGATCCAGCATGCCAAACGAAGTTGCATTCGACGAGTTCGGTACAACCGAAGTCAATGTCTTCGCTGTTGGCGATGCAAGCATTCCAGTTATGGAGGTGAAGGCTTGAGTGAAACAGTCAATCCAATGAGCGTTCCACGAATCACAAAGGTCTGCGTCAACATCGGTGTTGGCGAAGGTGGTGACCGTTTGGTCAACGCTGAGAACGTTCTCGAAATGGTCACTGGTGTTCGCCCACAGCGAACGCTCGGTAAGATTCAGAACCGTGACCTCAAGGTCCGTGAGGGTGCACCCATCGGTTGCCGCTCCACCATGCGTGACCAAGAATCCATCAAGGAATTCTTGACCAACGCTTTCTGGGTTCGTGACAACACCATCCCAAGCTGGAACTTTGACGCACAAGGAAACCTCTCGTTCGGTGTTCGTGACTACACGGATTTCCCAGAGCAAAAGTACGATCCTGACATCGGTATCTACGGTATGGACATAAACGTCGTTCTCGAGCGACCTGGCCACCGTATCAGCCGACGCCGGAAGGCAAAGAGCAAGGTTGGCAAGGGCCATGGCGTAACTCGTGACGAGTCCATGGAATGGTTCAAGTCGAACTTTGGAATTAAAATCATGGAGGAATGAAGATGGCACGAGATCATGGAGAATACATGGGACGAAC
>CATISI010000177.1 GCA_949538025.1 Candidatus Poseidoniaceae archaeon
ATCGGTCGTCAAATCAACGTTAATGTCCGCAATGAATTCCGCACTCGTTTGCGACGCCTGGTTACGGTGTCTGCACAATTGCTCGGCTCACTTGTGATCGCTCTGGGAGCAGTCCTTGAATTGCTGGAAATTTTCAACGTCTGAACGGGATTTTTCAAGCCATAGGTTTGAAATGCAAAACCACTACGCAGTGGTATGTTGGGTTCGAAAGACCAAGCAGATGAACGGCCTGATGCAGAGTTGAGAGACCGCTTGCATGCTATGGAAGCAAAGGTACGCAAGTTGCGAGATGTTCGCAACAATTTCAGTTCAGAAGCTCGTTCTGCCGCTGAGCAACGCAACGCTGTTCAAGCGCAGTACAAAGAGCACCGTGAGAAGGTCGATGTTGTCCTAGCAGAAGTCAAGGCTATCCGCTCAGAGGTTCGAATTTTCAAAGAAAAGAGAAACGCCATCCAAGATCAAATCAAGTCGGTCATTGGTCAAGCCAAAGGACGTCGTGGTGAGAAGAGCGAAAAGAAGAGTGCAACAGCAGAACACGCACAATTGAAGCGAGATGTTGCCCAACTAGAGAATCTCTACAACACTTCTGCTATGGGTCCAAAGAAGGAAAAAGAGACCATGGAGAAAATCAAAATCATGCACCGACGTATCCAAGAATTGGCTCCAGATGTTGAAGCCTTTGAGTTGGTTGCTGTCGATCTCGATGATCTCGACTCTGCAATCAAAACGCTCAAGGCTGAAGCCGATGCTGCTCACCAAGCAATGCTCGAAGCTGTTGGCCGTGCTGATGAAAAATCCAAGGAAGTGGATGAAGCGTTTGCCCACCGTGACTTCCTCAAAGCAGAGGGTGACCGACACCACAATGAATACGTCGCACTACGTGCCAAGGCTGACGATGCACACGCGAAGATCGATGAGATGATGGCTGACGTCAACAAGGTTCGAGATGAATTGAACATGGCTCGTGAGGAACGCAAGTCATGGATGACTGAGCACAACAATGCAGTTACAAAGAGTCTCAAGACTGGTGCTGAATCTGAAGAAGTTGCTGAAGAATTGATTTCTAGTCTCCTTAGTGAAGGAACACTTACTTTTGGTGGAATGGGACAAGAAGAAACCACAGCCACATCAACACCACGTCGTGGTGGAAAGAAGAAGAAAATGGGCCGAATCGATATGTCGGCTGGTCGACGACGACGCTGATCAGTATGCTTGGCATCATCATGGCCGGCGGACAAGGTTCCCGATTGCGCCCGATTACGGACGTTCGTCCTAAACCAATGGTCGAAGTTCTTGGTCGACCAGTCATTGACTTCGTCAAGGATTCGATGGTTCAAGGTGGTGTTAACAACCTCATCGTTACAACAGGATATCGCGGAGACATGCTCGCTGCTCATGTCGAACACTGGAATACCGATGGGTGTACGGCTCGAATCAACCAAGAAGCAACGCCTATGGGAACAGCGGGCAGTGTCCGTCTCTTACTCGACGAAATCACACAAACCGTCATCATCGGTTCTGGTGATTCGGTCGCGTCTTTCGATGTTGCTGCATTGCTAGAAGCACACAAGCGAAGTGGTGCAAAAGCGACAATGGCGTTGTGGGAAGTTGAAGATCCAAGTCCGTTTGGAATCGTAGGTTTGTCAACAACCACTGAAGGTGATGTTGATGGCACGCTTCGTGAGGGTTTCATTCGAAGATTCAAGGAAAAACCAACGCCAGAGGAAGCATTCAGCAATGTCATCAATGCAGGATTGTACATTATCGAGCCTGAAGTCATAGCATTGGTTCCAGAGGGAGAAAAATACGACTTTTCGAAAGATCTTTTTCCGCGTTTACTTGAAATGGGTTGGCCAATGTATGCGCAAGCCATCAATGGTGTTTGGTTTGATGTCGGTTCACCTACGGAATTGATACGGGCACAAAATGTTCTCATCAAACGCAGGGATGAACTTTCCTTTCCAATTCCAGAAGGCGCTCGAATTGAACATGGTTCCTTTATCGATCCAACGGCTCATGTTCACGAAGATGCAACTGTTGAGAATTCGGTTATCGCTCAAAACGCAATTGTTGGAGCAGGCACTGTGCTGAAACATTCCGTGCTTATGAACGGCTCGAAAGTTGAAGATGGTGTGCATTTGGAGTACGGCATTCTCTCGCCAGGCGCCATTGTTTCGAGCAACATATCCACATCGAGCATCATTTTGGGTGATAATGAGCGCCTTGAAAACATTTGAAATAAATAGATTGCAGGCACTGAGTTCTAATACCGTCGGAGAGGAGAGTACGCCATGGCAGCAGAACGTACGTACGACCGAACATGGGAAGAAATCGAGTCCATGCTTGCACGTGCTGAGAAGAAGATGAAAAAGTGGAAAGACTTTTTCGGAGACTGTCGAGAACGTGGCGACCGTGATGGCATGAAAGACGCTGCTCGCAACTTCAAAGCGTTGGAAGGTGTCATCAAGACACTCAAATGGACACTCGGTGATGTGAGTGTTGATACACCGTTGGAGTGATTACCAACCGCGTTGGTCCAATCGAACTTCGAGCGTTTCTAGTTCATCGCCCTTCATTGGATCGCCTTCAATCATGGCTTGAGCTTCGGCAACCTTGCTCGCATCATCGTAGTGAGCGGTTGCCATGACAATAGCATCCGCCATGTTTGGTGGATCGTCCGACTTAAAGATCCCAGATCCAACGAAGATACCATCCATACCCATTCGCATCATGTGGGATGCATCAGCAGGTGTAGCGATTCCTCCAGCTGAGAACGTGACTACAGGGAGTCGTCCAAGCGTCTTGACCTCGTCCAATACGGAGCGAATGGATGCATGCATGTCTCCATCGATGGTGCCAAATGGCGTTCCAAAATAAGTTCCTGGAAGCTTCGATGTGTTGGCAAGAACTCGGTAGCGCTCCATGATGAGGTCTGCTGTTTCATCGAGGAGGTTGTCGTCCATGGATTGTACTTGTTTAATTTCTTGAGTAATGAGTCGAGAGTGTGTCACCGCTGCAACAAGATTGCCAGTACCAGCCTCGCCTTTGGTTCGAATCATCGCCGCACCCTCGTGAATACGACGGACGGCTTCACCAAGTTCTGTTGCACCACAAACAAATGGAATTTCGTATGCTTTTTTGTTGATGTGGAAGAACGGATCGGCGGGTGTGAGGACCTCGGATTCATCAACCATGTCAACGCCCATGGATTCGAGAATCCGTGCTTCGCCTTC
>CATISI010000178.1 GCA_949538025.1 Candidatus Poseidoniaceae archaeon
AGATGTGTACCAAACACTCTCACTGATTGAAGCGACGGGCAATCGTGCGTTCTATCATTCAATTGACGTAACAGACGCTGAGGCCCTCTCATCACTAGGTGCGTCTCTCTCCAATCCAATAACAGGTGTTGTCCACGGTGCTGGATTGGAAGATTCCAAACTTGTTACAGACAAAGCATGGGAGACATTTGACAAAGTTGTTCGAGTCAAGATCGACGGATGGAGCGCATTAATGAAAGCGGTTGAAGCATCGAATGGTGACTTGCGATTCGCCTCCACCTTTACATCAGTAGCAGGACGTTTCGGAAACGGAGGGCAAACCGATTATGCAGCTGCGAACTCCATTCTCGATGCCGAGATGGCACGTCTCACAGCGAAGGGTGACTGCCGAGCAGTCGCTATTGGTTGGACTGGATGGCGAGATGTCGGAATGGCAACTCGCGGTAGTATCGAGGCTGTGTTTGAAGCTGCAGGAATTGAAACCTTGCCTGTTGATGTCGGCGTTCAAATCTTCGTCGATGAAGCCTTACGAGGTGGAAAACGTCGTGTCATTGCCTGCGGTTCTCTAGGATTGATGGACCGGTTTAATTCGTTCAGAGAAGCGCCTCTGATGCTGCCAGGTGGGATGGCAGCAGTCATGGCCGATCCAAGTCGTTTCCCATTCATCGACAAAGTACTAGCGTTTGACGAAGACCAGATGGTGATGACACAAAGCACGCTTTCTGTCGCAGACCATCCGTTCCTCAGCGACCATGCCATCGATGGAGTCCCCTACCACCCCGGCGTTATGGCCATGGAGATGTTTGCTGAGAACGCATTACTGCTTTGTCCAGATTCCTGTCTGGCCGGATTCGAAGGCGTGAAATTTGGATTGCCAGTGAAAGTGATGAAAGGAACCATGCGCGTACGGGTTGAAGCCAAGGTTGAGCACACAAACGGCGATTTGATCTGGGTCAAGTGTCGACTTGTCTCTGATTTGAGCAACTCAGAAGGGGTTGTGTTCGGTGAACGTGAACACCATGAGGCGCTCGTACGCCTCGTCAAGAAGTCGGAGGATTTGAGTGGCTTCTTGCAATCAGAAATTACGGAACTTCCATCGGTTGGAACTCCCCCGCCGGGGCGACTTGAGCATCATGCGTCCTTCATCTACTTGCGATATTTCCACGGACCTCGCTTCCAATCGCATGGAGGTGTTCTTCGAGGTGTTGGAGATGCGTCTCAGCCTGGTGTTGATGGTATTGCACTGATGCGTCACCAATTGCCAGCAACAGATCAATTTGCTCAGGAGCGAAATGGAGAAGATGTCTTGCTTGAAGCACTTCCAATGTTGATTGAAGCAGGGTTCCAGAACGCTGGATTGGTTGCTATGGAATCCGAAGGATTCAGCAGCCTTCCGGTAGGAATTGAATGGTCGACTATGCTTCGTGTTCCTGAACAAGACGAAGAACTACGTCTTCGATCGATTCGAATGGCTGTCGAAGATGCAGGCGTGACAGTTCACGATGTCCTCGTTGTTGGTTCCGATGATGCTCCTGTCCTTGCATTGAAGGGGTTGCGTCTAAAGGCAATGGCACCTGTTCCAGATGATCAGAAATTCACACTTGAACGCTGATGGTGATTCATTGAAGGCGACCTTTCGTTGGCTTGAGCTTGAGGATGGGCCACGTTGTCTCCTCGCTACCTGTCCAATCTCTGAACATAGTGCTGCTCAACTACAGTTCATCGATTGGGATGAGATCAACACCTTCAAAACGCAAAAAAGAACCAACGAACATCTCTCTGCACGTTGGCTTCTTGAGCATGCGTTAATGGAATGGGGAGGACTTGATTGCTCTCAGCTTGTCATTGCGAGGACGAGTGAGCGAGCACCCTATCTTCAAGCAATTCAGGGGTTGTGGATACAACCTCGACTGCCGAGCATCTCGCTCTCGCACAGCCAAGATCTTGCTGCTGTTGCACTGATTGAGCAAGGCTGGACCGTTGGTGTCGATGCTGAACCTTTCGAGCGCCCTCCAGCCTCAACTGTGTACGATATGATGGCAAGAGGTGAGGAACTTCAACAACTCAAGGATGGTACATTGGATGCATTATGGGCATGGACTTCCAAGGAAGCCATCCAAAAGGCAGCAAGAAAAGGAATGCATCTCAACCCAAGGGATATCGTCCTCAACCTTGGAGAATATGAAAATAAAATTTCAATTAAAAATTCAATTTTTCAATTGGAGAATTTGTCCAATAGGGCCTACCAAATCACCCTTGCATGGGGGCAGGATGTCGATCCAGTTAGGAGTCCAGAGGATGATTTACTGGATGCCACTCGAGAAGCAATGCACAACGGGGACGATTGGAGCATAGGTTGCTCAACGGTCCGAAAGAACGCTTGATTATTTGTTCCAGAATCGACTAGATTCCCACTCGAGCCCAAGTAGAATACCAATCTCAGTTAGGATGACATAGTTGAACAAAAGGTAGGAAAGATAGGCAATAATGATGATAAGCAACGATGTGTTGATGACTTTTCTTCGTTGGCGCTTGACGTCATCAAAGCTGCAAATACCGCGAGTACGGAAGTAAATCACCAAGCCGATGATCACGGAGAGAGAGGCTACGGCGAGCATGGTAGGTCGGAACCATTCGTAGCCTTCTCCGCCCCAATACAGGGTGTCTGAGAGAGCTGCTGCACTGCTCACGCTCGCCAGACCGAACAATACGAGGACAACACTCGGCAAGCAACACATCGAAGCAATGATGGTTGATGTGGAGATGAGTTTAATGAAGGACTTGACATCGTTGTTTTCTTCCATTTAATCACCCCTAGAAGCACTCTGCAAACCTTTTGCTTTCACTCGGTTCCGTGTACGCTTGTATTGGAAGAACATCGACACCATCGGACCACTTGCCTAAATCGGTTAACATCCCTGTATTGACGAGGTTTGCATAAGCAAAATCGGCAGTGTTGAGATCCCCTCGGCTGTGAGCAACGACCCAATCCGCTTGAGCGTCCACCCGACGATAGAAGGCCCAATCTGCCAAGGTATCATGAGCCTCATTGGCAGGAATATAGTGTGTAGCTACGAGACGAGGGAATCCATACCGATCGCTTGGAATGTACAACAGAAGTGATTGGTTACTGTCAATCTGTTCAAATAGAGCATGTTGATGTACACTGTTGCATTGTCCAACGGTCATATCATCTTCACTAACAACAAGATGGACAATTGAATTACGTGGTAGATTTGTGTACTCGGGTAACCATTGTTCCTGTACTGGTCGTGCAGCTGCCATCTCTGTATCAACCATCAACGTCTCATTGCCCCATGAATACGCTTGAACCATGCCAAGTGCTTGCAACGAGTAGGCCCCTCCAAGGCTATGTCCACCAATCCAGAGATGCTCGGGCATGATGGTAAGGTTGCCGAGAACCTCGTCAATGGCAGCATCTCGGGGTGATGCCGTGATGATTTCATTCAAACGATTGAGTGCTGATTCAATAGAGAGCATTCTTGGTACGTGATGGGGCCAATCAGAGGTTCCTTCGATGATGGTTGGTTCGAAATCCTCTCCGTCTTCTGGACGAACATCCGTTGGATACTGAATGTAGGCCACGACCATTCCTTTCGCAGAGAGATGATCGATCCAATCGGTGTAGGAATCGATGGATGGGTTGTTGAAGGCGTGAAATAGGATGGCCAAAGGAACGCCTTCGATGCCCGGATCTTCTGGTAAGTGTGGTAGTGTGATATAAATCGAGAATTCAATGTCTTCCTCTGTCGGGCCTTGGATTGCAATAACCTCCTCAGGCAATGGATAGGCATAACGAAGCGTCGTTCGGTCAAATGGTCCTGCTTCAGCTCCATAGCCCATCGTCGGTGCTAGTGGTGGCGATGGGGCGATGCCGATGAGGGCAGGGATTCCAGGCATGACCAACCACGCAGCGAGAAAGACCGTTGCTACATGCAGCATTGTCTTGGTTTTCCCTTTCCAATCCTGTGTTGAGCCTGGTAGTCCCGGTGGGCCTCGAACCGCCAGGATTGAGCCAAGAAGAAGGACGCCGTAGATTGTGGGAAGCAAGAGAAATGCTCCACGTATGTATCGGTAATCCATCAGGACGAAGATGACCCATGATGCGAAAACACCTCCAATCAGTGAGAAGAAGATTGCTTGAATTGACTTATTGAGACGATGTCCCCTGTGATATTGGATGGAGGAGTAGACGCAAAATCCCAAGAAAAGAGCAGATAGGAAAGCAATGGAGAAGACATTCTCTCGAAGGATAAACGTCCAAGATAAGGTACGTATAGCCTGTGGCCAAATCGCATTTTCAATCGATTCACCTCCAGCGAGCATCAGCAGTGATTCTGCCCACGCAATGAGGGCTCCAAGGGCCATCATAGCGAGAGGAAACTGCGGGGAATCTACAAAACGTTGGAGGAGAGGTTTCTCTCGAGTGACCTCCTCTCCCATAACCGAAAGTTTCGCTTTGGGTTCAAAAAACGTCGTTTAAGATATCAAGCATTGACGTTGCGAATTTCCGGAGTCTGATCTGCAATCATAAATTCAAGCATAGCCGCCCACATGACGAATTCCATGCTCTTTTCCAGTTCTTCAACACCTCCGACCATTTCGATCATATTGTCCAGTGTATCATCTGGAGAATGATAGGCGCTGTAGTCTGAATCATACGCTCCGAGGTGGAAAATGGTCTGTGCGCCAAGGTCCCGGAATGTGACGTGGTCTGAGCGACCGAACGTATCTTCGTGAACGTCGAGAACAAGGTCTTCATGATCTTCCCAATGTTGGTCGCAACCTGAACCATATGTTCCGTCGATTCGAAGGTCCATTGGCGCTTCGAGGATGTTTCTATGAACGTGATCGAGGACGGTCGTGATTTCGACATCTTGGACGTCTGGATCGAAGTCAGGCCCTGACCAAGCATGGTATGGGTACGGCTCTCCTGTTGGCTTGACAGCAGGATATGAGATTCCCATCATGTCCATGTTGATGTAAAATCGTAGTTCCTTGTCGGTTGGAAGACAGTAATCACATTCGTTGTTGGCAAAGGCATTTGAACCTCTCAAACCTTCTTCCTCAGAGGACCAAAGGGCAAGGAATGTATCGCACTCGACTTCGATATCAACAAATGCCTTTGCAAAGAGCATCATGCTCACAGTTCCTCCTGTGTTATCATACGCTCCCTCGTAAGTCCCTCCGCCAGGTGGACCACCTGGGAACATGATGTCCATGTGGCCTCCCATTCCTTGGACGCATGAAGCATCACGTCCTCGCTTCCATGCGATGACGTTGAGGCTTTCTGGTTCGGCTGGGTTGCCGTGGTCAAACACTCTGAGAATGTGTGTTTCATAGCCAAGTCCTTCAAAATGACCTTGGAAGAATGACGCTGCTCGTTCAAAGGCTGGATTTGGTGACCCCATCCAGCGATTAATGTAGCCGCCACATTGTGTTGTATCTGGGCATACGTTCGTGATGTATTCCATTTTGTCCATCCATTCTTTTCCGTTGACAATGGGTGTGCCGTTGGTTACGGCAAGTTCGTATGTGTCTCCAGTTCCGTCGTCGTGAACAATTGTGAGTTTCACCTCATCGACGTATGGCGTGAGCAACAATTTGCCGTTGATAGATTCACCTTCAACTGCAGCATAACCGTTTGGAATGATGTAACCATCGATAAAGAGCATAACATCGGTCGGAACTGAGATAGCTCGACCGTTTCCTAGCAATTGAAATTCATGCCACTCACCGCTTCGTAGCACAACATCTTCAGGCATTTGGTAATCGATTTGGAAAACGATCGGAATGCCCTCTTGCACCGCCTCATCTTCTCCGAAACAACCGGAGAGGGATGCAAGAAGCATGAGTGTAACAAGAAACAGGCTCTTAGAGGCTCGCTTTACCTGCATGTTGTGGCCTGACATTGTCCACTCATAGGTTTTGTTGGTGGAGGTGCGGATAGCGGGAGTCGAACCCACGACATAAGGTTGGAAACCTCAGATGATAACCACTTCACCATATCCGCACGGTGGTAATCTCTCCGAACAAGCACCCTTTTTTGAGCGCATCGGTCAAAATCC
>CATISI010000179.1 GCA_949538025.1 Candidatus Poseidoniaceae archaeon
CGAATCTCCTGAATGAATTCCCGCTTCTTCGAGATGTTCCATGATGGCTCCAACGAGAACCTCTTTGCCATCACCGGCGGCGTCAACATCGAGTTCTGTAGCGTGACCAAGGTATTCATCGACCAGAAAAGGCTTGTCTGGTGCTAGGTATGCCTCTTTGAGATATGCTTCCAATTGTGTTTCATTGGAGAGGATCTCCATGCCTCGACCCCCGAGGACGTACGATGGGCGAATCAGAACTGGGAATCCGATACTGTCCACTGCTGTTCGAATGTCGTCAGCTGTTGTACCCGTTGCACCATTCGGCATACGCAAGCCGTGTTTCTTGGCAAATGCTTCGAAACGTTCTCGGTCGCTGGCTTCGTCGATTCCATCGACACTCGTACCAAGAATCTGTACATCTGCACCTTTCGATGCTAAGTGAGTAAGTCGCTTCTCGATCGGCTGTGCGAGGTTGATGGCCGTTTGTCCTCCGAATTGCAGTAGGATTCCGTGGGCTTTCTCACGCAAAAGAATTTCTGAAACACATTCGCTGGTTAATGGATCGAAGTATAGACGGTCGGATGTGTCGAAATCTGTGGAGACCGTTTCGGGGTTGTTGTTGATGAGAACAGCATCCATTCCTGCAGCACGAATCGCCATGACTGCATGCACACAACCATAGTCGAATTCAATTCCTTGACCGATTCGAATCGGTCCTGAACCAATCGCAACCATACGTTGTTTGTCTCGCTTATCCAAATTCGGGACATGGTCAATACCGTCGTCTTGGAAGGGTTCGTAGGTTGAATAGTAGTACGGTGTCTTGGCTGCAAATTCAGCAGCACAAGAATCGACCATGCGATAGCGTGGGTGGATTTTCAACTCATGACGTCGAAGCATGACCGTTTCTTCGTTGCAATCGTCTGGCAATGCCTTCCATCCTGTCGGCTTGAAGCCGCTAAGGGCGTCAGCAATATGGGCATCACTGAATCCATGCGATTTGTACACAATCATTGTTTTTCGATCAAGAGAACCGGGCCGAATTCCCACACTGACTAAGCTGGATTCCATTTGTGCAATGTTCTCGAAGCGTTGTAAGAACCAACGCGTGATTCGCGTGATTTCGTGGACTCGCTCGATGCTCCATCCTCGGCGGAAGGCTTCTAAGAGTGCGCCCATGCGACGGTCGGTTGCCGTTTGGAGCCAATCAACTAGAACACTGTCTGGAAGCTGCTCATGAGCACGTTCAGCCATGCCTTCACCTTCAGACTCATCAGCGCGTGTCAACGGGCGAGGATACGGGCAACCTTGTTCTAGAGATGCCCACGCTTTCAGAAACGCTTCCTCGAAATTCCTGCCGATGGCCATGACTTCACCGGTTGATTTCATGGAAGTACCAAGCGTTCTGTCTGCGGTTCTGAACTTGTCAAACGGCCATCGAGGAATCTTGACGACCACGTAGTCAAGTGTTGGCTCGAATGCAGCGGTTGTTCCCTCACCAGTGATTGGATTTGGTAATTCGTCGAGAGTGTATCCTACTGCGATTTTTGCTGCCATTCGGGCGATTGGGTAGCCAGTGGCTTTTGAAGCGAGTGCAGAGGATCGACTCACACGTGGATTGACTTCAATGACTCGAATCTCGCCAGTGAATTGGTTGAATGCAAACTGGACGTTGCAACCACCCTTGATGTTCAATTCACGAATGAGTGCGAGTGCTTTGTCACGAAGTTCTTGATGATCAGCGTCGGAAAAGGACTGGAGCGGTGCTACAACAACGGACTCACCGGTGTGCACACCCATTGGATCGATGTTTTCCATGGTACAAACGATGGTCGCATTGTCAGCAGTGTCTCGCATGACTTCGTATTCGAGTTCTTGCCAGCCAAGAATGGATTCTTCGATGAGGACCTGATTGATGCGTGAATTTCGCAATCCAAGCGTTGCGATTTCAACGAGTTGGCCCATGTCAAAGGCTGTTCCACCGCCGAGGCCGCCAAGCGTGAAGGCAGGTCGAATCAAGATCGGCCACGAGCCAATTTCTTCAGCTGCTTTGATGACTTCTTCCATGGAATTGCACGCAATAGCTTGCGAGATGGGTAGGTCAATCGATTCACAAACTTGGTTAAACAATTCACGATCTTCCGCTTTGTCAATAGCATCAAGGTCGGAACCAATCAGCTCAACACCCAATCGCTCCAGCGTTCCATCGTGCGATAATTCGCTTGCAATATTGAGTGCTGTCTGGCCACCCATTCCTGCAAGAAGCGCATCTGGTTTCTCGATTTCGAGAATCTTTCGAACAGTATCAGGTAGAAGTGGTTCGATGTAAACTCGATCTGCCATTTCTGGGTCGTTCTGAATGGTCGCAGGATTTGAATTGACGAGAATCACTTCGTAGCCATCTTCACGAAGCGCACGAACAGCTTGTGAACCTGAGAAATCGAATTCAGCTGCTTGACCAATCTTGATTGGACCCGAACCGAGTACGAGAATCGTGTTCAGGTCGTCTCTTCTTGGCATCAGGCATCACCTCGTAGATGTTTATCGACCATCTCCCTGAATCGATCGAAGAGGGGCTCAGCATCGTGTGGTCCTGGGCACGCCTCAGGGTGGAATTGTACGGTAAAGCAAGGCCGATCAAGAACATCGAGGCCTTCAACCGTCTTGTCGTTAGCATTGATGTATCGTACTTTAACATCGTAGCCATGGAGGTTCTCACCTTCAGGTGATGTGGCTCCACTTGGGTGAGCAGCGAGCATACCGTGTTTTGGATCGGCAACAGCGAAACCATGATTCTGTGATGTAATCCAAACACGGCGTGTTTTCAAATCAACAACAGGCTGGTTTGCACCTCGATGGCCATAACGCATTTTGTACGTTTTCAGGCCAGATGCCAAACCCATGAGTTGATGGCCCAAACAAATGCCCATGACGGGGAGTCCAGATGCAACCGCATGTGCGAGTGTGTGTCGTGCTAATGTAGCTTTACCAGGGTGGGCAGGGTCTCCAGGTCCATTGGAGCAGAACAATGCCTGAATCTCAAAATCATTCAGGGTTTCAATAGAAATATCGGGGGGGCACCAAACTACCTCAAATCGTGAACAAAGGTTCCTCAGAATGTTGTATTTGACGCCACAATCCAGTGCACCAATTCGTGGCAGTGGATGGCCCAGGTCATCGGTTGCACCTGGATTAAGGACGACGGGCTCATCGATGGAGACAAAATCCACCAGATCGTCAAGCTCAGGAGAAGTCATCACTTCAAGACGCTTGAGCATCTCTTGTTCCTTTTCTTTGGGTCCGAAGATACAGAGAACGGTCCCGAGTTCGCGAACGCGCTTTGTAATGGCCCTTGTGTCAACGTTTTCGATACCTGGAACGCCATGTGCCTGAAGAAGTTCAGATACCGTTCCAATCGAATCTCGGTGGTCTGGGTCTGTCATGGCGTGTCGAACAACGACGCCTTTTGGCCAAACGGCTCGAGATTCAGATTTGCCTCCATGGATACCATAATTTCCAATCAATGGGTATGTGAACGTAAGAATCTGTCCTGCCCATGATGGGTCAGTCAAGGACTCTTGGTACCCCATCATCCCTGTCGTGAAGACAAGTTCACCCTCTCCAAATCCTTCTGCTCCAAACAGTGTCCCTTCATATCTGCCTCCATCGGCAAGGAGAAGGAGCCCTTCTCCTGCTGCTTTTGGTGGTACATTTGACTTGTCAAGGAGAGGGTCTGCAGCGTCCACAAACCGAGGTGCATTCACAACACCATGGTTGAGTCGACCCGGGGCGAATCCGGAAGGGCTGCTACTGTCCATCGACATCAGCGTTATTCGATATAGGCCATCCATAATGCTTGGGGATGGTTTTGGATGGAATTATGTGTGCTTACTTCGTATCAGTCACGTCTTTTCCAGTGTTGCTTGGATTGATAATCAATTCACCGCCATCCAGTGTTGTTTCAACTGAACCAGACCCATACCAACCATCCAGAAAGAGTGCCAAAGCCGCAACTTCGGAATGTGGTTGATTACCGACTGCAAGATTGTATTGTGAAACTTGGAATACCTCAGAAGGAACCTTTGCGCCACCAACGATCACGACAAGTGGGCGGTCGCGTCGAATCGTGGGTGTCACGCTTCTGTAGGAGGCACCATACATGGTCAAATGGACAGCAATACCTGGTGGATTTCCATCAATACCATCTTTGACAAATTTCCGAAGCCATGCCATCGGGCTTTTGATGTGTTTAACAATCATATCTCCTCCAAAGCGCTGATTGACTGAAGCGATGTTCTCAGGAAGGCGTTCATCCTCGTCTCCAGAAAAGAGGAAGCGATTAGCTCCGAGTGCCCTTGCTACCAACGCTAGATGGGTCGTAATTCTCGGGTCTCGGCCCAGTCTGTAACCAAGTCGTAAGATGATGACATCATGCTCGGCCATATCCTTCCCTCAACGATGGTGTTCAAGAATGAAACGGGTCCTAATCGCCAGAAATCGCATCGGATTCCTCGCCAGGAGGTGTGAGTACAATGTCTTCGTTTGCTTCGAGGAACCGCCGCAACCACAGAAGAAGGTATGCATCAACAATCAGATGGCCTCCATATACGGTGCCTGCACCAACCAGTGCCAAGCGTAGACTTCGCCAGAGGCCGGTGTTGACTTCCATAGAATCGGACATGAATGCTGTTACAACGGGTTCGCCGACATACAGCAAGACCATGATGATCATCACTCCAGAAATGAGCGATGGAACGAGCGACCCCATTTCTCGACCGAAGTCTCCGAAAGCGGAATGAAGGAACGCAAGAGCCATGACGGCTAAAGCAACCTCATTGTAATCCAAGGCGAAGAATTTGGAGACGCCTACAGCAAGGTCGTCAGAGGAAGTGTTGTTGATCAAGAGCCACCACAACAAGAACGAGACCGTGACAATTCCCGCACCGAGTTTCGCTCTGCTTGAAAGCATGTTGAATATTGCAGGTTTGTCATAGATGTCGAGTCGTAGGGCAACACGCTCTGCGAGTTCGAGTGAGGCTTCACTCACGCCGAGTTCAGCCGTTGACGAACCAGAACCACTCAATGAATGGTTACCTTCGGTCTCCGACATGCAGGAGGCTTGGGCATGAGGCCTTATGAATCCATCCTTACTGGAACTGTTCATGGCTGATGCCTTAGCACCTTTTTCCTTCCGCCGTGATTTCCCAGGGCCAGGTCTCATGGGCATTCTCAATATCACACCCGATTCATTTCATGGACCTTCTCGTCAACACAGCATCGAAGAAGGACTTGAGAATGGTTCGGCAATGATTTCAGAAGGAGCAGGAATCATCGATATTGGTGGTGAAAGCACACGTCCTGGATCTCAACCAGTCTCTATAGAAGAAGAACTATCGAGGGTTCTTCCAACAATAAAAGCTCTTCACAGTGCACACCCATCCGTTCCTCTGTCCATCGATACGAGAAACCACGAAGTTGCTCGACAAGCGTTGGATGCTGGTGCAACCATCATCAACGATGTCTCTGGATTGCGTTCTCATGGTATGATGGATTTGGTTTTGGATCGAAACGTTCCAGTGTGCATCATGCACATGCTTGGGGAACCGAAGACGATGCAGGCGAACCCATCGTATCGCGATGTAGTCAAAGAAATTTCATCCGAACTTCTCACTACAGCGCAGCAACTCGTCGATGCGGGACATGAACCGAGTCGTATCTGTCTCGATCCTGGAATTGGTTTTGGAAAGACACTGGAACATAACATCG
>CATISI010000180.1 GCA_949538025.1 Candidatus Poseidoniaceae archaeon
AAAAGGTCACGTTGACATGCTCATGCGTGAACTTGGGTTTGAAGACTGAGGTGAATCTATGGACCAAGACGTTGGTGGCGAGCGCGTGGCCTTGTCCGCCACATCATGTGCCTACAAACCATGCTACATTGGAAAACACCTCAAGGTTGGTGAGAATGTTTCGATCGGTTCGATGTGCCACATTGGCCGTAACGTCACCATCGGGACCAACAGCAACATACAGGGATCAAACTACATCGCAGACAATACCATCATCGGGAATTCTGTTTTCATCGGCCCAAATTCAACCATTCTCAACGATAAGTATCCTCCATCAGGTGACGTAACCAAATGGATTCCAGTTCAGATTCACGATAAGGCGGTCATCGGAGGAGGATGTACAATCCTCCCTGGCGCTCACATTGGCAAGAGTGCAGTTCTAGGAGGCGGTTCTGTCCTGGCGAGACCCCTTCCGGATGGTGAGGTATGGGTCGGAAACCCTGCACAATTTCTTATGACACGGGAAGAGTACGACAAAAAAAGGTGACGAAGATGGAAGGAAAAGCACACGTGATCTCGTTTCTTAAGAAATGCATCGATTATGCAAATGCATCCATCGAACGAAAGCAGAAACGAGGCGATGTTGAGGACATTGCAAAATGGGAGGCTTATCGCGATTATACCGCACATGCATTGATGGAAATCGAAGCAGGCGAGCTTGATCGATGGTTTCCCTCTCAACAAAAAGCGCTTGGAGAATCTGATGTCAGCAGTCTCAGTCTTGATGAGCTCTCTCACGATGCTCGCTCTGCATGGCTGACAAACCTTGCAAGTCCACGGCCGTTGGCGCTCATTGCGACATCATCCGATGAAGGAGTTCGCAACATCGCCCCTTACACCTCACTCTCGATTGTATCAAATTCACCACCGATGGCGGTTGTTTCACTCTCAGCAGATCGAAACAATCGTTGGAGGGATACTTTACTCAACATGCGGCAGACCAAGAAGGCTGTTCTCAACTTTCTCCCGGTTTCATTGAACGCAGCAACCGTGGTTGAACAAACTGCAAAGCCAATAGCCCACGGTATGAGCGAATGGGAGACGTTTGGGTTGGAAAGTTTGGGAACAAACCAACTCGTCATGAACGATGCTGCCTTTGCCATCGTTGGTGAATTGGTCGAAGAGGTCGATATGCCTGATGCGAAAGCCAAACTAGCCATCCTTCGATTGTCAGACGTTCTCATCCCAGGTGAACTCGATGATGCTCAACCTGCACACATTCTTTGTCAACACGGTTTGGATCGTCTAATGGCAACGCCGACAGAGTGGCATTACAACATCGACCGCAGTGTTTGAACAAGGCCATCCTCGAGAGGGATCTGGGCTTCCCAATTCAGGTGCTTCTTTGTCTGCTCGAGATTGGGCAAACGGCGCTTTGAGTCACCTGGATGTCCTTGCTCGTAGCGAATACGGATGGATTGGCCAGTTTCGTTTCCAACAAGTTTAGCGACTTGTTTAGCAAGTTCGAGCATAGTACGTTCCTCCTCAGAACCAAGATTCATGATTATTCCTTCAAGACCATCGAGCAAACCCGCAGCCTCAACACCACGAGCGATATCATCGACGTAGGTCAGCGAACGAGTTTGTGAACCATCACCATGAACGATGATCTCACCTTGGTGAACAGCACGTTGCAGCATCATTGCGACCACTTGACCATATTCGTTGCCTACCAATCGAGGTCCGTATCCATTGAATGGTCGCACAATACGTGCATCGAGACCTTGACGAACAGCGTGTTGAACAGCAAGTTCGCCGAGATATTTGCTCGCTCCATAGGCATGTCGTTGATGTTCATGTGCGACAGGGAAAACTGAGGCTTCATCTCCTCCGAGTGGCATAATTTCTGATTCTCCAAAAGCTTCAGGCGAGGAGGTGAACACATAGCGACAGTTGTTTTGCTCTGCAAATTCGAGTGAACGCAACGTCGAATTGAGATTCACATCCATCACCATTCTTGCTTCTTCATGAAACCACTTGGTCCCATTGATGGCTGCAAGGTGATAGACAATGTCAACACTACTCGGGTTTGCAATCATCTCGTACGTAGTCGAAACACATGCATCCCCCTCAATGAACGTGATGTTGTCGAAAACCGCACGTAAATTTCCCTTCGTTCCTCTCCAACAGTTGTCGATGACGACAACGTCGTGGCCGTTTTCCACAAGAGATTCAACAAGACTTGAACCAAGAAAACCAGCACCTCCCGTGACGAGGATTCGCATCGTCTCACACTCGCTCAAGAATTTCAATCGAAACCTGTCCTTGCTCACGCTTCAATTGAACAAGGTCTCCATCGTTGACCATCATGCATGGATCTTCCTCAAACCCATGTCCGTACGGGACGTTCAACAGCGAACATGCAGGAAGCGTCAACGGACAGACGTCCCTATTGACGATGGCAAGTGGACCCTTGTTTTCGTACAACAAACCCATCAAAACGTAGGGAGCAACGGTTGATCCGGATCCTTTAGGATAGATGAGAATGGTATCCTCAATTGCACGACCATCTAGGGGATGTCCGACTTCCTCAACGACGCCAGTATCTCTGTTAACATAGCCAAGATATGTGATTGGAACATCGGTCACCATCGCTCGACCTTCAACACAGAAGTCGCTTTGTGAATTCAAACCAGAACCGTTGATGGTTCGAAGGCCAGTCTGCAAGGTCTTTGTGCTGACGTGCCCACCGTGCGACGATTGAGCAAGCGTGGGCGTTGGCCCATTTGCTCGCTCAGGGTCGATGGCATGGCGAACGCATTCCTCAATCGAAGCGACACTGGTCGGTATTCGATTCAAGCCACTGGTAAGGTAATGTTCTGCTTTCATTGAATTCGTCAGCAAATGATTGTATTTTTCTCGATTGTAGGGCGTAACCTCAGGGCAGGTGTCAACGAGAACCAAGGCACCTGCTTCTTCCAGCATCGAGACGGTCCCATCAGCCTCGGCTAAGGCATAATTCTCTTGACTTGTGAATACCCAAAGCCGTTGAGTTGGGATGGATTCTCCAAATTCCATGAAGGTCCGAAGCGCTGCTGCAGTCGTCCGCATTTCTTCCAAACTGGCTTGTGGACATCCAATAACGATGAGGTCGACCTTCCCCTTCGGACTGAGTTCCTCATAGCGTGCTTCAAGATCCGATTGTGTGAAGACGAGCGTTCCCTCCCAATCTATGGAATCAACGGATTGTGTAGGCGGTTCCGTGTGTCCTTCCACCCACATCATCGGTGAGCCGTAATTAGCGGCTGCAGCGGTTAACGCCTTTTTTCGTGCAAAAGAAATGAACTCATCGAGACCCTCGACATACGGCATTGGTCCGAATGGCAAATCCCACTCAGGCTTCGCGTTCTTGCCGATCCAATCACCAAGAATCGAATAATCGGAAAGCGTTTCCAGTTCGCATTCAACAACGACCCTGATGTTCGGTTGACGATTTGACTCGAGGTGCAACCCCCAGGCGGGAGCATACCCAGTTAGGGCTGTTGCAAGGGCGCTCAACCCTGATTCACGATTGGTGATTAAGGACGTCCATGTATTCGAATAACAAACCGCATTTGACTCGGCCCACGATGCAGTGTCACCCTCAATCTCGATGCCTCGATCGTAGGGCGTACAGGACAATGTTGCTTCGATACCAAGTCGGTCATACGCCTGAACAATCTCGAATTGTTGCTCGAGAAAATTTGGCCATGCGATACCCATTTCTTCCATTTTTTCCCGATCGCATCCAGCTGAATTCAACGTCGTTGGAATAACAACAGTCCCATCAGCATCTCCACTCAAATCCTTGAGGAAGGTACGCAACCCGTGGCCTCCTGTTATAACTGAAACGCCAGAAACGTGTGCGTGATCCACTTCGACAAAGGATTCTGCTTTTGCAACACGTGCAAGGTCGACCACGAGGCGAGCAGCCTTCTGCCGAGTCGGTCCTTCCTTGCCTTCCAACTGCTCCGACAAGCGCTTTGGAAGTTGCATGAATTGACGCAGACACCGGCGCTTCATCAAGACTCGTGTTCACAACCGATGGTTTTGATACGGTTGACGTCGCTCCTCCGTTTATGTCCTCAACTGAGAACAACACACAAAGAGCCCGCCGTGATGAACAAGAAACACGTTTTCTATCACGTGAAAACATCGTCAAGATGCTGAAGACAACCATCGTGCTTAGTGCACTTTTCATGTCCATCTGGGCGGTGGTGCTGAACCAGTCGCCTGCATCCCTCGCTGTAATTGAAGGTGAGGAATCTGCCATTCTCGTCGAAACAGAAGGCCGTGAAGCAGACGTCTACTGCCCACAAGGTGGAGCAGACATCTTCCTTGGTACCGATTTCGATGGTGATGGGAAGCTCTCAACAGATGAAATTACCACCAGTACCAAGGTGTGTCATGGTCAACAAGGTCTTTCTGGACCTCAGGGTCAATCCGGACAAAATGGAGAGAACGGATTCAACGGCAACTCAACCCTGGTTAATCTGACAGCATTGTCACCTGGAATTCCTTGCCAATTTGGGGGAATTCAAATCCAGTCAGGAATCGACAACGATCTGAACCAATTCCTCGATGCGGAAGAAGTGCAAACAACGGCCCATGTCTGCGATGGTCAACTCGGGGACGAGGGGCCTGAGGGTCAGCGAGGAACCGATGGGGCGCAAGGATACTCTGCTCTCATTGAACGACATCAAGCTCCAACCTCCATCTGTCCACAAGGCATCGTCATGCACTTCGGTGTCGATGATGGAACGGACATGGCAACAGCAAACGACGGGATTCTTCAACAGGACGAAATTAGAGAATCATTGCAAATATGCTCTGAGGAATTGTATGAAGGGTTAGTTTTTGATTCCAATACAGGAGTTACAAATGGATTCTCAAGCGAGTGTAGTAAAATCCAGACATCGGATATTGTCCTGTTTTCTTCTAACGATGGAACAAACGGGTGCGAACTTTGGATTCTTGATCAGGACAATTCACCACTGATGCTCATTGATATTCATGCATCTGGCGATTCGATTCCTGGCCTTGAACTTGGCATCCACGTTGTAGAAACTGACCGGGGACAACGCTTCTTCTTTGATGCTGATGATGGTGTTCATGGACGTGAATTGTGGGTGAGCGATGGAACATCCATTGGGACAACAATGCTTGGAGATATGGAATCTGGTGATGCCATCGGTTGGAATTCGGAAATCACGACATGGATGAACGGTGTTGTCTTCACAACGAACGGTCAACAGGGGAACAGAATGTGGTGGAGCAATGGAAGTGTGACCACGTCCATTTGGCAAGCACCTTGGTTTTCAGCTTCTGCATCGTCGGATTTAATCAACCAATCCGCTGCAATAACGTCGATTGGTCAAGGTCTACTCCAAGGAGATGCATCGGGTCTTTGGTTCGCTGCGAAAGAGTCGCAAATTGGCCTCGAAATGATGCGCATTGACAACAATGGGTCGCTGCACATGTTCGATTTGCAACCATTTGGTGATTCTTCACCATCTCGTGGTGTATCGGTCGAGGGCGGATATGTGGTCGTCGCCAGTGATGGGACTGGACGTCAACTGGCTAAATTGGATCACGATGGAGGCTATCAGTGGCTGACTTCAATGACAAAAGAAGGTACGAACACACCAACATCCGTGGTTGCGCCTGCATTTGGAATCCACAAACTCGGCGGGACACTCGTCTTTGACGTGGTCTACCGCGGTGCTGATGCAACCCTGTTCAGTTACTCGTTGACCGATGGTATGCTTCAGGAACTCAGTTCGAGCATTGTTGCACCAGGTCACAGTGTTGATGCTGTCTCGAATGGTAATACGATTTGGTTTGATTGTGTTCAACCCAATACGGGCATGGAGATTTGCCAGACCGATGGAACTGTCATGGGCACGACCTTGACAGTGGATTTGATGCCTGGTGTGAGTGCAAGTCAACCACGCTCGTTTGCTTACGTTGATTCAACATTGTATGTCCTCGCTGAAGGGTTTGATGGTTCGGGAACAAACAGTGGTCACGCTTTGTGGTCCATCGACGGACACGCCGCAACGCTCGAACTCGACGTGTGGACGGGTGTTGGGAACGATTCCAATGCTGGCACATATGGATCGCTCGTTGCAACATCGAACCATCTGTTGTTCGTTGCCGATGATGGCCACTACGGTCATGAACTGCATCAATTCCTTCGTTCTTCCATCCGAGATCAGTGGATGGTTTGGGATTGAACACGGTCAATGCAGTACGAGCATGATTCACCGGGTATATACGCTGGGTGAAGTTGTTCTTTCGGCGTCAAGGGTTCACGGCATGCGAAGCATACCGTAGTACCGGTTTCGGTAAGATCAGGAAGGAGTGCAACACGCTTGTCAAAGACAAAACACTCACCGTCCCAGTAATCGCCACCAACCTGCTCAAAGTAACCAAGGATACCTCCTTCGAGCTGTTTGATGTTGGTAAAACCTGCATCTTTCATGATAACACTGGCCTTTTCACAGCGAACGCCTCCTGTACAGAACATAACGATTTCTTTGTCTTTGTAGGATGAATCCATCTCAGATACCGCTTGAGGAAACGCACGGAATGTGTCAATATCCAGTTCAATCGCATTTTGGAACGTTCCGAGTCGTGTTTCGTAGGTGTTTCGAGTATCGAGTAGTACAACGTCATCACCATTGAGGAGCTTTTCATGCAATCGAGCAGGGAGGATACGTCCATCATCAGGTTCGACCCGATTGAAATTCGGTAAACCAACCGAGATGATTTCGTTCTTGAGGCGTACATTCATCCGATTGAAAGGTTGGTGTTCTGAATATGAGGTCTTGAAATCGATGTCTGAAAATCGTTCATCTTCGCTGAGAAACAATCGGAATTTCTCGATGCTCGGCTCTGGACCTGCAACGAAAATGTTGATGCCCTCATGGCTGAGTAGAATCGTGCCTTTTAGTCCGAGTTCATCGGACTTCTGTTTGAATGGTTGGCGCAGAGCATTTCGATCGTCGAGTACAACAAACTTGTACCCTGCGATGTTGAGGTGTTGCTCCGTCATGGTAAATCGTCCGGATTCTTCCACTTATGCTCATCGTTTAGCGACGCCAATCGTGTTTGCTTGCAAGGGGATGACGCCAGCCCTGTCCGAATGCACGCGAGGAGACCCTAGGGGCGGGAGCCATCTGCCAGCGTTTGTGTTCGTTGGCTTCAAGCCGTTGAAGTACGGTAACAACCGTCGAATGATCGTAACCTTGTCCGGCGATTTCTTCGGCACCCAAACCTTGTTCGATGTGGAGTTTGAGGATACTATCAAGCGTCTTGTACGGAGGAAGCGTGTCATCATCGCGTTGGTCCGGAGCGAGTTCTGCCGATGGTGGTTTCGTCATTGTTGAGTCGTTTACAGGTGGGCTCCTGCCATTTGATTGAGCCCGTTGATTGAACACTTCTGCAAGACCATAGACATCCATTTTGTAGACATCGCCCAATGGCGTATAACCGCCAGCCATGTCACCGTACAGTGTGCAGTAACCTTGAGCGAGTTCGGATTTGTTTCCGGTTGCGATGGCCATTCGACCTTGTGCATTGGCGTGTGCCATCACGAGAATACCTCGTAGCCGTGCTTGGATGTTCTCTTGAGCAACGTTTGCACCTTGCTCAAGCATTTCTGCCAGTTCTTTCTCAAGTCCAGAATGATGTTCCTCAATGGAAATGGATTTGTATTCCATTCCGAGAGCTTCAGCAGTGTATTTTGCATCGTCAATGGAATGCTGTGATGAGAATCGAGATGGCATGGAGATTCCAAGGACGTTTTCTGGGCCAACAGCTTCAGCAGCAACACAAGCAGCAACAGCAGAGTCAATACCACCGCTCAGTCCGAGGACGATGCGTTGTATTCCTGATTTTTGACAGTAATCACGAAGTCCGAGAACGACAGCGTCGGCGAGTTCATCGAGGTCGTCACTCTGTTCTTCTTCAGTTTCATTTGGTGCATAATCTGTGATTTCACCTTCTGAAGTATTCATCGATATCCACGAAGTTGCTTCAGGGTTGTTAATGTCGACAAGAAGGATTCCTTCTTTCCAAGATGGTGCGACAACGACGTCTCCGGTTGGCCAAGCAACAAGAGATCGTCCATCGAAAAGAAGGTCATCGTTGCCTCCAATTTGATTGCACAACAAGAATGGATGACCGAGTGTTTTGGCGGCTGTTCGAGCGACGTGGAGTCGTGTTTGGATTTTGTTGGAATGGTACGGAGATGCAGAAAGATTGACCGTTGCATCGAGGTTAACACCTTGACGACCCCATTCAGCGAGTTGCTCAATCGGGTCTGCATCGTATTCAGAAGGTGTTTCCCCAGCAACCTGCCACGCATCCTCACAGACTGTAACACCGAGTTCGAGTGGACCTGAGAGTGTTCGCGCAATTCCGGGCCTGTCATCCGAATCAAAGTATCGGGCTTCATCGAAGACGTCGTACGTTGGGAGCAATTGTTTCCGAGCGACGATTTTCACGGGAGCATCATTCCCAATCAAAGCAACACCATTCCCGGGTTTTGACCGTTCTGATTCAGGAACCGTCGGTGTTCCGATGAGTGATGGAATGTCAACGTTGAGCGATAGAGCTGTTTGTTGAGCGAGTTCAACAAAACTCGATTGCATCAACAAATCACGAGGAGGGTAGCCACATATGGCCAATTCTGCGCTAACGCAAGCCACGGCACCGTGGTCTGTTGCAGTCTGAATAAACTGCTCCAATCGCTGAGCATTTCCAGTCAAATCACCAACGGTCGGGTTGATTTGAAGAAGAGCAATGATGCTGCCATCCTGCTCGCTCATGACCATCCCACGAACTCGTGTTTCATAGAAATAATGCATCATTTGTATTGCAAAATTTCTCCATTGGCATCCTTATACCACCAACTTCCATCTTCTTGATTCTGCCACCACCAAACGCCATCTGAGCCTTGAGTCCAACCATCGGCAGAAGCGGTTTGTGTCGTTGCAGCAACCGGTTCTGTTTCTTGAATCGGTTCACTCAAGTTCAAATCTGCATCATCATCAATGTCCTCTTCCTCATCCTCGTCGAGATAATCTGAATATTCGTCCCATTCGTATTCCGATTTCGAGCCGCGTCGCACAGTTGCATTTCGAGCCATGAGCAATAGAGCGAGAATGATTGACAGGCCGAGCAATGCGCCAATGGACCCAAGAATTGGATTCACATCTCCAAACACAGCCTCGCTGAAGGAAGGGTCACTCTTCGGTCGAACATCAACCGAAGGACCGTTGCCTTTGACACCATTTTCGAGCTGTACTTCGAGCCATTGGAGTCCCACTTGCTCAGGAGCCCAATCAATGAGAATGGTACCTAGGCCACCCTCTACAACCTCGAGTTCGGTTTGACGGAGTACTTCTGACGTACCATCAGCACGGACAACGGAGATCGTAGCATCTGTCGTTCCGTCCAATGTCCCCACATTCTTGACGAAGATTTGGACGGCGGTCGAATCACCTTGTTGGAGGTTCAAGCGTGAGTATTCCATGGCTGGAGTTTCTAGTTCAAACTTCGGCTGTCGCCATTCCATAAGCCATGACGTAACCGCATTACCTGCGGATGAACCTGCTTCTCCAAGAACAAGGTTGCCTGCAAGGTCTCGGCCTTCGATGAGAACGTAAACCGTAAAGCGATCCACCAACATATCGTCCGTGATGACGCTCAAATCCATCGTTCCTGTTCCGATGAGACTCAAGCCACTGATTTCTGTCCCTTGCAGGAGGAATGGACTGTCACCCCCTCGAATGAATTCTCCCGTTTCTGTATCTTCGACCCACCATGCTAATCGCAACGATTCAAAGTCAATTCCACCTTCTTCAGAGAGGACGATCGTCACATCGTGTTCATCGGCAGATAAAATCGAGCCGGGACGGGGTGTTTGCACCTCAATCGGTTGAGGACCAAGTCCGTCAACAACCATCCACTTCACCGAGGATTCTTTCTCGGTGGCGTCGACGCCTTGAGGTGGCAAGCAACCAACCGACCAGGTCAATGGAATGGTTCCCGAGGCTTGTGGTGAACGGAGTTCAACGTTCCAAATTCCATTGTACGTTTCTGCCGAGTAGGTTTGACCAGCAAACATGACCTCTACACTGCAGTTGAAATCGGGTGTTTCTTCTGTTGTAGCAAACACCAAACCACCTGTCAATTCAAACGGCGAATTCGGTGGTAATCGAGCGCCATCATCGAGAACCGTCCCTTGGGTCAAAACCAACGAAACGGATTCTTGTGGGATGGTCAATGCAGGTGAAAACCGCCACCGAAGTGCAGGGAATGTTTGGATGACTTCCTGTCCTGCACGATCGATAATCTTCACACTCGGTTCACGGAAAGTATCGCCGAGGTCCGGAGTAGTCCACGCCAATTCGAGGTCAGCAACCAGTCGCGTGTCCTTCTCGTAAGGTCCTGCCGTTGTCCCATCAAGGGCAAGCATGGCACAATCGTTGACAATCAGATGGACGCTGTTTGATGTACATGAATCGGTTCTGAAATCCCATGTAAAGGACAGAGGTGAAGTGAGGATGTTTGAAGCAAGTTGGATTTCAACCGTTGTCAAATCCGAGGCACCATTGGGTTCGCTCATATCGACACGCAATGTGTAAGCCTGTTCAGGATGCAACCACGGTTGTGCACCACCAGTCCATGACATGGCGGTTGAGGTCAGAGTGGGAGGCCCATCCGGTCCAATTTGGTACATGAACAAGTGCTCGGCTTCTTCGCCTGTTCCTCCATCTTCGAGTGTTTGCCCAGATTCATCCTGACCGACCAAATATCCTGCAACCTTCTGGCCTTGGGAACCCATGGAATCATCGAACAAGAGCGTGTAGATTCCTGTTGAAAGGGTCAAATCGGTTGGGATAATGAGCGAACGTTGCTTGTATTCATCTGGACTAGGCCAACCGTTCAAATCGACGTCATCCACCCATTCTCTCCAAAGCATAACACGGACATCGGATGGCAACAACACAGGGTCGAGAATCTGAAACTGAACCGTTTGACTGGTTGATGCGAGTCGATGGTCGTACCATGCAACCGTCGAATCGATGACTGCCGGAGCGGTTGGGTCGATCTTGAACGTTCGAGTGTATTCAGAATCACTGACAACATCACCACCGTTCTGTGGAATCACGCGGACAGTCCACGACAAATCTCCGAATGAAAATGGGGCCACATCGGAAACATTCCACATGTCGACATCGAGACTGGTGGTATTGGCAACCATGGTATTTCCTTGCCACAACTGTACCTCTGCATCACCGTCTGCAAATGCATCGATGCTCTCAACACCCTCGTAACCGATGTCAATCGTGAAATTCAAGCCCATGCCAGCTGCAAGGTATTCGGTGGACGGATCAATAACACCATGATCGTCCATGATATCGACCGATTTGATGACCAAATCATTCTCAAACGCTTGCCCTCCTCCGAGGCCATTCCACATGTATTGACCTGGTCGTGAAATAACGCTGTTATCGAGAACGAGACGCATCGAAGCAGTAAGCCAATCTTCATCATCCCATCCTTGCTCAACGCGGAATTTCACGGTTATTTCACGCATCGTTGCCGATGTTTCTGAGATGCTGAACGCTTCTGTTGGATGCAATTCGATGAGATCACTGTCTGCTTGTCCTAGTGCAGTTCCTCCTCCAGTTGGTAGCAACCACGTAGCATGATTGTTTTCTCCTTGTACATCAAGTCGAATCAGTGAGATGGTGCGTGCGGTATCAACGGCAAATCGGGTGGTGAAGGAAAGCCAGCGTTGGGAAGGTGTCAATGGAGTCGACGCATTTTCCACGGTGACCATGCCAGCAGCAACGTCATCACTGAACTCCATGTCCGTGACTTCAACGGTCATTTTTCCATTCGACAAACCAGCAAATGGGAACGTGATCGATGGTGATGAGCCAGGCGTGCGATAAGCAGCATTTGCAGCCATCACGAGAGGTGATTGCGCATCAGCAGAGATGGAAACCATGGTTGAATAAGGCGCTGCAAGATTGGAAAAGGTGGCAACACCGTTTCCATATGCCTCGATTTCAACGAGAGCAAAGCCTTGGCCCAAGTTATTCAACAACGCACTCTGGCTGCTCAACATTGATTGCATAAGTGCATATTCTGACGCATTGAGTTCGAGGCGGTAAACGGTTGCGTTGTCTAATGGCCTCGAAAGGATGGTCGACCCAGCAATGCGCAATGACAGACCTGTCATGTTTCCGTTTTCACTGGATACTGAAACTGCAAAATGCTCGAGATTCGAAGCAGAAATCCACATGGAGGCCTCGGCAAGGCCTGCAAATCCGAAGGATGCGCGATGGGTCTTTTCACCAGTTGAAAAGTGATCTTGGAAGCCCCATGAGCCGATGCGAACATCTGGGTCCCCCCATTCAAGCAGACCGTCTCCGTTCAAATCCAACGAAGGTGAATGCACACGACCGCCCGTTGACATTGTTACCTGAATCTCATCGATGTGAGCAGGTTGTGTTGAGTTATGCATGAACATGAGTTGGAAAGCATGCTCGTTGGCGTCAAGCTGACCAGAGTAAGGAAGCGTGATGGCGACCCACTGGTCTGCTTCATCGTGGCGCACGTAAGCATCGTATTCTTGCATTGTCGCCGCAATCTGGTACCCAGCAAGCGGAGAATTGCTCGTGAACCATGGCGAATGCACTGTTCCATTGGCAATCGATGTGATGGAACCGGCAAGATAGGTGCTGTTGTTCATCGTCCAACCACGTTCCATCGGATCCGTGGAAAAGGTGTCTTTGAGTAGACCACCTGCTGTAATGGATTCAACCGATGGCATGGAACTTGCATCCAACCCCTCGAAAATCATACGCAGGCGTAGGGAGCCGTACGTCTCCCAATCAACCGCATCGAGATGAACGAGAGTACCTTCGATGTTTTCAAATCCTGAAATATTGTCTCCAGTCGTGGCGTCGATGAGGGTCCACGTGAGACTCGAACCCGTAGGTAAGCCTGCATTAATGTGCATAGGAGCATAAGGACCCATAGCGAGTGAGAAGCTGTTGGACGAATTGTATCCAAACGTTGGACTCGTCCATGATGTCAATGGAGGGATGACCACTTTGACGTCATCAACAAACCAATAATCGCAGCAGGTCCCGCTACCAGAAGTTTGTTGGATGCGGAATTGCGATGTGGAATGGAGTGCCGCTGCAGGCAAGATTGTCGAATATTGGAAATTGCTGGTTTGTGAACCACCACCTTGGAAGGTGTGGAATGTTGTCCATTGACCGCCTGCTGTTTTGTACTTCAACTGAAGGTTTTCACCGGAATCAGGCGTCTCACCACAACCTGACCGACCTTCATGCACCCATGCGTGGAACGGGATGTTGGTACGTCCTGCGAGATTGGTTGCTGGTGAAGTTGCATGGGTTGAGCCCGCATAAGTTCGGATCGATCCACCACTCGAACCATTGTAGCCACACGACGGCGTTGTCACGCGACCGCTGTAGGAATTGGAGAAGGTCCAACCTTGTGCTCCGTTGTTGAAATCATATCCAGGAGCAGAGCCATCTCCGGTCAGAATGCCTGATTGTGAGAAGGTGTTGTTCTTCACTGCATCCACGTGGTTCCAAGCCGCATCGCCTTCCCAAAGTATAGTCTGGGAATTCTCCATCGTCTTGGATTGAATGCTCATGTCAAGCGAGGTGATGGCTCCTGAGCTCGTAGGAACATCGAGCTCAAACGATGTCAAACTGGCTTGGTTAGGACGAATATCGATGGTTACAGGCGTATTTTCGCCAACCGAAACGACAGTATGCTCATCATTCAAGTGAACAACTGGAGCAGGTGGAGCAAAGGTAGTGTATGGACCCATGACGAACAGAAAGAGCACGAGCAAAGCAACTCCACGTCCCTTCGGAGAGGCGGCCATGCCTTTGCCTGATTTTCAAAGGACTTGAATGTGTCAGTCCTAACGGCTGCTCTGATTGAGGGGAGAGATTGAAAACAAGGGGCCAATTCGCAAACCATGGTTCGACCAAATCCGGCAGGTGAACTCGATGCTGTTGCCCTCGAAACGGCACTCCTTGAAACTTGGAAGAACGAGCGAACGTTCCAGCAGTCCATCGATTCAAACCGAACAGGTGCACCCTTCATTTTCCTCGAAGGCCCACCAACGGCCAACGGAAAACCAGGTATACACCACGTTGTGGCTCGAGCCTACAAGGATCTCGTTTGCCGTTGGAAGACCATGGAAGGTTTTCTTGTCGAACGAAAAGGTGGTTGGGATACGCACGGGCTTCCAGTCGAAATTGAAGTTCAGAAACGACTCGATTTGATGAGCAACGAAGCCATCGAAGAATTCGGAATGCAAGCCTTTAATGATGCTTGCCGTGAGAGTGTGTGGACGTATGAAAGTGCTTGGAGAGAAATGACTGAACGCATGGCATACTGGGTCGATCTCGACAACCCATACGTCACATTACACAACGATTATGTCGAGTCGTGTTGGTGGGCTCTCAAACAAATGTTCGACAAAGATTTGCTCTACCGGGGCCACAAAGTTTTACCATATTGTCCACAAACTGGAACATCCTATTCGAGCCATGAAGTAGCTTTGGGCTACAAAGAAGTCGAGGAGCCATCGGTCTATGTGAAATTCAAATTGGTTGATGATTCAGCATCCATCCTCGCTTGGACCACCACGCCTTGGACATTACCAGGAAACGTTGGTCTTGCTGTTGGACCGGATGTGACCTATGCACGCTGTCGTGTTCGAGAAGAACCCGAAGGTTGGCAAGGACGTGGTGGTGCATCTGTTGGTGAGGAATTGATTCTCGCAAAGGATTTGATGGGTGAAGTACTCCGTCACCATGTCGATATCATTGAAGAGATTCCAGGTTCTTCGTTGGTTGGCAAATCCTACGAGCCATTGTTCCAAAATGCTGTCCCCCGTGGCGATTCAACAACGGCATGGACCGTGTTGTCAGCAGATTGGGTCACAACCACCGATGGTACTGGTGTGGTTCATACCGCAGTCATGTACGGTGAAGATGACTACAATCTTGGGATGGAAGTAGGTCTTCCGGCGTACCACACTGTCAGCATGGAAGGAAACTTCGTTGATGGTGTCCATCCAGAACTGGATGGTCGATACGTCAAATCTTGCGATGATTCTGTCATGGACATTCTCGTTGGCCAAAACGATTCGATTGCTTCTGGCTTGCTCTATCGAGAGAAGAGTTACCTCCACGATTATCCTCATTGCTGGAGAACCGATCACCCGCTCCTTTACTACGCCATGGATTCATGGTTCGTTCGAATGACGGCTGTTAAGGAACGCCTTCTCGAATTCAACGATGGTGTTGAGTGGGCGCCTGACTGGGTCGGAGAGGGGCGATTCGGAGAATGGCTCCGCAACGTCAAGGATTGGGCCATCTCCAGAGAACGCTACTGGGGAACGCCACTCCCTGTGTGGCGAGACGAAGATGGAAACATGAAATGCATTGGTTCGATTGCCGAGTTGCAGGCAGAAATTGCAAAGGCAAATGCTGCAGGATTTGAGAATCCTGAATGCCCTGATGACGTCGATTTGCACCGACCTGTCGTCGACGCATTCACTCTTGTCTCAAACGATGGAAAGCCCATGCACCGTGAACCGTTCGTAATGGATTGTTGGTTCGATTCAGGTTGTGCTCCATTCGCTCAATGGCACCATCCATTCGATGAGAACAAGACATTCGACGCTTCCTTCCCGGTCGATTACATCTGTGAAGGTGTCGATCAAACTCGAGGATGGTTCTACACTCTGCTCGCTGTATCCACGACTGTGTTCGATTCACCTGCATACAAGCGATGCCTATCGCTTGGATTGATTCTCGATGCTGAAGGCAAGAAAATGTCCAAGTCACGTGGCAACATTGTCGACCCTTGGGACCACTTCAATCGAGAAGGTGCTGATGCAACACGATGGTACATGGTCACTGCAGGTGCTCCATGGAACCCATTGAAGTTTGACTCCAATGGCGTTCGGGAGACCTATGCCAAGATGTTCCTAACTTTGTGGAACGTCTACCGATTCCATGCAGATTATGCTGCTTTGGATGCTTTTGATCCTGCTTCATCCACCTCATCCTACGAAAGTCGTTCCCGACTCGATCGCTGGATTCTGTCCAAGCTACACAGTACGGCAAAGGCATACCATGAAGGGTTCACAAACTGGAGCTTCCATAAGGCCTGCCGAGAACTCGAGGATTTCATTGTCAACGATTTGTCGAATTGGTACGTTCGCCGAAGTCGGCGACGGTTGTGGGATGAAGCAGAATCAGGTGACAAACTCGCTTGTCAGCACACGTTGCACGAAATTCTCGTTACGTTGTGCCGATTGATTGCACCAGTAAGTCCATTCATGGTTGATACCATTCATCGAAACTTGACTGGTGAAACGGTTCATACTGCCGTCTGGCCAATTGGCACACCTGGCTCGACCCAGGGCGCAACAGCTGATGCATGGAATGAAGACCTCGTTTCTGCAACGCAACAACTCCCGCTTCAGGATACTGAACTCGAGCATGAGATGGCCTTGGTCCGTGAACTCGCCGAAACAGGCCGTCGTATTCGTATTGATGCACAACGTCGTCAACGACTTCCTTGTGCTGAAGGATGGATTGTTGCCGGCCCAAGCCTTGAGGCTTATCACGATTTGTTGTGTGAGGAACTCAACGTCGAGAGCATTTCGGTCGAAACCGACCTTGACCGTTTCCAACAAGTCGAGCTTGGTGTCAACTTCAGAGCACTCGCTCCAAGAGCGAAGGGAGATGTCAACGCTATCGCCAGTCAAATCAAGAATCACCCTGACCAAGATGCATTGCTTGCTGACATTCGAAACGGTTCATGCACCATCATGGGCGTTGATATTCTCGAATCCGATGTTGAAGTTCGACGTGCGGAACGTGAAGGATACGCTGCAGCCACAATTACGGTAGGCGAAGGCGATGATGCATTGCATGTCAGCCTTGTCCTTGACATGCAGGATACGCCTCATCTTCTCTCCAAGGGTCTTGCTCGTGATATTACACGACGGATTCAATCGAAACGTAAGGACATGGACTTGGAGATTGAAGCGATGATCGACGTTGAAGTCTGGATGACAGATGCTCCTGAACTTTTTGAAGAGGATCGAGTGTGGATTTCCAAAGAAACGCGTGCTTCCGGTATTGCCTTCGCTGAAGATCAACCACCTGCTGATGTGGAATCCTTCAATGTCGATGGTGCTCAAGTGTCGTATCGCGTCAAGAAGGTTTGAGGTTGAGATATGCGGGTGATTTCGCTCGTTCCAAGTCTTACCTTGACGCTTGCAGAATTAGGCCTTGACAAGTCCCAACTTGTCGGTCGAACACCGTGGTGTATCCACCCTGAATCGTTCGTTCAAGATGTTCTGATCGTCGGTGGAACCAAAACACCCAATCTGAACAAGATACGCAACGCACAACCGGATCTGGTCATATTGGACCGTGAGGAGAATCCAAGGGAATTCTATGAGGCTTTGATGGAATCTGGAATTGAAGTGTACGTGAGCACGGTTGAACATCCTAGCCAGGTCCCAGAAATGCTCCTGGAGCTTGGTCAATTACTGAATCTCGCACCAAAGGCTGAGGAACTCGCTGATGCAATCCACGCGGAACTTGCAACCAAGTTCGTTACAGGTCCAACCGTTTTGCCGATGATTTGGCACGATCCATTGATGGCTGTCGCACCCACGAAGTATGCTGGAGCATTGCTCGAACATTGTGGATTCAATGTCCCCGATATTGAACCAGAGGGGAACGGCTACCCGGTTGTTACACCTGAAGCCATCCAACTTCACAATGTTGAGGGCCTGTTGTTATCGAGCGAGCCACATGAGTTTTCCAAAAAAGAAGGCGAGGCGATTTGCGATGCTGTCGAGGCATTGGGTGGACCGAGGCCATGGACTCAATGCATCGATGGAGAGGCATTGACTTGGTTTGGAAGTCATACGTTGCATGGGCTTCGGACCTTTAGCGCTCTTTGCAAGGATTTGAAAACAGCCGACGAGTAGCCAGACCATGCGCAGAGCGATTCTCGCCATGATGCTGGTCAGCAGCATGGTCCTCGCAGGGTGTTTTGGTGATGGAGAAGCCATTATTGAGACTGAGGAAGTCAAGCCCACATGGAACGACTATGTCCTCATCGATGAGAAGACGCATGAAATGCCGCGTGAATTTATGACCGTGGATTTGCGAACAAACGAAACAACAAACATGACGTGGGCTGTGTTTGATGAATCAAAAGGAGGAAACTGTTGTGAACACTACATCGCCACTACCATTCAAGGCTCCATCCTCAACATAGGCGGGGAATACCCAGTATGGTCGGTTGACCGAGGCCACGAATGGGACACGTGGATTCCAGGAGTTACACCTGACCTTCAATGCAGAACCTTTATTCCCACAAACCCTGGAACGGAAGGCCTTGGTGAAGGAAGCATTGTCCAAGCGACAAATGGTGACATCATCTCCATGTCGTGGTTCCCTTATGTTGGTGGTGACCTCAAACTCGACAAATTCTATGCCATTCTCTACGATGATTCTGAAATGGAATGGAAGTGGTGTTACAATCGAATCACAGAGCCGTTCTACGATCGAAGTTGGCAGGTCGAAGTTGTTGGTCCAATTTCATCAAGCATCGGCGACGGAGAATGGGCGTCGCTCGTCATTTCCAATTTCTGGCATCAAACGCAGAATGCAGGTGGACAAATCTCCGTTGATGGTCTGAATTACTATCCCATCCAATTCCCAGGGAGATCCTCGTCTCAACCAGACATCGAGGTCGATTTCGACTTCACTAATGCTTCACTTGACTTCTACTGGGACGTGAACAAACCCCACAAGGAAATGCGAGCTTTTGCAGTCCCAAGTGGAGGATTGCTCTTCCCGCAATACTTCGATAACGGCAATGCAGCCTTCCTCGACACGACGCTTTCATGGAATGAGGTTGCCGTGCAATTCCCAAGCGAGTATTGCCAAATTGATATGACCGGTACCATTCACTGCGTCGCCAACGCAGGTACGACCTTCACGCATTATACATCTCGAGATGGTGCCCTTTCATGGGACAATTACACGTACGATCTCGGTGGAGAGGCCTCGAGCATTGAAGAGTGGGAGTTCCAAGCGAATGGTGAGCACGACCTCTTTGTATTGAACGTACGATACCAATCGAGCGAAGGACCCGACGTTGACGTCCTGTTCCACACACGTGGTTACAGTGAAGACCTCAGCCCAGATACCATGACCTACATTGGCCAAGGTGATCTCGACTCGACCTCAGGTGCTGGAAACGATATCCGATTCGACTTCGCAAGTTTGGCCATCCTTCGTGATGGTGGTGTTGTGGTTGCGTACCATGATTCAACCCATGTCGACCCATTGTTTGCTGTTGAATTGAACATGCCAGATTACCAAGAATAGTGTCGAGGAGAGGGGTATCCTCAAAAGCCCTTGACAAACCATGGTGCTCGATGGTGCTAAGCAATTTGCCTGGAATTGGCGAGCGATTGATGAAACGTTTGGACGATCATTTCGGAGGTCGTCATGAGTTGATTAAGACTCTTGAGTCAGGCGACATCTCTCGAATCGCTGAAGTCGAGGGCATATCCATCAAACGTGCGCTTACTCTTGCTCGAGAATACAATGGTGCAGAGACAACGTTTCTCGCAACCCCAGAAGCTGATAAGTTGCATGCGCAGCTCATTGCTTCGCTTCAGAAATTTTCATCCAATACCGCCAGTTCATCGAGAATGCAGATGTTGATGCCACTTCATCAACTTCAGGAGCGACGTGTTCGATGTCAGTCGATGTTGGATTTTGCCATCGAAACCCCAGAAGCGTTTGCTCATCTTCGTTCCCTGTTCAAAGATCTAAGTTACACTCGACGTCCAAACCAACGCTACGAACGGGTCATTGTCAGCCAACAGGAGCACCCAGAGTGGGCTTCCTATGTTCGTATCCTGACACCGAGTGCTCAAGAGACGTGGAAGGACTACACCGTCTTCAAATCCGTGACCTGGGTTGGGCGCCATGGTCCTGAAGAATTGCCTCCCGGATGGTTGGTCCTTCCAGAATCAGGACGAGCAGACGTCATGGTTCCCGAGTTCACCCTCGATTGGTTCACAAACAATCGAAAGACCCTGAAGGTGCTTCTCGACTTGATGCAGTGGAAGAACGAAGGCAATGGAGACATTCACCCAACACTCAAAGCCATCTTTTCAGAAACGGACGGGCTTGAACAGTTGGCCAGCGTCTTCGCGATGATGAGCGATTCCGGTGACGTCGAAGCGATGGAAGAAATCCGTGATGGACTCTGGAACATGGCGAAACGAATGGAAGAAGACCTCAACCAACGAATCTCTTCTGGAATGGAGACAGCATCACTGGACCTGACTGGCTCCGATATGCTTGCAGCGTTGGCCGATGCTGCGACCTTTCAACGAAAACTTGCTTCGGCAACCGAAGACGTCATCACGGATATCCTCGAACAAGGCCGTAGTGAACTTTCAGTGTATCTCGAAGCGAGTGGACTTCAAGCACCATTCGATCTCTACGCCTCAAATTGGCCTGTTAAACTCAATCGTTCCGTTCTTGACAAAATCAACGATGAACTTGAGCGTCGAATCAACGACAGCAGAAACGATCAATTGCTCCGTCTTGCCACGAAACTTGCCGACCTCAAACCATTGTGTGAGAACGCAATTCAAAGACTCGTCGAGCATGATATGTGGTACAGCATTGCTTCTTGGGCTATGCATAACAACGCAGAACTTCCAGAATTGGTTCATCATGGCATCTGGTTCGAAGACGGCCGTCACCTCTTCATAGATGGTGATGTCCAACCGGTGAATTACGGCCTAGGTCGAGCAGCACCGAAAGGAGATCAACAACCTATTGCTCTTCTTACCGGAGCAAACAGTGGTGGAAAAACGACGCTTTTGGAGTTGGTTGCTCATATCACGATTCTTGCGCATATGGGCCTCCCAGTTCCAGCAAAGCATGCGTTTGTTGGCCGTGTTGAAGCCCTTCACGTCCTCGCAAAATCAAGCGGAACACAGAGTGCTGGTGCACTTGAGACAACGTTGGTCGACCTTGCCAATGTTGTCAGCAACGACCAACCAAAACTCATCCTTGCAGATGAACTTGAAGCCATCACCGAACCAGGTGCAGGTGCGCGTATCATCGCAGGTATGTTGCGAGCCGCACAACAGCAATCCGATTCGAGCATGGTGTTGGTCACACACCTCGCTCCTGCCATCCTTGATGCATACGGAAGCGATGATTTACGCATCGATGGAATTGAGGCCAACGGTCTTGATGAACATCTCGAATTGATTGTCGATCGTACGCCAAAACGAAATTGCCTTGCACGTTCAACACCTGAGTTGATTGTGCGTCGATTGGTTGAACGATCATCAGGTGATGCAAAGAACGTATTCAGCGACATTTTGTCGTTGTTTTGAGCCTAGCATTGGCGTCCGCCGTCAGAGGAGTAATCGAGCATTGGTGCTTGGAAAAGATCGTCACAACTTCGCTCAATCAGTGGCAACGTGAGTGTGCTCTGAGACCAGTCAATTGTCACCGCTCCGGAAGCAGCTGGTGAGGGTACGTAGTCCTCGCCAGTCTGAGTGACTTGGAGAATGATGCCTTCTCCTTCCTGTAGAACAACATCCATCGGCATAAATTCCATCATGGCCGTGACGGATGAAAACGGAACAAGCACCTCCTGACCATCTCGTCCTCCTGCATGGTAACGAAGGTCCATGACGGCATGACCAAGATGCATACCTGTACCGTCCGTCATTTCAATGAAAAGATGACCTCCAGTTAATCCTGGGGTGGCATCAATGTGGAAGGTTGGCATTCCAATGATTCGAGTTTCTTTGTCAAATGGTCCATAACTCAACGTGACTGAGCTTGTTGCTGAAACGGTTGAACCCGTTGGTGCAAGATCGCTTCCTGTCAGGACAAGGTTTTCGACATCCATTGGAGGATAGGTCTGTTCAAATCGCCATCCGCCTCGGTTGTCTTGCATTTCCACACCAAGTGTTGGCGCTCGGCCTTCGCCTTTGAGGTACCAATCAAACCAGTACAACATTTCATCAGCCCAATCCCAGCGAAGCGTGTATGGATAAGCTTCAGCTCCACGTCCTGGACCTTGCGAAGAGTGGCCCTCGACCCGGTCAGGATAATCGTGGGCCCATTGTCCTGCGAGCGTCTTGATTTCGATTCCAGCATCTGCAACTTGCTGGTGAACTGGGAACGACATGTGAGGATCAACGTTCCAATCTTGCATTCCCTGAATTAGGTACACGGACCCATTGTAGTTCTGAAGAACACGGTCAAGGAACGATCGTTCTGTCCAGTAAGTGTTCCCTGCATAATCGACCATACCTCCACTTAAGTAAGCGGCTGGACCGTTCACATAACCCTCAACATAACCCTCGCAGAGCGTGTGGCTGTCCTCTGCATCACCATCGATTCCAAACGAGCCATAGACGCCGTTGTGCATGATCATACCTCGTGCTTCCATGCTACCGTTTCTCCACATCAATTCGTGAACACCTATCAGACCTGACATAGGTACGATGGTTGCGAGATGTGGGTTCCCAAACGTTGCTGCTTGCCATGGTGTAGAACCGTCGTAGGATTTTCCGATAATTCCAACCTTGCCATTTGACCATGATTGAGTTCCGAGCCATGTCACCGCAGCATCGATACCGCGTTGCTCATCCGTACCCATCAAATCCATGCAGTGGTTTGATTCACCGGTTCCAAAAACGGAAACCTGAGCAACTCCGTATCCATGAGGAACATAATTCTCAATGAGCATGCGACCCAAACGATTTGCTGGTGTCGTGGCATCAACATCTCCGTCACTATAATACGGTCCAATTTCTGCAATAACAGGAACTTGACATTCCAAACTCAAATTTTCAGTGGATGAATAATCGCATCCTTCGATAACTGGCAACCACAGACCAAGATGAACTTCCGCACCCCCCGCAGCACCCGCACCCCCATCAGCAAGCGTAATGCTCGGAACTGGGACAAAAACAGATTGGACTGGGCCGATATCATATGTTCCATTTTTTGTGACTCTGGAAAAGACGTCACTGTTGTCGTATTCACGATCCGATCGGTCCCAAGGTTCGGGATAGATTTCATCGGGGGAGCCGCCGGCAATGTTCTGTAAATCTTCTCCAAAACATCCTGATAAAAGGGATGGTAGAAGGAAAATCAACAACATTGAGATGCTTCGCATTGTCCTTGCGTCACAAATCCGACATAAGACGCTTTTTGCCTCATGCTACGTCTTCAGATTCTCGTGATTCAAGCTCAGCACGAACTTCGTCCATATCCAAATCTTGCAGTTTGGTGATCAAATCTTTGAGCGCCTCTTCAGGAAGAGCACCGGGTTGCATGAACACACCAATGCCTTGCTTGAAGGCGATTGTCGTTGGAATGGATCGAATGCCAAATGAACCAGCAAGCGCCTGCTCAACCTCTGTATCGACTTTCGCAAAAACGACATTGGGGAATTCCTCAGAAACGCGCTCAAAGACAGGAGCATAAGCACGACACGGTCCACACCATTCGGCCCAGAAATCAATAATCACGAGGTTGTTCTCCTCGATGATGTTGTTGAATGATGCCTCTTGCATTTCCACGGTCGCCATGTGTTACCCTCACACTCACAGTATAAGTGCCCATGCATTTCACCAAAGTCCTGAATCGACGGATTGATGTGCTGTACGGTCAAGCATTGGACATGAGCAGACTGATGACTATCCTGACTGCATTTTTATTCCTCAGTGTTCTCGTGGCTCCACAAGGTGTTTCAGAAGAGACAGCAAACGAAGACACGTCGACACATTCAATCGTTATTTCAGAAGTTCTCGCATCCCCGAACGGAATGAAAAACAACGAGACGTGCTCAAACTGTTACAACGCAACCGATTGGAACGGCGACGGTGAATACGGAAAATTTTCTGATCAGTTTATCGAGTTGCACAATCCAACCGACCAAGCCATCAACATCTCAAATTGGGTTTTGGACGACATTGCTGACGGAGGAAGTGCTCCGTGTCAATTGGCACGCAACACAATTCTACAACCAGGCGAGTATGTTTCCGTTTTCATCAATGCCTCACGTATCGAGTTGGATTATTACGATGGAGATACCGTGAATCTTTACGGTGTTGATGGTACACTGGTTGACTCCTTGTCCTATCCTGCCCGAGATTCATGGTACGGCAACTCCTACATTCCACTCGACAATGGGACCATTTGGAAGGTCCGACCGCCCACACCGGGATACGCTCAAGACGAGTCGTTTGATGTAGCTCAGAACATGATCGGTTGCTTTGGCATTAGTGATGGCGGGTTTGTTGAATCCATGCTCCTGAAGGGTCGAGTCGTCACAATGAACAACGAAGATGATGTCATCAACGAGGGTCGTGTTTTGGTGCGTGATGGCAAAATTGAGGCTGTATGGGGCGGAGATAATATTCCACAGAACGTTGATTTGACCGGTGTTGAAATCATTGAAACAAACGGTACGATTTACCCCGGATTGATCGATTCACACAATCACATGCACTACAACCATATTCCACTATGGGATTTCGAAGTCCATACCTCCGTCAAATCAGAGGAGGGTGGCTACTCAAACCGGAATCAGTGGAAGAACAATCCAAACTACAAACGCGACATTTCTTGGATGAAGACCTTTGTTCAAACCGCTTCGATGTGGAATATGGCCGACCAACAAATGAAGTACGCTGAGGTTATGGCGGTTGCTGGAGGCGTCACAGCCGTTCAAGGTTCACCATCGAGCAACACCGATGCTTGGGACAGCATGCTCTCACGCAACATCGAGTTGTACAATTTTGGTGGCGATGGAATCCACACCAAAGTTACAACGCTCGAATCTGATTACACTGGAAGCCACATTACGTCTGGAAACAGCAGTGGGAGTTTGAATGCTTGGTACCTCCACCTTTCCGAGGGTGTCGATGAATCGAGTCGTGCTGAATTTGATATTCTCGTCCAAAACAACCTCTTAGTCGGCGAATTGGTCGTGGTCCATGGAACTGCGCTCACATCCGCTGAGTTCCAAAAGATGGGTGAGGTTGGTGCCGACCTTGCATGGTCTCCACTGTCGAACCTCCTACTATACGGAGACACAACCGATGTGATCGCTGCTGACCAAGCTGGCGTCAGAATTTCCTTAGCACCTGATTGGGGGCCGAGTGGATCAAAGAACGTTCTTCACGAGTTGAAGGTCGCAGATCTGTGGAACACCAACAATCTCAATTCTTATTTCTCGAACTACGACCTTGCGACCATGGTCACAAAGAATCCTGCTTTAGGTAACAACTGGGATGATTCAGTCGGAACCATCAATGCTGGACTCTATGCTGATCTTGTTGTCATGGACACCTTCCATCAAGACCCATATCGAAACCTTATCGAAGCCATTGATGCGGATGTCCGACTCACCATCGTCAACGGACAACCTGTCTTTGGTGATGTTGACATCATGTCTGAGCTCAAGGGTGACGATTGGGAAATCGTCGAAGGACCTGGTTTCAACAAGGCAGTGGATGTTACAGATCGCTCCGTCACAGAAGGAACACAATCATGGTCAAGCATTCTTGCAGATATGGAAATGGCCATGGCGCTCAATCCTGATGATATTGCTGCAACATGGTCATCGAGCACAGACAGTTATTCATCCATGCAAAGCAACGTTCTGAACAATATCTTCACAACTGGCGATACACGTCACTTCGGCATCATTACACAATCCACACATGCCAACACACACATCGATTTGTCTCAGTTGGAGGATTACTACGAAGTTCCGATGAACAATGGTGAACGGACTGGTGTGAACGTTGTTCTGGAGCCTCAAGACAACACCGGAGGTTCAACCATTGACCCAGTCGATGAAACATCCACAGGAGAAACGGAGCAAGGAAACGAAACCACTGGTGGAACTGAAACAGGAAGAGATTCACAATGCCCACCAAATTGCATTCTTGGCGAGGATGTTGAAGATGCTTCATCCAACGATTCATCACTCATTGGCCCTCAATCACTTCTTGTCATTCTCGTAGCATTGCTACTTGTTGCGGTTGGATTGTTGACAAGAGGAAACGACGAGGATGCTGACCTTAGTGCAGACCAAACGGTCATCATTGAAAATCAGTGGCAAGATGAAACAAAGCAATTCGTTCCGGAATTGCCTCCACTGACTCCTCCAACTTCTTCTGAAGAAGAGTGATTACTGCAAATCCCAAACCGGACCGTCTGCCGTATCGGTAACCACGACACCAAGGGCGTTGAGTTGATCTCGGATTTCATCAGCCCGGGGCCAATCCTTGTTGGCGCGCGCAATGCTTCGTTCACTCAACAATGCTTCGACTTGCTCGCCAATTTCTGCTTTACGAGGGTCTTCAACCGGTTCTGCAAGAAGGACATCGGGTGATGGGAGAATACCGAGAATGTTTCCAGCCGTTTCCTCCAGCCATTCCTTCGCATAGGTTCCAATGGCACGCTTGTCTTCCTCATCGGAACC
>CATISI010000181.1 GCA_949538025.1 Candidatus Poseidoniaceae archaeon
ATGTGGATGGACAACCTTCCGAACCATATTGTCCTCGATGACGTACGGCTTGTTCACGCAGGTTACGATCCAAGAATGCCACTTGATCTTCAAGGTGATAAGGAACTGCTTTGGATTCGAAAACGATTCTATGCACATGAATACGCTGTCGATCCAAATCGTACTGTCGTCTTTGGTCATTCAACAACCACCAAGGTAGGACCAAGTCCTGGTTATGTTGCACAAAGCGAGATACGACTGAACGATGGACGCCCCGCTTGGATTGCCATGGATATAGGCGCCTACAATCACGTTTCACCTGGACTAGCTGCCATCGACATCAAAACATTCCAAGTCGTCAAACAAGCAACCCTTCGCTCGGAACGATGGTTCGACGTTCCCGATTGTCGTGAAGCGAAAATTGGCACTCACTTTGGTCTCGATATCCTCCGGTCATCGCATCGAAAAGAAGCTGTGTCTGCACTTCGAGCGAAACGTAAACTCAAGATGGCAGGTGTCGTTCTTCAGGAGGATTTGGATGACTACGATGTTGAATCCATGCCCCGTCACGTGATGTTTGCATCAAGTGAAGTCAAGGAGTCCGACAACAGAGTATGGCATGGACCAGGTACAGATCCTTCAGAACAGCACCTACGTCTCCCAGGTCCAACAGGATTCAGAATCTATCGAAGGGATTCGACGGCCCCCCGCATGAACATACACACATCACAAAAACCGAAACGAATTCGAGGATGACTTCCATAATACGGTAAAAATATCGATTGTTTAGACGCGAAAAGAAAACATTCATAACCATTCATGCAGTTTTCTGTTCATGGCGAACAAGGAGCAACACGCTCAGTCAAACGAGGCTTTCCTTCGTGCTGTCCTCAAAACAGTCCAGAGTCGGAAATACACAACGATCTACAAAGAAGCAACAGCAAAGGCCAATGCTGAACTCGATCCTTGGAAAGGTGGCTACACCTTCTTCTTGCTATGAAAGCACTCAAGAAGTTTGATTCCGCCCAAGGGCCATGGACCTTGCTTGGGAAGCCATTCTCGCTGCAAGCACAGTGTTCTTTCTCGGTGCCATTTCGCCTGGACCTAGTCTCTTGATGGTCATTCGCAACACCATCGTTGGAGGTCGGCGTCGCGGTGTTCTATGCGCTGTTGGCCATGGCATCGGCTTTGGCCTCTATGCAGGTGTTGCCATCTTCGGCTTGATTGTCCTGCTTGAGGAAGCACCGGGAGTCTTTCTCGGACTGCAATGGATTGGCATTGTTCTTCTGATCTACTACGGCTGGTTGATGTGGGCACATAGCAGCGATGAGAGCCACGACGAATTGGAAGGCGAGGCGAGAGGATTTCTCGAAGGATTCTCCATTGCCTTCTTCAATCCAAAAATTGCGTTGTTCCTTGTTGCAGTACTTGCCCAAGTTCTGGAATCAGGAATGAGTCTTGAAACCAAACTTGTCATTGGGTTTATTGGTATGACCATCGATATGGCTTGGTATGTCTTAGTGGCTGTTTTCTTGACTGGTACGCCCTTACTCGACTGGTTGCGTGCAAATGGCTCGATCGTGAACCGGTTGACTGCTGCCGTTCTTTGGGGCTTTGCGGCAACTGTGATGTTCGGAGTCATCGCGAGTTAGCGTTGACATCTTGGACAAAGGAAGGTTGAACGTCCGGACTGCGTGATTCGTTCAATCGTACCACCACAGTTTGCTTGCAGGCATGGCTGATCTTCTCGGTCGTAGGCTTGAAAATGATGTCCAAAATAGCCAAGTGTTCCATTTACATCTGCAAAATCGTTCAACGAACTACCACCAACCTCGACCGCTTGCTCAAGAACTTGAACGACATTTTGATGCAAGCGTTGCAACTTTTTGCTTGGCTTTCCATCTTTGCGAACCAAGGTCTTGCTTTGTCGTTGAGGATGGATTCCACTCCGATGCAATGCTTCGCATGCATAGATGTTACCAACACCAACAACAACACGTTGATCAAGCAAGGCGACTTTGATGCTCGTTGTTTTGTTTTGCAATTTTTTGGCAAGTTGCTTCGCACTCCAATCACCAAAGGGCTCAGGCCCCAATGATTCAAGCAGAGGATGGATTTGTTCCTCACCGACTTCGATCAAATCCATGATTCCAAATCGCCGAGGATCAGTATACACCGCAACGCTTCCATCATCGAAACGGAACTCAACATGGTCGTGACGGCCATCAAATCCTGTAGCCGAACCAAATCTCGACGCTTCGTTCTTCGTTGCTTCAAATTGCTTGACCTTTTCTGAATCAAAGAGCGTGTATCGCCCCGACATCCCGAGATGTGAAAGAATGACTCGTCCGTCATCGAGATCCAAAAGGAGGTACTTCGCACGACGTCGGATGGAATCGACTCTCCGACCAGTGATACGTGATGCGAATTCATCAGGAAAAGGAAATCGAAGATTCTCTCGACGGAGGATGACTTGGATAATCCTTCTTCTAAGCATGGCTTGTTCTAAGCCTCTTCGCACGGTTTCAACTTCAGGAAGTTCTGGCATTCAGTCACCTCCTTCGAACGACGAAGAGTGCGTGCTGGTCTTCAAATCCTGTCAAATTGATGTGTTCAAGAAGTTCCACTTCGCTTGAGAGCTGAGCGATAGCCGCAGCAAAGATGTCATCATCTCCACCGTCATTGTGACGTTCACTCGCTGCCTTAAGTGACAATAAACCAATTCCGTCCTTACTGAGGAATCGACGAACTGCTGAAAGGAAAATCTCAACCTGGCCCGCTTGTGCAACATCCTGAAACAACCAATCGACGCGAGACGGAATCAAGACGCCCCACGTATCGAACTTCCTTGCATCGCCTAAGACCGGTACCAATCCTGGTCGATGTTCTGCAAGGTAGGCTAGATCTCGAAGACAACGTGGTGCAAGGTCAACGGCCACGAGTCGTCCACCAAACCGATTCTTTGCTCCACAGAGATGATCGTGCAGATGAGAAATTGTCGTACCGTGTCCTGCACCGAGATACAAAACGGTCGAGCCAGCATTTGGCAATAGCAACGTAGGATCGTTCCTAGTTCGAAGAAGTCCTGCCCCAAGCTTGGAACGGTTTGGGTCCCAGCGCCTGTGCTCAATACCTCGGAACATTCGCAACGATTCACCTCGAACTGCTACGCTAGGATTGGCATTGACCGTCCAAACATTTCGTCCTTCCAACAACACAGTCTCGGACACTGGTCGTATGCGTCGATGCTTGGCCAAACGACCACCTCAACGCCTTGGAGGCTTCGAAAATTCTTTTCTGATCGCCTCAACCTTTGCTTCAACTTCATCAACGTCGTTTTGACTCATAGGTGTCCCTTCAAACGCATCGATTCGAGCGGCAATACTGATTTTTGAAGCAAGCATTCGTGCGATTTTCCCTCGTACCCAACGTGGAGAGCGCGAGATCCATGGATGCATGAAGATATGACCGTGCTTTGGCGGAGCTGTACCACTGCGCAAATGACTGAAGAACGCCTTTTCCGCTCCCAAGACCTGAACGGTTCCTGACGGAAGTCGAGCAAGACGTGAGCGGCCGTGTGCTTCGACACACAAGCGGGCTGCAAGGAGTGGACCGACAAGTGCTGACGTTGATGGAAGATGGACTTGTGCAGCGACACGAATCGCATGTTCCAGTCGATCGAGTTGTCGCCCCTGTTTGGAAACCATTGTCGCCCAATCGTGTAGCGACTTCCATTCTGAATCCGAAGGTTGCTCGTAGGCATCATCGACATCCAACATCGAGGCAAAGTCAGACAGAGAATCAACACTGCTGAGTTGCCCAGCCACGTGTGTGCGATTTCGCTCAAAACGTGCAGATGGTAAAAAGAGGCCAACCCATTCAACGAGTCGTGCTTCCATGGTAAGATGCAATGTACGGAGCTCTTCACTTGCTCTGAGGAGGTGCTCCAGTCGACGATCGGGGTCGGCTGCAGAAACTGCAACGCCTTCCTTCGCAAGCAAAAGAGCCGCTTCATCAGCAACTTGCAATTGACTTGCAGTTGGTTGTGGGATCTCAAATTCAGGCAACTCAGCGGATCCATGAGCAGATGGTTTTGCTTCAGGGAATCGCTCCTTCAGAACAACGGCCTCTGGAGGCAGATGGCCTTCAGAAATCATTTGAAGGCGCTCTTTTGCGCCATGAACTGAGAATCGGGCTTCGTTGATTTCGACGTCGAGGATATCTCCCTCATCGTTGACAACGGCTGCAGATTGCCACGAATACCACAGCCACATGAATCTCCCAATCCACCATTGGAATTGAATGTTGTCACTTCAATAACGGCATTGAATTTATCCCGTAGCAAAAATAAAACCTTGCTGCAAGCACAACCACCATGATTAAAAGGAACATGTCGATGGTCTGCTATGTTTTGCCCTAAGTGTGGGACCCTATCTTTTCCTAGTCCTTCTGGAGACATTACGTGCACCAACTACAAATGTGGCTACACAGGTCCTGCCAATGTCAAGATGAAGATGGATGGGAAGGAAATCGACCTCTCCAAAACAAAAACGACAACCAAGGCTGAGAAGCGTGAGTATGAGATTATCAAAGACTCAGACCAGCGCAAAGGTGTTCTATCAACAGAATCGTATATGTGTCCGAAGTGTGATTGTACCGAAGTGTACTTCTATCTTGAACAAACACGATCATCCGATGAACCAGAAACTCGAATGTTGACCTGCAAAGACTGTGGTCATGGTTGGAGAGAATACTGATCAGTAATCGCTCTCGACACGTGGAGCGAGGAAGTAGTCGACCACCGCTGCTCCACCTTCAAAAGAAAAATTCATAGCAAGCGGGAAATTTTCCCCGAATTGGATTGTCACATTATCTCCTGCGTTGAATCGGCGGGAAAGAGGTTCAAGGTAGGTCAAACTGTACTGGCTCCGTGCAGCACTGTCGCAGACAAGTTCGTCCATTTCGTCTTTGTCAAACGAGATGTTAACGGAGTCTGTGTTGTTCCGTACGTGAACCTTGAACGAGGATTCATCGATGCTGAAGTTCACGAGGTCACCGACTTGTTTTGCAGCCTTGAGCGCCTGGCCTAGTTCTGCACCATTCATTACAACCTTACAAGGCAAATCAAGCTTCGGTAACGAAGGAGGTGATGCCATGGTGGCGTTGTCAAGTGGACGAAGGTTGCGAACAATCTTGCCAAGACTCATTGTGAAATCGCCACCGTCTTGATGGGAAATTTCAATCAAATCGCCTGAACCCCCAAGCGTGGTCACTTCTCGAATCTTCTTCATTTCGAGACCGATTTTCTTTGCATCCAGTTCCCAACCATCAAACGCTGCTGCATCGACAGTGAGTTTGATCATGGCAACGTGCGATGAATCGACGACTCGTACGGTCAGTCCATCTTCATCGAAGTCAAATCTTGCATCCTCGACAACAATCATGAGTGTGTCGAGAATCTTGCTAATCAGTTCTTGGCGAGCTGTGACGTTCAACATATGAGGCACCCCTGCAATTATCCTCTCATTTCGACGGCTTATGAACTTACTATTCGACACATGCCCATTTCGCGCGTTGAAAGACCTTTCATTTGCCGACGTCTTCAAGAACCCTCGGCATAAGTTACCGACATGACAGAAGCGCTGGATATTGTCATCATCATCATTGCAAGTGGATTGGGTATTGGCCTTGGTTGGCTTCTTGCAAAAATGAAATTTTCAACGGAATTGGTTCGTGCTGAAGTTGAAGCACAAGCTGCGCAAGGCAACAAGGCAACCCTTGTGGCTGAAATGGAGAGTGTTGCAACCGCTGTAGCACGTCAGAATTCTGAGGACTTCCTTCGCTTAGCGGAGGAACGTCTGGGCAAAGTCCAATCTGAAGCCAACAAGGATTATGATGCACGCAAGAAAGAAGTCGAGCTTCTTGTTTCTCCAATCAAGAATCACCTCGAAAAGTTGGAAAAGGCAACCAACGAAATGGAAAAGAATCGGGAAGGCGCCTACCAAGGGATTAAACGAATGGTCGAAGGGTTGCAAGAGCAAACAACCAATCTTCGCGACACCAATGTCAAACTCTCAACTGCACTTCGAGGATCCATCAAAGCAAGAGGTAATTGGGGCCAAGTGGCACTAAAGAACATCGCAGAAGCAGCAGGTATGCTCGAGCATTGTGATTTTGACGTCGAGGTAACACTCAAGTCAGGAGCAGGAGGTGCTCGGGTAGACCTTCTGGCGAAAATACCCAATGGAGGGCATGTACCTGTTGATTCGAAGGTTCCACTGGCGGCCTATTGGGATGGGCTGGAAATGGACGATGGCGAGGCCCGTGCCCTCAAAATGAAAGAGCATGCCAACGATGTCAAAAAGCACGTCAACGACCTCGCTGCACGTGACTACCCTCGGCTATTGGAAGGAACTGATTTTACCGTAATGTTCATTCCTGCTGAGCCGATACTTTCTACGGCTTTTGAGTACGAACCATCCTTGCAAGAGTATGCATTTAGCAAGCACGTCCTCATTGTCACGCCAGTCACACTTCTGGCTTTGCTGCGGACAGTAGGCCTCTACTGGCATCAACAATCCATGGCCGAAAATGCACGTGAAATTCATGGTCAAGCCAAGGAATTCTACGAGCGAGCAACAAAATTCAGCCATGATCTTGCGAAATTGGGCCGAAACCTAAACACTGTCGTTGGTGCTTACAACGATGCAGTCGCAACATATGATTCTCGCATCATACCTTCAGGCAGAAAGCTTGAGGCACTCAAGGTCACGGAAGGGATGCAAAAGACGATGGCAGAACTTCCAGAAGTTGGTTCAAGCGTACGGGACATCAAGCATCTCAAACGAGATGACGATGATGAGTGAAGCATCTTTTTGATATGTGAGTTCCAACACGCAAGGCCATGGTGGAACCTGTACTCAAAGAGGATGGAACGCCGTACAAGGTTGCAATTTTGATTCCAACCATCAACAATGCTGACGAGCTGGCCATCGTATTGGACAGGCTTGTCCAGCAGACCTACCCAGACATTGAGATCGTCATTTCAGATTCAAAATCCAGAGACCATACCAAAGATGTCTGCGAAAAATATGGTGCGACTTGGATCGAAGATCCATCAACAAACCGCGCTGATGCATGCAATTTCGCACTGAAACAAATGGACCATGATCTTGTTCTCTTTACCGATGATGATACCATTCCTCCTCTTGACTGGGCTGAAAAGCTCATCCGGTGGTTCAAAGACCCGGAAGTTGGAGCCGTTGGCGGACCAAATTTTGCCCCTGATGAAGACCCATTCGGGGCGAAGTGTGCCGACGTTGCTTTCTGCACTAAATTCATGACGGCAGGTACGCGTTACGGGGCACAGCCTCGTGGCGAATTGGTTCCTATCACGCACAACCCTGGTGTCAACTGTGCTCACCGAATGGAAAACCTCCGCCAGGTCAACTTCTTCGAACCAGGATGCATTGGTGCTGAGGATGTTGTCCTCGATGCGAAGATTCAGCGAAAAGGGCACAAACTGTTCATCGACCCATCCAACGTCATGCCACACCGTCGACGGAGGCCGTTCAAGCCGTACATGAAGCAGATGCGAAACTACGGCTACACTCGCATGGTTGCCAACAAGCGATGGCCTGAGATTGCAACATGGTCACATACTGCCATTGGGTTCTTCCCGTGGCTCACGATTGCATCTGTTCTTGCCTTGGTAGCAGGAGTAGCGACCGGTGGAGCAACTGAGTATCCATGGTTCTCCATTGATGGAGAGTGGACGTTACCACGTCTCGCTGTTCATGGTACACTCGGCCTCATCGGACTTTACATCGGTCTTTCATGGCTTGGAGCTGCGATTGGAACGAGTCCGCACCGATCCGTCGGAACGGTTGCTCTTGCACCACTGTTCGTATTCCTTGCGCATTGGGCCTATGGACAAGGCGTCAATAAGGCGTGGAAAGAGATTCGAAGTACTGGCGGTGCAGCAGGTGTTGGCCGTCAAATCGATGACCGTGAACGAACACTTTGAGTCGCATAATCGACGTAAGGCATTTCAATGAACGAAAGCAAGACACACCATGGCTGAACGAGCGCTTGGTGAGATTTCTGATGAAGAAGAAATCTGGTTGACCATACGTTCGGTCCTTACTGTAACACGAGTAGCAGTGCTTCTTGGCACCATCATCGTGTCCGAATTTTTTGAACAATACTACATCCTTGACCTAACTGTTGCAATCTGGTCACTCATTGTTGGCATTCCACTGTTCTTCTTCATTTCAGTCCTCATTCTTTGGGGTAACAAAGCCTTCATCCCTGCTAGTACACAGGAACAAGTCACAACCATTCTTCGTCCAATTCTCGAGCGGACTTGATCACATTCCAGCCATATCGCCGGTTTGAATGGTCCACTGGCTCGCATAGACACCTTGGTGCTCAACCAATTCGTCGTGCTTCCCACGCTCGACGACAGCCCCATCGACCATGGCTAGAATTTCATTGGCGTTACGAATCGTGCTCAATCGATGGGCGACAGCGATGGTTGCTCGGCCTGAACCAGTACTCAGCAGATTCTCCTGAATACGACGCTCTGTCTCCGCATCGAGTGCACTTGAAGCCTCATCGAGAATGAGCAATGATGGCTTCTTCAACAAAGCACGAGCGAGTGAAACACGGGCTCGCTGCCCACCACTCAACATGGCACCACGGTCGCCAACCATCGTCTCGATGCCGTTTTCCAATTCCTCTACGAATTCAAGCGCTCCTGCAAGTTCCAATGCCCTTCGCAAATCGCTCTCTTCTGCGACCATGTTGTACTGGACATTATCACGAATAGAACCGTAGAATAAGAACGGGTCCTGACTTACGAAACCAATCGCTTCACGTACGCTTGCTAAAGTGAAAGTGTTGATGTTGTTCCCATTGATGAGAACTTCACCGGAGTCAGGAACATAATAACGCATGAGCAACTTGAGAATCGTGGTCTTGCCTGCGCCAGTATGACCCATCACACCAAGGAATTGGCCTCCTGCAACCTTGAATGAGATGCCCCTCAACACTTTGGTTGTGGTGTTTGGATAAGTGAAATGGACGTCCTTAAATTCAACAGATTCAATTGGACCAAGCAACTCAACAGCATCTTCGTTGTCGACAATGGTCGGTTCCAAATCAATGGCTGCGAAAACACGCCGAGCTGCTGCTTCCCCTCGCTGCAATTGATTTACAAGGATACCGAAGATGAACATCGGCATCGTCATTCGCGTGCTGATGAGGAGGAACGTGACCAACTGTCCAGTCGTGATTTCTCCTTCTTTCGCCAACCATCCACCTGCGGTAACAAGAAGACCGAAGGCAATTCCAGCTACGACGTAAATCATCGGGATGAATCGATTACGATCTTGACTCGCACCCATGGCTTGGTCACGATAGGCACCAGATTCTCGATTGACTCGCTCTGCTTCCCATGCTTCAGCATTGTATGCTTGAACAACAGAAATTCCTGAAATCAAATTCTCCAATACAGCCGTAATATCGCCTGTGGATTCGCGCTGCTTGCGGTATTTCCTTTGAACGCTGGTTGAAAACCAATAGACGATTGGTACAATGAAAATGATTGGCCCAAACAGCACAATAGCCAGTTTCCAAGACATCAAAACAAGTATGAGGAAGGCCGTCATGAAGGTAACAATAATCCGAATAATCGACGTTGATGAATCAGAAACAACGTCTTCTAGTTGGTTGACATCGCTCGACAACACGGCCATAATTTGTCCTGTTTGTCGCATATCGTAGTAGGAAGCCTCCATAGCAATCAATGACTTGGTTGCATCCATTCGCAAATCGTGTTGTATCTTATAGCCAAGCGTTTGCCATGAGTATTCGGAAATTCCTTGGAAAATAGCAAGGAAAAAGAAGCCAAGGAAGATGAGTATGCCGTATCCTACCGCTGGGTCACCGCCGAAGGACGTCACGAAATTCTGAACGATGTCAGGACCTGCCAATCCTCCTGTGAAATAATCAACCGCCAAACCAATGGCGACAAATGGCATCAAGTCGAAGAAACGGGCCATTGCGTTTCCAAAGATACCTGCTAACACCCGTCCTGGATATAGCTTAGCGTAGGGTACAACACGCCAGATTTGACGACCAACAATCTGCGTTTTCTCGTTGATATCGGATGGCTCCATTGCATCACCGCCACTTGAACCCATACCGCCCATACATCGGCCTATCGAGACCCTCCTTTCAATCCTCGTTATCGATTTGAATGTGATTAATGCAAATCATTGATGAGTAACCGGTTCTAAGAAGCAACCATGCCGGCTCCACGTGGACGAGTCTCGACCTTTCTTGTTTGTCTCATGGTCGCCCAATTGGCGGCACCATTTGCTATGAGTCAATCCCTTCCAGCAATCGACGTCGACACCGATGCCGAATTGAATCTGCTTGCTCAAGTTGGCATCGTACCAACCAAAGAACACGCTCAAGGATGGTATGACCCCGCTGAGGGCCTAGGAACAATCGACCTTCTCTATCGACAAGCCACAGTCACTCCGCTCGAGGACTGGTCGGAACGAACACAAGAAAAGGTATTGAACGGCAATTACGTACTCACACACACCTATCCGGTTCCGAGTGACTGGCTTCTCAGTTTGGAACAAGCGGGTATCGATTGTTTCTCGTTTTTACCTGTGACAGGATTCCATTGTGAAGTTGAGAAGAAATCGATTGGCGAACTTACTCAACTCGATGTTGAAGGTGTTTTGCAACTCGACCCTACTGACAAGGTCCGATCGAAGTTGATCAAAGCCATGCTTGGTGAAAACATCGGAGCTGCATCTTTATTCTACCAGTCTGATTTCGTACCCGTACACGGGGTTTTGTCCGGCAAATCCCTTCCGGATGGAATCCATGAGCGAGATGACATTCGTATCACCTACCACGTCGGCCGTTTTGCGACCTTCAATGTTGACCGTACCACCAACGCATTGTCATGGCTTGTTGCTCAAGGAGAAATTGAGTGGGTAGAACAAAAACCCTGGGCCTTTACGGCAAATGACGTCGCTGATACGGTTCTCAAAGCACCCGACCTCTGGTCTCAATCCACGATGAACGGCATCAATTCTTCTTGGAACGGTGTTGATGGGAGTGGGATTATTGTCACGGTAGCTGATTCTGGCCTTGACAGTGGCGTGAACGATTCGACTATGCATGCGGATTTTTCCGACCACATCTTGGACATCGTCTCTTGGGGCATGACTGCATCTGAGGCGTCATCGTGTGGCTCCCAAGCAGATGATGGTGCTTCGGACATTGATGGTCATGGCACACACGTCGCAGGATCGGTGCTTGGAGATGGAACCAATTCTTCAGGCAACATCAAGGGGATGGCCCCAGAGGCTCAACTCTATTTTCAGGCCATCGGCGTCTGGTGTGCGAATGCTGCAACCAGCCCTCGTGATGCCAGGTATTCACTGAATGGCTTACCTTCAAACCTGATTGAGTTGTTCAAAGCTGGTGCTGACAACGGGTCTCGCGTTCATACCAACTCGTGGGGGTCTGCTGAGAATGGCGCTTACAATTCTTATTCTATGCAAGCTGACATCGCTGCTCGAGATTATCAGAATATGACGATTCTCTTCTCCGCAGGGAACAATGGCGTCGACACCAACGGAAATGGAGAAGTTGACCTTGATTCATTGGGAGCCCCCGCATCAGCCAAGAGTGTCTTGACCGTTGGAGCAAGTGAAAACAATCGGCCTACGATCAATTCAGTTTGGGGGACTACCAAATACAGTGCACCAATCAGTTCAGATCGCCTAGCAGACAACATCTCAGGCTTGGCTGCATTCTCGAGCCGTGGACCAACAGATGACAATCGCCTGAAACCGGATATCGTTGCTCCAGGAACGTTCATCCTCTCAGCCTTGACACGATACAATACCAAATCCGTCGGTTGGATGCCTTACAATGCGTCTTACGTATACATGGGTGGCACGAGCATGTCCACACCGCTCACGGCCGGTGCAACGGCTCTGCTGTTGGAGCATCTTATTGACAACATGGGTCATGAGAATCCAAACTCATCCCTCGTGAAGGCCATTTTTGCGGCAAGTGCAACCGACATGGTTGGACAATACAGTTCGGCCTCCAATGGAGCTGGAGAAACAGCACCGAACAACCACGAAGGTTGGGGTCGTGTCGACATGCGAAGCGCCCTAAACACATCATGGATCGACAACGAAAGCGTAACTACTGGTGTTAATCGGGGCTGGAGTTTCAACGTACCATCGAATGCACCTGACCTCAATGTAGTCTTAGCATGGACCGACAAAGAATCGACTCCATCGGCCGGGACAAATCTCGTGAACGACTTGGACCTGGCAATCAAGGATCCATCTGGAACGTGGACTGAACTTTCCAATAACGTTGACACGCTACGTGGGTTGAAGTTCTCTAATCCTGCACAAGGAACGTGGGAAGTCCACATCAACGGTACGAACGTACCTGTTGGGCCACAATTCTTCTCGGTTGCAATTAACCAAGAAACGACATTGGTCAATCTCACAGAAGATGCCGATTTCGATGGTGTTGAAGACGATGATGATGATTGTCCAAACACATACGGTACGTCAACGACCGATCGTGAAGGATGCCCAGATAGCGACGGAGATGGTTACTCAAATCCAGATGCCACTTGGACTGTGAACAACGGTGCAGATGCCTTCCCTTCAGAGATCACGCAGTGGGCCGACCAAGACTTTGACGGATACGGTGACAACGCTGCTGGTTTCGAAGCGGATGCATGTCTAACTATCCTTGGAAATTCAACAGCAGACCGTTTCGGATGTTTGGACGAAGATGGGGACGGATATTCAAACAACGATGCAACTTGGCTCGTCAGCAATGGTGCAGACGCTTGCAATTCAGTCAAGGCGTTCTCGAACATTGATCGAAATGGATGTCCAGACGAAGATGGGGATGGCGCCAGTGACCCAGACCCAACTGGAATCAACGGCTCAGTTTGGACAGTCACGGACGGTGCGGATGCATTCCTTGGCGATTCAACACAATGGAGTGATGGAGATGGTGATGGATACGGTGACAATCCTCCACCAGCGACCGATGGTGACGCTTGCAATACCACAATCGGAACCTCCTACAACGATCGATTTGGATGCGTTGATACCGACGGAGACGGGTATTCCGATGGAGATGCAACGTGGACCGCAGCTCAAGGGGCAGATGCATTCCCGAATGAACCGAGTCAATGGGCCGACCATGATGGTGATGGTTACGGAGATAACGCCAGTGGCGTGAATGCAGACAATTGTCCATCCACATTCGGAACTTCTACAGAACTTGGGAATCTCGGTTGCAGCGACCTAGACAGTGATGGATACGCTGACTCGGACGATGCCTTCCCTACAGATTCGACACAATGGAGTGATGCAGACGGAGACGGTTATGGAGACGAGAGTACCGGTAACAACCCTGATGCCTGTCCTACGGTTGTCGGCACATCGACCCTAGACAGATTCGGATGCCCAGATAGCGATTCGGATGGTGCTTCGGATGAGGATCTCAGCGGCACAAATGGACCTGTTTGGACCATTGCCGATGGTGCGGACATCCTGCCCTTTGATGCATCGCAGTGGAACGATACGGATGGTGATGGCTTCGGCGACAATCCTTCAGGCACAAACGGAGATGCCTGTCCCGCTGATTCAGGAACCTCGAGCATCGACCGAAATGGTTGTCCTGACGCTGATAATGATGGCGTCTCCGACCCTGACGCATCCTGGACCGTTCTTCATGGTGCGGACGCTTTCCCAAGCGATGCAACTCAGTCTAGTGATACGGATGGTGACGGCTATGGGGACAATGCAAGTGGAACCAATCCTGATGATTGCCCAACACAGTTCGGCGATTCTACCATCGATCGAATTGGCTGTCCAGACTCAGATGGCGACGGCCTTTCTGATGCTGATGGATTATGGAACGTTACACAAGGAGCTGATGCCTTCCGATACGATGCTACACAATCGGAAGACCAAGACGAGGACGGTTATGGCGACAATGCAAGTGGAAACTACCCCGATGCTTGTCCAACTGAATTCGGCGATTCTTGGCAGAATGGAACGCTTGGATGCCCCGATAGCGATGAAGATGGATGGGCAAATTTCCAAGATACACATCCAAACGACATGACACAATGGTCGGACATTGACGGTGATGGGTACGGTGACAATCCCGGTGGTACGACGCCTGATGCATGTCCTGCAACAAATGGAAATTCAACACTTGGCAACCGATATGGATGTCTTGACTCTGATGGCGATGGATGGGATAATGTCATTGATGAGCTACCAAACGTAAAGCATCAGTGGCTCGATCAAGATGCTGACGGTTATGGAGACAATGCTACTGGACCAGAACACGATGCCTGCCCGGGTGTTCCAGGAACTTCAACGATCGATCGCTACGGATGTGTGGACGGTGATGGTGACGGGATTTCTGATGACAACGATGCGTTCCCATCCGACCCAACTCGTGCGAGTGATGTTGATGGTGATGGCTATGATGATCTTGAAGATGGATGTATGTTGATCGCTGGTAACTCGACTCAAGACCGTCTCGGATGCACCGATACGGACGGCGATGGCTATTCCGATGGTGATGCTCAATGGACACTCATCAACGGTTCCGATGCTTTCCCGAACGAAGCAACACAACACGCAGACCAAGATGGAGATGGGTTCGGAGATAATCCAACCGGTTTCGAAGGAGATGATTGCCCTACAACATCAGGAACATCATTCAGGGATGTCTTTGGTTGTGATGATGGAGATGTGGATGGTATGTCAGACACTAACGATGTATTCCTTGCTGATGCATCGCAATGGAACGATACGGACTCCGATGGATTCGGTGACGAAGCAAACGGCACACAAGGCGACGCATGTCCAGAAGTAGCTGGAACATCAACCAATGACGTCTATGGATGCATAGATTCCGACGGTGACGGATACTCTGATTTGAACGATGTATGGCCGAACGATAGCACACAATGGTACGATGATGACATGGATGGCTTTGGGGATGAAAACTCAGGAACCGATCCGGACCAATGTCCTGATGAATACGGTACGGCTTTCCGAGGGACACTCATCGGTTGTCCAGATACGGATGGGGATGGCTATGCTGACGATGAGGATGCATTCCCGTTCCATGACTCGCAGCACCTCGATTCTGATGGAGATGGATGGGGCGATAACGAAACCTCGGGTGCTCACAAGCCGGACCATTGGCCAAATGATTCAACCCGAAATGCTGGTGAGGCATCGCTAACTTGTCTTCCGAGCAAACTCATTACAGACACAGTCACGGGTGGTAGCATCCAATTTTCCTGTTCTGTCTCCACGGACATGGGAGACGGTTTTACGGTCCGAGTAGATTGGCAATCCTCCACCAACATCCAAGTTGAAACGGGCTCCCATACGATGATTTTCTCATCCGCTAGTGGGAATACACAATCGAAGATTTTCACTGGAACTGCAATCGGTGAAGGCAATTTCAATCTCGTCGTTTCGGTCACAGAACCCGGTGCTGACGTACCAATGGACACCTACACCATTCGCCTGAACGTATTTAATAGCTCAAAATCGTCAGGAAATGATGACACCTTCGAGTGGGAAAATGTCTTCGAGATGCCATTATTCCAAGCCGGAGCAGCGGCGATTCTTCTCACGTTCCTGTTTGGAATGTTGATCATTCGTGGAAAGAGCCGACGTATCAAGGACAACGATGAGCGCAAGGCACAAGCAGCACAGGTCCTCTACAATCGAATGATGTCCGATCGAGATGTTGTGCAACGACGACGAGTGGAATTGGGATACGATGCCGTGCCACCTCCCCCTGGTTTGAATTGATGGATTTTGACCGATGCGCTCAAAAAAGGGTGCTTGTTCGGAGAGATTACCACCGTGCGGATATGGTGAAGTGGTTATCATCTGAGGTTTCCAACCTTATGTCGTGGGTTCGACTCC
>CATISI010000182.1 GCA_949538025.1 Candidatus Poseidoniaceae archaeon
CACTGTTGGCGTCATAGACAAGAAGAATGTTGCACGGAATATCATCGTCATTGTCATCTTTTTGGCTTGGTAGCAACGATGAATCAATACAATCACCATCGTTATCATACCCCGTTTTGACCGTTGAAGCGTCTGAATAGTCCCAGTCATAGTCGTCCTCGTTGATGTACATCGATGCTGGTTCAGGTTCGATTGGAGGCGACAACAATCCCGGGTGCGACATTGAATCGTAAATGTCCGTACCGTACTTGATTTCCTGACCGTTGACGTACCCATCACCATCCCAATCGTACGAATCACCATCGTTGTCGATGGCTTCAATCTCAGTATTCATCGCTTCGATGTAAAAGAGGAGTACGACCGAAATGGCGAGGAATCCAACACCTAGAACAACCCATGTCGACAATCTGGTACGGTATTGCCGCATGGTAAATTCAGCAATCGCTGTTGCCTTTCGATCGAGCGAAGTCCAAATGGTCTCACCACGTTTCTTTTCCATCAGCGAAACCCTCCAGTGAGATATCCGAGGATGGATTGTAGGTCATCATCCGGATTGTTGATGACCATGACATCGTGCTTGTTATCAACGATGATTCGAGGCAAGCGCTTGTGAAATTCACCTAAATGATGTGTGAAGATTTTCAGTTTTGTTGGACTCGGGAATTGCAATCCATGAACAACATCTAAGCTCAACACGTCCTTTGCAAGTGCTTTTGCATCTTTGCATTCGATTTCGATGGTATGCGGGATGTTGTCCAATTGTTCACGGATGGCATGGAGATTTCCAATGGCCAAGAGCCGGCCTTGGTGAAGAATGACAATCTGTTCAGTAATGCGTTCAATTTCGGAGAGAATATGACTACTTAACAAAACAGTTCGACCCATTCGGCCAAGTTCACGAATCACGTTCATAATGGTTGTTCGAGCAAGCGGGTCGCAGCCTTGCAGTGGCTCATCCAGGATAATAAGGTCTGGGTCGTTAACAAGTGCATGAGCAATTTTTGCTCGTTGACGCATACCTTTGGAATAGCGTCCGATTTTCTTGTGCATGACATCGGTCAGCCCAACGAATTCCAGAACGCGCTCAGCCTCTCTCTTTGCTTCATCTCTTGTCATTCCATGGAGGCGAGCGAAGGTGGAAACGAACTCATGCGCTGTCATCCAATCGTACATGTTTTCATTTTCTGGAACATAACCAACCCGGGCGTAAGGAGCTGGATTTTTCCAAGGATTGGTTCCAAACAAGCGCACCTCTCCTTGCGTTGGCTGAAGTTTCCCCATCAAGAGTTTGAACAAGGTCGATTTCCCGGCACCATTGAGACCGAGAATTCCAGTTACACCGCCACTAAGGGCAAGCGAAATCCCTCCAATGGCCTGGTAACGCCCATAGGTCTTACCAACGTTGTTGAACATCACAACTGGTGCCTGAGGTTGGGGTACCCATTGTTGCTCCTCAGCCTTCCCTTCTTGGGCAAGATCTGGAATCATTCACGGGTCACCTCCATCGAAGAAACTCGAACACTGAGAACATACAACGCAATGGCGTTGATTGCGACAACTGAGGCAAGAGACCAAATCCATGGATG
>CATISI010000183.1 GCA_949538025.1 Candidatus Poseidoniaceae archaeon
AGCATGGCCGATAGCTCTGACTCGACCGACCCCATCCACATTATGGGTGCTGGATTGTCGGGTCTGGCTGCAGCAACCATCCTAGCGAAAGCGGGTAAGGAGGTTCATGTCCACGATGCTCGCAGCGATTCTGGAGCACGTTTTGATGGAGATTTCCAAGCCCTTGAGAACTGGTCGATGGACGTAGATTTCTTTGACCAATTGAAGGAGTGGGGTTTCGATGCATCAGAGTTTCAAGCAACGGAATTCCAGGTTGTTGATTTGATTCATCCAGATGATGTCATTACGCAGCCAAAGAGCGATCGAGTTGCCTATCGAATCGTCGAGCGTGGAACATCAGATCACGCCATCGACCAAGGAATGAAGCGTCAAGCCATGGCTGCTGGCGCAACCATTCACTACAAATCTCGAGTTAACGAAGAGGATTGTACCATCATCGCTTGTGGGCCGAAAGGAACGTCTGCAGTGGCATATGGCGAGATTTTCAAAACATCACATCCTAACCACATTGCGTTTCAGTTGAACGATAAACTTGCACCGGGAGCGTATTCCTACCTTATCATCGTCGATGGCGTCGGCCTCATCTGTACGTGTTTATGGAGAAAGCAATCCAAGAGTGAGCGCTTCCTTAACGAGACCATTGCATGGTACGAAAAGCATTATCCGGACCTTGATCGAACGCCCATCAAGCGCGTTGGTGGAAAAGGAGATTTCACCATCAATCAACGCTACAAGCAAGATGGCCGATACTACGTCGGAGAGTCTGGAGGCCTTCAGGACTTCATGTGGGGATTCGGCATGCGCATGGCGGTTTGGTCTGGCGTTTTAGCGGCGAAGGATTTGCTTGGTGAATGCGATTATGAAACCGAGGTTCGCAAGCAATTGCTGCCGTATGTTCGCACCAGTGTCGCCAATCGATGGCTGATGAACCGTGTCGGTGATGGCATGTTCAAGCGAATGTGTCGTGCTTGGATGAAAGATCAAAAGAAGCGAGATGATGGGCTTGTGTGGATTGGAAAGTTGTTCCGTCCCCGTTGGTACAAGACGCTGCTGTATCACATCGTCACACCGTTCATGCTGACCAAGGATTCGAAAGCGCTGGGTCGTGGTGTTCGACGCATGCCGTTCCGAAAAGCCAAGGCGAGAGATGTATGGGAACAGTCCCCTGAAGCAGCCTCCATCGGAGAGCAGTGGAATGAAGTTCGACGAGGTGGAGGCAAGGTTTCGTTTGCTAACGACTCGGATGAGGCGAGCATTTCCAGCGAGTAGGCGCGACGATTCGTTCATAATGCGAATCGTTTTCGGGCAAATATGAGCGACCTCAATTTCGAAGCCATGCCCAACAAACTCGTGAACTATGCTACTCTCGATGGTATTGCTGTCATCGAATTGGCAAGTGATGCTGCAGGAGCAGCATTGACTGAAACAAACGACCGCTCACCCAACACGTACACACACGAAATGATGAGCGACTTGGATGATGCCATCATTAAGGCTCGATTCGATGATGATGTTTCATGCATTGTTCTGACCGGAAACGGATCCTCCTTTTTCTCTGCAGGTGCATCGATTCAAATGTTGAACAGTGTTTCTCCAGGATTCAAGTACAACTTCTGTCTTCACGCCAACGAAACACTCTCACGGCTTGAGCAGACATCAAAATTGGTCGTTTGTGCCATCAACGGTCACGCAGTCGGTGGCGGTCTTGAAATTGCTATGGCAGCTGATATTCGCATTGCTCGCAAGAACTCTGGAAAGGTCGGTTTACCTGAAATTAATCTTGGTGTTCTCGCAGGTACTGGCGGAACCGCTCGGTTGACTCGACTCATTGGAAAGGCCAAGGCCCTTGAAATGATGGTTACGGGCGAGTTGATGTCCTTCGAGGATGCACATGCACACAACCTCATCAACCACATCTGGGAAGGCGACGCTGCTGATTTCCGCCGAGACATCCTCGACTGGTGCAGCCAGTTCACACTACCAAACAAGGCGACAAAGGCTGTTGGAAACATCAAGCGTTCCTGCCAGACTGGTCCTGAAATTCCATTCGAGTACCATCTTGCTCTTGAGCGAGAGTTGCAAGCTGCACTGTTCAACTCGAGCGATGCGAAGGAAGGAATTGCAGCATACGTCGAAAAGCGTGTTGCGAACTTCACCGGTGAATGAGCGTGAATGGAATGTCTGATTATCACATTCCTGCTGACGTTCCCGATGACCTCGCAGACACCTATCTCGAGAACCTGATGGCTGCTACATGCGGAACCGGTTCGATGAATCTGTTTGCGTGCGATCAAAAAATCGAGCACTTGAACGACGATTTCTACGACGGTGGAGATTCAATCCCACTTTCATCCAATGACCCCGGACATCTTTTCGAAATTGGAGCAATAGCACAGCGTGAGGGTACCGTTGGTGTGCTTGCCGCACAAGGCGGGCTCATCTCCTTGTACGGTCGTGACCATCCAGATGTCCCTTACTTGGTCAAATTGAATTCCAAGTCGCACTTGGTCAAGACCAAGCAACGTGACCCGATTAGTCTAGCAATGTGGGATATGGATGATGTCATGTCTCTTGTTTCCAATGGCCTCAACGTTGTTGGAATTGGTTATACTATTTACATCGGAAGCGAATACGAGCATGAAATGATGACAGAAGCTGCGCATTTCATACGTCAAGCCCACGAAGAAGGTATGATTGCTGTGGTTTGGATGTATCCTCGAGGCAAGGCGGTTGAGGACGAAAAAGATCCTCAGTTGATTTCCGGTGCTGCAGGTGTTGCAGCATGCATTGGTGCTGACTTTGCAAAGGTCAACTACCCTCGTGCATGGGACGGAATGACACAACCAGAATCGCTGAAGGTTGCAGTTGAGGCTGCAGGACGATGTGGAATCATTTGTTCAGGAGGCGGTTCGCTTCCTGCTCGTGACTTCTTGCAACGTCTTTGGGATCAAATCAACATCAGTGGTTGCAAAGGTGCAGCGACTGGACGTAACATTCACCAGAAGTCGACCGACGAAGCCGTTCGAATGACGGCTGCTTGCCACGCTATCATTTCACAAGGCGCAAGTGTTGACGAGGCAATGGATATTTTCCAAGGCAACTGAAGTAAATGTGTTCAACGCAGGTTGAACAAGGTTTTATTTTCAAACTTACGATTTTTTCAACATGAAAAATGTTGGCGGCGCTGAGAGATTAGCCCGTGCGTTGTTTGGATCGAGTTTTGTTTTGTTGGATTTTTTTGCAACAATTCAACTCGAACTTGTCTTCCTGATTATCGGTTTGTGGGGCGTATTAACATCTGCCTTTGGCTACTGTCCGTTTAATGGCCTCATGGGGAGAAACACATGTGCTATTCAGTACAATGACACATCATCCGAAGAAGTGGCTGTTGAAACAGCTTAGTTCTTCTTCATATCATCGCCCATGGTAATGTTACCTTCTTGGTCGATGATGATTGGAGTTCCTTCCTTCCATCCTGGGCAGTTATCTTCGACCCAGATTCGGGTGGCCCACTCGCAGATGTCGTATCCGCCAGAGAGGATGCCAGATCGCTTGATGTATCCGACCTTAACGATGTCCTTGTCTTTGGAGAGGACGTTGCCAAGTTGTTGGCTTGTTGTACCGTGACGCATGGTGCTGTTGATGTGTTCTAGGATCTCCGCAGTGTTGCGTGGTCGATCGCCTAGGAATTTCTTGATTTTTTCTCGTATGCGTACTGTTTTCATGTTCTTGTCCTCCTTCGAATTTCGCTTTTCGCTCTTGGGCGATGTCGCTATACCAAAGGAGCGAGGCCACTCATATAACCGTTCCTCCAACAAACGACGAGTTTGTTACCGTTACTGACCATAATAGGTGTAATTTTTACACGATGTGCGATGATGTGTAAGTGAAATCTCACAATTCCAGTAGAAAGTGGTAACTAAATGTAAGTAAATGTGTGCTTTAGAGGTAACAAATAAAAGGGAGCCTCTTTAGAGCGTAACAAAAGTGACTCATCATGCCAAAGAAGACCATCCGCAGCCGGTATCAGCGCCGCATTCTTGATTGGCTCCTTGATGGCGGTGGAACGGTATCACAAGCTTCAGAAGTTCTCGGCATCGCTATGCCTCACGCTTCCCTTGCAATGCGTCAATTGCGGGAATTGGGGGAAGTCCAACGTGACGCCGGTGCATCCATACGTGGAGCAATCCATCGATTAACGCCAAAGGGAGCCGATCATCTCCTGATGGATTTGGTTGAACGTGTACGACAACAAGTGAGCGCTATTCCAGATGGAATGAATGCTGTTGTTCTTTCCAACGATCGTTCTAGCGTCGTTCTCGGTGTCCTCTCAGAGCCTTCCTCGGGATTGATTTCACTCCCTCGTCGAGCCGAACTGCTGGAACACGACATCGAACCGATCTCCAGTGGAAAAAGAGGGGGGCTTTGGGCAGTTCAACGAGGGTCCTCAATTCCGTGGTATTCACTTACTACGTTCGAGCCCTCAACAGCACCAAGCGTACCGGTTGAGGGGACATTGACGGCATTTACGATGCAATCGGACCGGATTGGTATCCTTCGGCTTCGTTTGCTTGAATCATCTGTGACTTGGGGCGTTGCAAACGGCACTTGGCTTCGATTGGAATCAAAAGAGAAGGAAGGCCCGTCCCAACTTCACGTCGGAGAACATTCCATCGGTCAGGTTGTGGGAACATCTTTCTCGGTACGTCCCGACAATGGATTGTATGCACACTTGCCTTCATCTGTTGATCGAACCTTGCTCGTGTCATCGCTCGGCAATCATGCACAATTGATGACGGAATCGTTGTCGTTCTCCAATTATCGTTCCCTGCCCATCGATATCTTGGGGCCATGGATGAGGAAGCGACACCCTCGACTATCGATTGCGAAACGAAAAGCACGTCTCCGATCGTTGACTCGATGGCTCCTGACTGGACGCGGTAAACAACCACATCTGAACCTTCGACGTGCATTACTGGCAGACTTTGGAGAACGAACGTGGATTGAACATTCCAACGCAATTGATGTTGTTCTTCTCGAGGGCATCTCACAACATGGGGCCATATGCATCGTTGAATGGATGTTGGAATCAACCTCGTTTGATATGGTCGTTGAGTGGCCGTGGGCTGAAGTTGATGATGTCCCATTGATGGAGCGATTGCTTGCATCAGGACGATGTAGATGTCTCATCACGTCTCGTGGTGAAGCGAAGGAATTCTCCAGCAAATCGGCCACACTACTTCCTACCGATCAACTCGCAACCGTATCATATCGCCTACAGGAATCCTACGAATTTCGTGTTGAATTGCAACGTAGTACGACACGTTCCGAGCCGGAAGCGACGCGAGAAGGAATCCCTTCTTCTGCCAGGGAACTCATGCAGTGGTTCCAGTCTGGAGGTTTGGACGAATCCGTCTTAACAGGTGATGCTGCAACATCGAAGGGCGTTCAACAAGACATCCGCAAAGCAATGCGTTTGTTTCCGCAAGGAGATTCTGATTTTGCAAACGGTGTTGAACGAAAGTCACCTCTCGCAGCATGGATTGCAAGTCCAGATGAGGAGCGGCCAGCACGATGGAAACGCATTGCAGACGTTCTCCCGTTTGGATGGATTGATCTCGTGAATGTAGATCGCATGGACACTATTGAACTCGTTCGGGCCATGCAGCGAACCAATACGGGGTGGAAGCATCAAGCTGTTCGACAGGTTGTCAATGACTGTGATGCTGATTCATCTCTTCTTGTTGATCTCGTTCCTCTCTTGGACGTGGAAGGGGCCAAAGCAATGGCTGCTCATGTCCTCCTTCTTCTGAGTCGAACGTATCGTTCAGAAGTTGAATCTGTACTTCCCAAGGCTGCAACGATTTGGTTGGATGCACCATACGATGAGGGACAGGTGTTGAGCGTCCTCTTTGGAACAAATTCGGGAACAGCGTTCGATGATGAATTGCTTCAACGTTTCCTCAGAGGCGCTCTTGTACATCCACGAGGTTCACTGTTGCGGGCTTGGGCGCGAATGAATGATCTTCTCGAACAACGAGCACCGATTTCATTGGATGTGATGCGTACATGCATGAATGTCCTGCCAGAACAGTGGTGGGCGACGTGGGCGTTGGACTGGCTCGATGCACAGTTGTCAACAGTGGGTGGTCGCGAATGGCTCGCACACCATCCGAAGAATTGGCCAGCACTCATATTTCGACCAAAAGGAGAACAAATCGGTTTGCCAGGTTTCCCACGTCAACACCAAGGTTACGTCGATCGTCCAGCCTTGAAACTCAACATACTAATGCTTCCTGATGGTGAGGGTACCGCTGCGCTCATGGATGTGCATGATATGGTTCAACGAATGGAAAACGATGGTTCTGTTCACGTTGGAAGAATTCATCCATTTGTCGGTTGGTTGGCATGTGATGTTGAGAAATGGCCTGATTTTAGCATGGAAGAACTACTTGATGGAAATAAGGAAGTTGCGAAACTTCTGATTGGGCGGGCGATGCTGCAGAGAATGCTTTGATGGCCGATGTATTGAAATGCAACGTGTTTGAGCGCAGGTCGCCGTACGTGCAACATCAGCCTGAGCTACTGTGAAATTGCAATGACGTCTGATACCAATGATACGGTCCGCTATCGAAGACTGGGAGGACCCTTCGGGGAGTGAATTCCGGTGCAAAAGCGGAAACCCGGGCTGGACTATGGGTCCTCGATCGACTTCGGGATGA
>CATISI010000184.1 GCA_949538025.1 Candidatus Poseidoniaceae archaeon
AGACGAATGGCTTGGTGACAACCGATACGGTGACACTCGCCAATCCCTTGACAACCCATTGGCTGCAGTTCAAATGGGTCTTATTTACGTAAACCCAGAAGGCCCAAACTCAAATCCAGATCCTCTCCTGAGTGCTCAAGACATTCGAGAAACATTTGCTCGTATGGCAATGGATGATGCTGAAACCGTCGCACTTACCGCTGGTGGACACACCTTTGGAAAGGCACACGGTGCTGGTCCCGAAGACCACAAAGGTCCAGAACCTGAAGGTGCATCACTCGAAGATCAAGGCTTCGGCTGGACCAGCGACTACAAGTCTGGCGTTGGCCGAGACACCATCACCAGCGGAATCGAAGGTGCATGGACCGCCAACCCAACTGTTTGGGACAACGGCTATTTTGACATGCTCTTCAAGTACGAAGACACGTGGGAATTGACAAAGAGTCCTGCTGGTGCCCACCAATGGACACCATCCAACCAAGAAGAGACTGACATGGCTCCTGATGCAGAAGACGCATCCATCAAGGTTCCAACCATGATGACAACGGCTGACATGGCCATGATTCGAGATCCAGAATATCGAAAGATTTCGAAGCACTTCCATGAAAACCCAGAAGCCTTCGCTGATGCATTCTCCAAGGCTTGGTTCAAGCTCCTTCACCGTGACATGGGTCCAAAGGTACGCTACCTTGGTCCTGATGTTCCTGATGAGGACTTCATCTGGCAAGACCCAGTCCCAGCCGGTTCCACTTCCTACGATGTTGGCGCACTCAAGAACGCTATCATGAGCTGTGGACTTTCCATTGCTGAGATGGTTGAGACTGCTTGGGCAAGCGCATCCACCTTCCGTGGTTCAGACAAGCGTGGTGGCGCCAATGGCGCTCGCATTCGTTTGGCACCACAGAAGGACTGGGAGGGCAACAAGCCTGCACAACTTGCAAAGGTTTTGTCAACACTCGAACCACTGGCAGCCGCACATGGTGCAAGCGTTGCTGACACCATCGTTCTTGCAGGAAATGTGGGAATCGAAATGGCATCCGGTGTTGAAGTTCCGTTCACACCCGGTCGGGGGGACGCAACCGAAGAGCAAACCGATGCTGCTTCCTTCAGCTACTTCGAACCCGTTTCCTGTGGTTTCCGCAACTACCTGAAGCAGAACTACGCTGTCATGCCTGAAGAAATGATGCTCGACAAGGCACAACTCCTTGAATTAACGGCACCAGAAATGACCGTTCTCGTTGGAGGAATGCGATCGCTTGGTGTTAGTTCTGATGAGCGTGGACTCTGGGGCGGAGATAGCAAACTCGACAGTTCTTGGTTCTCCACACTCCTTGACATGAACGTGGCTTGGACGGCCACTGGAAGCAACAGTTACGTCGCACGTGACCGCAAGACTGGAGCAGATGTCCGTACAGCAACTCGTTACGATCTCGTCTTTGGAAGCAACTCCCAACTTCGAGCGATTGCTGAAGTCTATGCACAAAACGACAACCACGACAAGTTCGTTAGCGACTTTGTTGCTGCATGGAACAAGGTCATGAACGCAGACCGGTTTGACGTTTGAAATCGATTCAAGTGATTCATTCTGATTGGCTCTTAAATGTGTTGCGTGTCGCATCTGTTTCAACAAAAGAAACACGGAGATATGTACTGCAGTCCTGAAAAACAACCATGCTCGCTCCTTATGTCCTCGCTATGAGGGATTCCATAGGGACGTTGATTCTGATTGGAGCATTGGCTACTGGAGGAGCGGCTATACTGATTCTTGGATTGGGCATGGATACGCCTTGGGCACCTTGGGAGAGAGACTCAAATGTCATGTTCCCTCCTGTGTTGTTCACGTTGGCTACGTTTGTGGCAACAGTTGCTTTTTGTGCAAGCACAGTTGTTTATCATACGTTTCTGAAATCGGTAACCATCAATGCAGACAAGTGGTGGAGAACCAGTGGCGGCGTATTTTTGCTCGTCTATGGTTTGTACTCCTTCGGATCTGGAACGTTTCAAGCAGCAATCATGCTCAATTTACTCCATCTAAGCGTTGGACTTCCAGCCCTCATCCTCCTACCACGTGCTGTAGGAAACAAGCAGAACGATACTGTCCAAATCTGACCGGAGGGTAGCGTCTAACACGGCCTTCACATCATTCTTGTGGGGTGTTAATCTTAAGCGTCTATTCGAGATAGTAACAACGGCACAACGATTAATAATTCCACAACCCTTATTTATTACGCGGCCCTGGTAGTTTCATGCCTTGCGATTGTTGCACCTGTAATCCTTGCGGCGCTTCCTGTTCATGCGACGG
>CATISI010000185.1 GCA_949538025.1 Candidatus Poseidoniaceae archaeon
ATCGGGTTCGCTTGGTTGAAGTTCAGATTCAAACGTTCTGGATTCAATGTCGGTGTTTCGCTCAGAGACAATCGATGCCGCATACGATCCCAATGCACCACTGGAAAGAAGCGCTGTTGCAGACTCAACCTCATGTGCATCAACCGATTTGGTTCCACCAACAATCGATGAAATAATACTCGACGTATTCGTGGCGACTGAACCAACAGATGTGGTCCCTACGTTTGTCGCACTTGATTCAAAATCCGCGATTTGTTCAGCTACACTGCGTTGCTTGGGCAACTCTGGGACGGGCCGATCTTGGCGGCACCAGACTGCAAGCAAACCGAGACATATCGAAAGAACAAGCCAGACCCATTCTTGCGTCGACCAGCCGGTTGATGCCCAATAATCGTTTTTTTCTCCGGAAACAAACCCTTCAAACAGAGGTTTGAGAAGAACGCGTTGTCCATCTTGCCCAGGATATTTTCCAAGGAAAGCATTGCCAAACAATGCAATAATCGACATGCTCGCAACAGTGGTAGCAAAGGCAGCGATTCGGGGCGCTCGTTGCTCCATGGTCATCACATCAGGAACTCAGATATTCTGCAGCTGTGACGGTATTTGCCATGAGCATCGCCACAGTCATGGGGCCAACACCTCCGGGGACCGGCGACAACAGCGATGCATGTAAGGCCACATCAGGGTGCACATCACCAGCAAGTCTCCATCCTCTTTCACGGCTGAGATCATCAACTCGATTGATCCCAACATCAACAACGATGGCTCCTTCTTTGACCCAGTCGGGTTGAACCATTTCAGGGCGACCGACAGCAGCGACGATGACGTCTGCTTGCAAGCATTCAAAACGAGCATCTTTGGTTCGTGAATGAACTACCGTAACCGTAGCGTCAGCACCACGAGCAGCAAGCAAAAGAGCCTGGGGCATTCCTACGTTGAACGAACGACCGAGAACAACGGCTTTCTTTCCAGTTAAGTCGATTTCAGCCCAGCGAAGCATTTCCATGACGCCTGAAGGCGTACATGGGACCATTCCATCACTTCGACCTTGAACCAAGCGTCCAAGATTGACGGGATGGAACCCGTCAACATCCTTGCGCGGGTCTATGAGTTCAGTTAGGGCTTCCTCATCCATATGGTTCGGTAACGGAGATTGAATCAAGATGCCATGCAAATCAAGTTGCTCGTTCATGGCTTGGATGTGGTCCGCAACGACCGATTGATCGGTATCTTCTGGCAATTCAATGTGTGTTGAGCGAATACCTAGTCGTTCACAAGAACGAATTTTGTTGTTCACATAAACATGCGATGCAGGGTCGTTACCGACAATAATGACTGCGAGATGCGGTTGAACCGAACACACAGCAATGCGCTGCTTGAGTCGCTCTTCCAAATCAGCAGCACACGCTTTACCATCAAGTCGAGCAGCGCTCATGAATCAACCAAACGCTTCAACGGTTTGAGGATTCTTGTTCAAGGTACTGGTGGAGCCAACGGAGGGACTCGAACCCCCGACCGTCTGATTACAAATCAGACGCACTACCAGACTGTGCTACGTTGGCCTTGAACTGGGGGTTGCGTCTCCCCTTGATGAAGGAAACGGTTGGACCTCGACAAGGTCAAGAGGGAAACCTGCTTGGGATGGCTATGGACGGGGCACCGGGTTCAACGTTGCTGAACGCTCTTGCCTCGACGCGTCAAGGAAACGACACCATTTTTGGATGGTACGCACGATATCTTGCAGCCATGGAAGGAGGCCATGATGCCGTCAATGGTACTGCAGGAATCCTTCTGGAGAACGATGGAACATTGGCGATCAATCAGGTCGTGGACAGGATGCTTCGTGAAGCACCTGCTCTGGAATTTTCGTCTTATGCACCACTCAAAGGTTTGCCAGATTTCCTCGATTTGAGCATCTCGTTGGCCCTTGGAACTCATCGAGAATCGTTGGAATCAATGGGTTTTGGTTTCGTTTCCACAGCATCACCTGGAGGATCTGGAGCTCTGTTTCTCGCTGCCAACAACCTATGCGAGCGAGGCGACGCCATTCTTCTACGAGACCGTCATTGGGGACCTTACGCTGGCTTTCTCAAGGGATGTGGCCTTGAAATGGCAACCTGGCCACTCTTGCCAGAGGTGGAAGGTGACTACCCATACTTTGCCGATGAAGCGTTTGAGGCAACTGTCGAACAACTTGCCCGGAAACAGAAGACTGTGATGGTTTGGCTGAACGATCCTGCACACAACCCAACCGGACTGACCATGACGGCTAAAGGTCGAAGAGCAGCGCTCGACATCATGATGGCAAGTGCTTCCAAACATCCAGATGTTGGCCACACATTCCTTCTCGATACAGCGTACAGCCTTTATGCAAACGAACCGCACGGCTGGGGCCAGACCATCGTTGATGCTATGGAAGATGGAACACCTTGGCCAGAAAATTTCCTCATCACCTATGCGCTTTCATTGTCCAAATCGCACACTGCATATGGACTACGAACGGGAGCACTCATCGGTATTCATCCTGACCAATCCGTCACAGAGCGACTCAAAGATACGTTCGGAACCACTGGTCGACAAACATGGTCTGCCGCACCTCGAATCCTCCAATATACTGCAGCACAGCTGCACAACCAGGCAGAATCTGCAGAAGAATGGTCGCACGAACGAGACCGACTCCAAGGCTTACTTACAGAACGAAGAGACATCTTTGTCGATGCATGCAAGAAGCACGGCGTGCCGATCAATCCAACACACGATGGATTCTTTGCGTGGCTTGAACATGATGACCCCGAATCAATCACAGAGGCTTGTGCAAAACATCACGTCTACCTTGTACCACTAAGAGGAGGAATTCGAATCGGCTTGTGTGCAATGCCAACCGATGCAGTCGAACGTGTCGCAAAGACACTCGCAACTGTTCTCAACTAGGTGAGATTCATGGTTCGCAACGTGCGAGAGAACCTCATCCTTTCCGGAATGATTTGCATTGCCTTCGGAGCATTTCTCTCCGTTGGAGGCGTCCTGTCCATGGGTGCCGTCATTGGCGTATCGGGCGTACTCTTGTTTGTGATTGGAATGAGCACTCCAAGTCAACGAACCATGAACGAAGAGGACATAGCTGCCTGGAAACCAAGTGCAGAGCAACTTCCTGATGCCAATCGCATCATGTACAGAGTCGATGTGACCATCGATGAACCAAAGAAGACAACAATCCTCTGTGGACCATGCGGCGTCGTGACCGAGCTCGACGGAGATCGACCAACATCATTCACATGCCCTGCATGCAAGACGTTCCTCTACGAAGACGAAGAAGAGTGATTACTTCTGTTCGTATTCGAAAGGTTGTGCCGTAGTCTGTGCAGGCGTTTGTTGAGCTGGCATCTGCATTTGTTGTGCTGGCATTTGTTGCATAGGCATCTGTCCTGCCATCATTTGACCGCCCATCATTTGTCCCTGTTGCATCATAACGGGATCCTTTGTCTTGAGGGTCAAAGCGAGAATGAGTCCAATGAGGAGGATAACACCACCACAGATCGCGATCAATACACCACCTGCTGCGGCTAGGAAACCTCCGGCAGCATTACCGAGGGCGTCAATGTCACCGACAATGTAGATCTTTACGTTTGATTGGATGGATACTTGATCACCAGCATTCGTATTCCACCACTCGATGCTGCCTACTCTCTGGAAATCATCATCGAGATAATCGTCTTCTTCGTTGAATTCACATGACTTCTCGAATTTTTCTTCACCACCAGGAGAAGTAATTGAAATGGAGGTTGAGCCTCCGATTGCATCACAATCTGAAGCGGAACCCTTGATGTAAACGCCGTAAATGTCATCATCAGGGATTGTAAAGTCCCCGCTTGTGCCTTCCCAGACATTCTCTGAATCGGGGTTTAATCCAGCGCTCGCAGCGCCCCCGACAATCATTACAATCCCGAGAGCTGTAATTATTCCACCTATGATTAACAATACTTTACCTGCTGTATGCATGATAGTGCTAATACTTGGCAAGTTATAACCATGCCTCCGAATAGGGGGCTTAATTTGGCTCAATCGAATTTTTCTTCGGTTTCCGAAGGCGATTCTGTCGATGGGAATTGATAAGGTTCAGCTCTCGTCATTTCTTCTGTTATGACCGAAGTGGGGGTGATTTGTGATATGGACTGGCTAAGACCAACGCCTACGGTGTTGTCCGGCATAGAATCCATACTGAACGTACCATCTGCATTGACAGACATTTCAATGGGAGCATCATCCTTCAACGTAAACATAAGGATAACACCAATCACCATCACGATGATTCCACAACAGAGTGCTCCAGACCCACCAAGAAAGCCCACGGCAATCAATCCAATGTCCTCGCCGACTTCCTCGATGAGGATGTCGTCGTAGGTAACGGAAACGTTGACATTCGATTCAAACGAGAAATCTCCAGCAAAGCAGCCATAACACGCACGACCAATCTTCACGTATCCTTGGTCGGAGCGATCAAGATCTTTGTTGAACAGGTCTGAACTGCAATCCGACGATTCCATGCCATCGTAATCAAAGACGACTTCGTTGTAAAATCCACCATCGTATGCACCCCAATCCGAAACGTCTGGCGTCTCAGTCACGGTAATGACTACAGCCTCACAAACATCCCAAATTCCGTTGTCATCTTCATCGAAGTATTTTCCTTGGACCCAAAAGGTGACACCCAAATCACCGAAGTCATCACGATCGACGATTTCGATGGTTCCATTGGTCACCTCTTCAAGCGTGAACTCTGTGGACTCTTCAATTCCAGCAATACCAAATCCGCCGATGACGAATCCAATAATGCCAACAGCGAAGATGCCTAGGCCAAGGAGAATCGTAATCGTAGCACGCTTATCCATGCTATGACCACAATTCGGTCGTATTTGATGCTATGCTAGCAATCTCATTCGAACATTTCGTCCTTCTTTTGACCAGCCATGACGAAGTGCATGATGACCAAAGCGACACCACCGATGTAGAGCAGCAAGGCAACGTAGTCGAAGCCATTGTCAAAGTTCATCCACCAGCCCATGTATTCCTGGTTCTGAACGATGGCACTTTCCATGTCTTCAGCATCGTCGTCTTCAATCTCTGAACTCTGGACAATCTGGAACACAGGTTGGAGGTCAGACATTGCAGGAGTCGATGCGAGATCGGTTCCTGTTCGTGTGTCCAGATAGAATGTTGATGTTGAATCACCAGCGATGATGAGTCCTGAAACCTCTTCGGACTTCATGTTGATTTCACTGCCAAAGTAGACAGGAAGAGCGGGGGTCATTGCATCAAGGAGCGAGTAACTCTTGACGAGTTTCGCAGTGATTGGGTTCGTTGTAGCATCAACAGATGCAGAGCACACATCCACTGGGATGCCCTTGACTTCTCCATCATCAGTGCATGTTACATCAGTGATAGCATAACCGCCAGCGTTGACCTTGTCACCGTTACCGGTGAGGAATCCACCAGTTGTTCCATCGAGCGTTTCAACAGTGATGAGACCAAATGTTTCCATCATCATCTCGGTGTTGCGCCATGAAAGTTCATTGGAACCGTCTTCTGAAACAGCTTCTCCCTTCTCACAATCATCGTTGTGTCCTGTGCACATGACGTAGACAGTGGCATTTCCTGTTGAGACGCCACCAGATCCGTAGTAGGTTTCGTTGGTTTCCAACTTGGCCCATCCTGCGGATGGAGCGGTTGGGTCTTCAGCGACCATCATGCTGACTGGGTCAAACCATCCATAGAGCCAGTTGTTCAATGGCATGGTCATGTATTGACCTTGGCTGCCGAAACTATCAACGAGGAATCCTGGAACGAAGTCACTATAGATGACACTCATCATGAGGGTTCGAAGAGCGTTTGCCGCATTCGCATCAACGCCATAGAGAGCAGATACGGTTGTGGTATTCCATTCCATAGGAGCCGCTGGTTGCATAGTTGTAAAGTCGATTGGAGGGGTCATGCCAGTGAGTTCACCGTAAAGGAAGATTGTTGCACCTGTTGTGGTAGTGAGTCCGAGTGGACCGTACAGGATGTTTCCAGAGACGGCTGCATCAAGAGCAATCGATGGAGCTCCTTCAGAGGCTGGAATGAGC
>CATISI010000186.1 GCA_949538025.1 Candidatus Poseidoniaceae archaeon
ACTGCTTTTGCGAGGTCAACCATGTTGTATTCTCGAGTTGGATCAGCACCGTGGTTGGGTTCCGTATTGTCCCAGTCACAGTAGAGATCGACGTGTTCTGCTCCGATCATGTCGAGGAGTTTGGTCATTGCAGGGCCTGGAACTGCATTGCCACAATCAACAGCGACCTTGACGGGTCTTGCCAAGGTACCTGTTGATTCAACAATGGCTTTGAGATATTTATGTTCATGCGGATGGTCAATGTGCTCGCCTTGTCCTTCACGGAAGTTTCCATCGAGAAAGACGTGTTTCAATTCTTGAATCTCCTCGCCTGCAAGAGGTAATGTTCCTCGACACATCTTGAATCCGTTGTGTGTTGGCATAGGGAGGTGAGATGCTGTGACCATGACACCTCCATCGACGGGTAGTGTCCAACATGCATGATAGACGCACCCGGTTGAAACGATGCCCAGATCAAGTACTCGAACGCCTGAATCAACAAGTCCTTGAATCAAATTCGATGCATAACCAGGACTTGATTCGCGAATGTCTCGTCCGACAGCATAGGAATCGCATTCGAGATAGGTAGCAAGTGCGCGTCCAAGTCGATAGGCGAATTCATCGCTCAATTCATCGCCCGACAATCCACGAATGTCGTAGGCTTTGAAACAAGAGACTGGCCACTGTGACATAGTTGCCCGTTGTACCAGTTACATTCAAGCGTTTTGAGTGCAGGATTCGGGTTTCTCATTTTCGTAGGAAGTTGAAACAACGCTGTACTCGTATGTGTTTTCTGCTACTGAAGTTCGAAGCAATAGTGCGCATTGGTATTCGCTTATTTCTTGTTCAACATCGTTGATGAGAATTGACTGCCAATGCCACCACATTCCGTTTTCGTCTTCTGTCATGGTGAACTTGACGTTTTGAACGATCAATTGCGAAGAAACCTGTTGACTCGAATCGATGTAGTTCAACTGTGAGATAAGTGTTAGGCCATCCCCATCGGTTGTCCACGTAGTCTGCATTTGAATTTCATGAATCATCTCACCATCACCAACAAAGTTGAGAATTTCTCCATCCGCTTTCATCCATTTCCCTTCGATTGGATCAACGGGTTCTGGAATCATAAATATCAACGTAAATGCAAATATGATGAACAGGCCAACTGAGATCGAATATACAGTCTGCTTCTGCAGTAATACTTCCTTACTTTTCTTGTAAAATGGGTGGCTCTTTAAATCTTGAACCACTTCTGTGAACTGTTTTTTCCTAGGTTGAGGTGCATAATACAAGCCATAACCAGATGGTTTTGTTTCCTCTGGCGTATCCTGTGGATGCTGATTCTCGACACTTTCAAGATTCAATTTGAACTCTCCATTTCAGTTCAACCTAGGCCTACTATTTGCGGCGAAAACGAAACCATTCTTTAAATTTCGTATCCCCTAAAAAACGGAAGTTCTAAACTTAGGGCGAATCTGGAAATAACGATTGAGATGCGAGTTGCGCATGTTTTTTCCCTTCTTTTGGCGATTTTCCTTGCTATGTCCGCCTCTTCGGTTCAATTTGCCCTCGAGGATGAAAGCACATCGGATTACGAACCAACTTCGGGCCGGCACGATCATTGTGAAGACTATGACAGCGAATCTACTTGTAACTCAGACTCGCAGTGTGAATGGGATGAAGAAGACGATATAACAGACGATGACTATCCTGGCGAATGCGATGATTCTGATGATTCAGACGATAGCGATTCAAGCGACAGCAGCGATAGCAGCGATAGCAGCGACAGCAGTGATTCACCAGGAAACGGTAACTCCGGCGGAAACGGCGGTTCTGGCGGTTCTGGAAACAACGGTAACCAACCAGCCGATACAGATGGTGACGGAATAAACGATGAGGCGGATGACGATGATGATGGTGATGGTTACAACGACATCCATGATGCGTTTCCGTTGGACCCGTCAGAACACAACGACAACGATGGCGATGGAACCGGTGACAATGCAGATGACGACGATGATAATGACGGTGTGAAGGATAATGCGGATGCCTTCCCATTCGATGACCGGGAACAATACAATTTCGATGGAGATAACATGGG
>CATISI010000187.1 GCA_949538025.1 Candidatus Poseidoniaceae archaeon
CCGTTCGTGTAGATGCCCTTAGCAGCAGTCCACTCGCCAGCGTTTGCGTGAGCCTTGATGTCACACATGTCGGCCATGAGGGAACGGTGGTTGTCGACGTTGGAAGCGTAGGTGTATCCACCATCTTCGCCGTCCATGGTACTGACTGCTGATCCGCCGCTCGAGTCTGACGAGCTGCTATCACTGCTGTCGCTACCATCGCTGCCATCGCTGTCGCTGGCATCGCTGGTATCACTGCTGTCACTGCTGTCACTGCTGTCACTGCTGTCGCTAGTGTCAGCAGTGCTTGAACTGCTGTCAGTAGCTGCTGAACTGCTTGAGTCGTCGTCGGAGTCATCTCCGCCAATACAGCCTGCAAAGGCAGCCATCATCATCAGCAAAATCAGGGTTATTCCTTGTGTTTTTTTCATGCTTAGTTTCATTTTTTTCACTATCCTCAACCTCTCGGTATTGACTGTCCCACTGGCAGGTACTTGATAAGTTTTAGGCTACCCTAAACTTATTAGGAACGCCTAAATCCAATAGGCATCAGGACAGCACATCGGCCCTATTAGCAGGAAGATTGGACATGAAAAAATCTGAATCGATTGAAAAACCTTACGATACAGGTGAAGACGATTTTGAAATCTTTCCAGATCAAGGAAAGAACCGTGTGTACCCAATCACTCTCGGCCTGATTCTCCTGTTTTCCGGAGTGATGAGGTTCAGAGGATTGGATACTGAATCTTTTTGGCTCGATGAGCTCACAACACTCCATGCCATTAGTCAAGGAACGTGGAAGGCAACGATGGAAGGTTGGCTTTCGATGGTTGGAATGGGTACATGGCTAATGTATTTCTGGAAACTCATCGTCGGTGATTCGGATTTTGCACTGCGTTCTTTGAGTGCGATTACAGGCATCATACTGGTTTACATTGTCGCTGAATTCACGCGTCGTTTCCACGACGAAAAAGCTGCAGTTATCGCTGCAAGCATGTTTTCTATTTCCCACCTTGCGATTCTATACAGTCAAGAATTTCGGCCGTACATGTTCACAACTACGTTCATTTGGCTTTCTTTCCTATTGATTCGTTCTGAGCGAAGATTAACACGAAATGAAACGATTTTATGCATCGTACTTCTATCGTTTTCTTACCTTGTTCATTATGTTGCAGGCCTAGTTATTGTCCTTGGACTGCTGACTGATTTTTTCATACGAGTCTCGCAAGCGGTGCGTACGAAAAACCAAGACGAGGCAACTAAACTCGACCGAATCGTTCTCTTCCTCAAAGGTAAATCCGGGCAGTGCCTCAAAATTTCATTTGCACTTGCGATGCTTGCCATTTTCATGTTGGAAAAAATGCGTTATGATTCGTCGAATACCAACCACAGCATGTGGATCAACGATCCTCCAACAAGACCAGTGGTTTCGTTGTTCGATTACTTCTTTGCATTTGATACCCGAGGAGGCTTCACTGACATCGCCGAAGCAATGTGGTATTTTGTGCTCCTAACACCTTTTCTCATGTTAGCTCATCGCTACATCTTGGGTAAGAAAAAATCCCTCTCTTCCGAATCGGAATGGTTTGTCTGGGCGATTGGAGGCGGTTCGATGTTGATCATCGTCTTGTACTCCATAATGGCCAGAAACCTTTGGGTTTCGCGCTATTTTGTGTTCTCAATGCCAGCTTGGTACATTCTTTTTGGGATTGGAATATCCCGTGTGATTGACATCACAATGAAAATTGATTTGAAAGGAACAACATCAGAATTTGAACAGAAATCAATGCTCGTAGCCATAGTATTTTCATTCCTTTTTGTCCTCAACAGCACGCACTGGTACGTGCATGAGTACAACTACTACGATCAAGGTGGACGTTCTGATTTTAAGGGAATGAGCCAATGGCTTGACGATAACGTCGAGGGAAATCAGAGTGACATCTTCATCATCTCACAACCTTACGCAAAATACTGGAATCTGTATCTTGAACGGATGGACAGTGACGTGATCATAGATGAACATACCAGATGGGGTCACGTGAGTTCAGGTCAAGCCAACCAGATCATAGACGACGAACCATTTGAAGTTATACATGTTCGAGGACATAAATTATCGATGTGGGAATATGACAGCCTAACGTTAGCACTCAAGCCCGATTATGAGCTTGTATCGAGTTTTGAATTTATTGAAGGACACATCGATGTATACCATCGAACGAAGAATTCTGGTTTGTCGTAAACACTCCCCGAGCACAGTGGCTTTCACCTGGAAGGACTCGGGGAATGACATCATCTGAATTGCTCTTTCGGAAACAAAACCCCTAGCAAGCCCCGAAACATCTCGGCTCCTTCCTTAACTGCAGCCGGGATTATCGCAAAAACAAACGATGCAAGAAAACGATCCCGCAGAACCGAATACACATTGGAGGAACAAATTTGCGTACCCATGCAGAATCACCGTTTTAGGCCTCCCTAAAAACGATAGTATTTAGTTTTAGGTTCCCCTAAATCAAACAATCAGCCACTGATTTACAATCGATTCAGCATAGGGATCTGTAGCCAATCCATCATGCGAAAATGGTCGTACAACAACCAGCAATTCAATGGTTCCACCCCAATTGGATTGTCCGACGACCACAACCTCACCTACATTGATTCCTTCAGGGTCTACACCTGAGGTTGCGTAGCACTCGTAAACCCATACATCGAGTTCAACATCACCCGAGTCTGGCCGGAATGTATGAGACTGAGCTTCACCTTTCTGCTCAAGTCGGAAGGCTTCGCTATCGATCCGTATGAGAGGGACTCGTTCATCGACCAGGTCGATGGCTTGGCGCATCCTTGACTCTTGCATCCCGAGCAACGATGAAATCCAAATCGATGATTCGACTTGCAGGAATGGGTTATGCTGATGGGGGGTTCGAAGAACAAGACTTTGAACAACTTCAAAATTGGTTGGATTCATTGGTTCAGCAAACACCCATGTATACTGTTGACTACTGGGCCAAGCCGGCGCGTAGGGATTTTCCGTTGCAAATGGTTCACCCCAATTCTCTGGTGCTCGGGGAGTGTCTGTAGGCATGAATCCTGAGGTTCCGAGCATCAAAAAAACCAACAATCCAGCAAGTAAACGTCGATTACGGAACTCACTCCAATCCAGTCGCCCTGCGGGACTAGCGAATGAAAGGGCGATGACGATTGGCACAACAATGAACGCCCCATAAGGAACGACGAGCAAGAAAGCGAGTCCGACAAATACATACATCGTCGAACGTTCACCAAGGAAGGATACGAATTCAACTGGCTCATCCTTGGAAACAAGCCTCTGAATGCCAAAGGCAAGGGGAATCGAAGCAAGAACAAGAAGGAAGCCGAATGCGTCTACGGTCATCCCCATGCTCGTTGAATAGGATGCAACGGTCATATGCGTTTGGGATTCGATTACCAAAAACAAAGCATTTGAGACATATGCCTTCTAAGCCGTAGCATGGGGGATGACGATGCGATGCAGTTTGACTCCATCGGATATCGCCACCAAATTCCAAATCCAGCATGGTACAATCCATTCAAGAAACGAAAGGGAGCAGGAATCACCAACGTCAGTTTTTCCATTCCGGAAGGGAGTATCATTGGCTTGGTAGGAACAAATGGAGCAGGAAAAACCACACTCTTACGTGCAATCAGCGGTATCCTTCCGCTTGAAGAAGGAACGGTCAAGCGAAACGGTGGCGTCTTGGACAGCGATGCTTTACGTTCCTTGGTCGGGTTTATGCCTGAACAAGTCCGATGGGCAAGTCTAGGAACCATTCGTCGAACAATGACTGAATTTGCACATTTGCGTGGTTGCTCGGTTCAATCCGCACTCGATGTTCTCACCGTTGTGGGGCTCAAAAATCGAATGGATTCTTCCCTTGACTCGTTGAGCCAAGGTATGAGACAACGGCTTTCATTGGGCGTTGCTTTGCTTGGAACGCCACGTGTTCTCGTCCTCGATGAGCCGTTCAATGGCATGGATCCAGTTGCTATTGATGCGTTCAAACGGTTGCTTCGAACACTCGCCAACAAAGGAATCTCAATCATCGTTTCAAGCCATCATCTCGCAGAACTGGATCACCTCATTGACACCATTGCATTGCTTCACCGTGGCCAACTGCTCGCTCATGGTACAACCGATTCACTTCGGGCCAATCTTGGTTTTGAACACATGACAGAAATCGTTCTCGAACGGCAAATCGAGGAAGAAATTCTCGACGCAATGGATGTTCTCGAACACACCGAATTTGAAGGACAACATCGCTATGTCATCGAATCGGGACATCATCAACTTCTTGAAAAACTCGTGGCAAACAACCACACAATCTCAACTTGGAGAGTCGTTCCCCCAACGCTCATCGAATTGCTTTGCGCAGCAACAGGAATGAATCGGGAAACCATCGGAATGAATGTTGAACAGAGCAGCATAATACCGTTTCGAACCGTGGGTGGTGAGGAAGAATGACACCCTCCAAACGAATGTGGCGTCTTGCGTTTGCTCTCAGTAAGCAACGGATGTTGTCGACAAGGATGCTGATTATGTTGCCGATTCTTTTGTTGTTCGTTCCAGGAATGGCTTGGGGTTTTGCAGACCCAAACATTCAACTTCCAGCAGAACAACTTCCAACGAACGGAACAGAAGTTATGTTCCTTGCAAGCATTGGTATTGTCTTTGCTGGCACGATGGCTGCTGTTCTCATCGCTCACGATGGAATTAGCCGAGATCGTTTGAGCGGCGTTCTCGAAGTCCGCCTTTCTCAACCGATGCCAAGATGGAGACAAGGTGTTGTCCTCATGCTTGGCCATTGGAGCAGTATTGCACTTCCTGTGGCAGTTCTGTTGGTTGCATCCATGATGCTGGTAGGATATCGAAGCGGCATGTGGGTGCCGTTGAGTGATGCCATCATCTACATCATTGCAGCGATGTTGATTCTTTGGTGGTACACTGCCTTCGCACTGTTAGCATCAAGTATCGCCAAGGAACAAGGTTCAGCCATTGCATTTTCAATCGGCCTGTGGTTCTTGTTCACATTGCTCTGGGTCCTGTTTACCACACTTCTCGCTGCATTGAACGGTGTCGCAGTTGGTGATACTCAAGACCAAGGATACCTAGTGTTCGAAGGGCGATTGGATTTGCTCTCTCCAAATGGGGTCTATCATCATATTTTGGAAACCCGCTTGGATGGTGTCGATCGAGGTGTTTCAGCACTTGGCGCATTCTTTGCTGCGATTCTTTGGACACTCGTCCCGGTCTATCTGTTCCAGCGCCGGCTAAATCGGCTGGTTCCTTGACTGTTCTCAACCAAGCATTGATGAACGTTGTTGGTCTCGTCCAAGCATGATACCCGTCCTCATCATGATGCTTCTAGCCCTCGTGAGTCCGTCGATTGAAATGTCCACTTTGGACGAAAGCGAACCTGTTCAGACGACATCTGGACGTCAAGGAAGCCTCGATGTTGATTGCAGTGGCTACACCTTCGAAGACCTCTTCGAATATGATTTCGCTCTCTTCAAACTCGACATCAACGACGACTGGGCAACCGGCGCCATGGATGCGAGAGCGTGGGTAAATGGCAGCAAATCTGCTGTTGTCCGAGACAATTTGGATGGTCTGTTTGAAGGCGTCCCCGGAGGTGACGATGATTGGATTTCAACCGATGAGCGAGAAGCTGTTCGCTCCATAGGACCAAAGTGTATTGCAGACATGGAGACACGGCTCGGTATCCGTGAAGGTCTTGCACACCGAGGAAACGTTGACTGGAACGATCTTGAATTCGTAGAGGACGGAATTGCACTCGATGAAGTCAACCTCGTTCCAACTGGCCACGAGCAAGAGCGTTCGTGCAGCAGTCCGCTTTCAGATGCTGGATGCAAAGAAGTCCCAGTCACCGTGACAGACGACCTAGAAATTCACTTGCTCATTGCTGAAAATCAGAACAACAACGTGCGATTTGACCAACTTCCAAACCAAGGAAGTTCGAACTTTACACTGGCCATGAACATCACCAACATCACCGACGCACGCCTCGTAATGACCTTCCCTGTCGAACAAGGACTACGTGTTGCTGAGATGGGCTTCTACGACGACGGAGTTCTCAACGAAGCACTTCAAGCACCAGAAAGCGAATTCCTATCAGATGGACGATTGCGAATCATCGCTGATGTGGATTATCCACTCGGTTCCTACCCTATGGTCCGCAATTTGTTTATTGACTTTACAACCATGGCACCATTCACCAACGATGACCCTGTTTGGAGTGTACTCGCACCAGCAGAAGGGACCGTCATCCCAGTTGGAACTACAAATGGAGAGATGCTTGCAAGCGAAGAAGCAGGTACGTGGGTGACCGATGAGAGCGGATGGAGTTTGAATTGTAATTTCGCCGATGCTGGCTGGGATGTTCGCATGGATGAAAACGCTGCATTGTATGTTACAGCAAACGGTGATTCAGCCGTAGGACAGTGCACTGGCGTAGATGCATTTGGCGCAGAGACCGTTGAACACCGCAACTACACCTTCGGCAAGGTCATGGACGTCTCTGCAGCAGTGTCAACTGACGGTGACCAAATTGAATTCACTGTTGCGCCAACCGACCTTGTCCAAAGCCTGACCGTATCGGCTCATGCACATCAAGTGTCCACGATGGGCTCAGAGACGACTGCTGTAGCTCAAGGGGCCTTCACGGTTCTCTTCTTGTCAATGTCTGGACTTGCACCAGGAGAAGTCATGATCATGGGTTTCGCCACTGCGAATGGAATGTTGGATTACAACTTCATGCTTGATTTGGGCATCGAAAAGGCAAACACACCTCCAACAATTACGATCGATACCAATCTTCAAGGTCAAGAGGCTGAATGGGAGCTCGATGGACTCAAATTTACGCTCAATGGGAACGTTATCGACCCTGATGGTCAAGATGTAATCATGGTCTTGAGCATCTGCAACGGACAAACATCAAATTTCAATCGAGACAATCTCGCTTGGGAAATTCAAGTCTCCATTGCCAACTGTATTCAGAATGACGTAAAATCACCATACAGTGTGATTATCGTTGCAACCGATGAGTCTGGTGCAACAACAAGTCTGAGCATCGAGATCGTCGACCCGAACGCTGGAGAAGGCGATTCTGGTGGCGATTCAACCTCAACCGACAGCGAAGAGGAGGGAGGAAACATCCTCCCTGCGCATGGACTTCTTGCTACAATTATAATCGGTTTGATTGCAGCAGGATGGGTTTCATCACGTCAAGATTGACCAACAGACTCAAACGCAGTTGCAAGGCACGTAGGGTTGAGGGACATGTTTCGAGGTACTGTTGACCGTACAAGTCACGAGGGTGGTTTACTCCTCACCTTCAGTGGCTCCTCACCAGCGCTTGGCTCCATTATAGTCCGAGAAGAAGATGGGCACTACATTGGGAAAGTCGACGCAGTTCTTGGTTCGACCGAAGCACCTCTTGCACACGTTGCACATCTGGATCGAAAGCAAGACAACGATGCATTCATCGGTGCTACTGTAACAATTCGAGCCAAGAAAGAGCGTGAAGAACGTCCCCGTCGTGAGCAACGCAACGAGCGACCTCAACGTCGTGACAACCGCTCCTTTGACCGTCGAGACAATCGCAGAAGGAACGACGATCAAAAAGACGACTGGGTTTGCGCTGCATGTAACAATGTCAATTTCTCATGGAGAACGGAATGCAACAGTTGTGGCAAAGCCAAAGAGGGGAATGTCAAAGCCTACAAATCCTCCTTCAGAGACAACAACCGCTCAAACAACCGCCGAGACCGGCCTCAACAAGAACGCCATGGGCGCAACGATTGGGAATGCCCCTCATGTGGTAACATAAATTTCTCATTCCGAACGGAATGCAACAGTTGTGGAAAGCCAAAGCCTGGCGGGAGTTCTGGACAATCTCGTGGAGGTTTTTCCGGTCGCGGTCAACGAGGTGGTAGAGATTCAGACCGACGTGGGGGAAACCGTGACGGAGGCCGCGGATTCGGTGGAAACCGTGGAAGAGATTCAGACCGACGTGGGGGAAACCGTGGAAGAGATTCAGACCGACGCGGTGGAAACCGTGACGGAGGCCGTGGATTTGGTGGCAACAGAGACAGTCGCGATGACCGACGTGACTCTGGACGAGATCGTCCAAGCCGTGAACGCAACGATGAGCGTCCAAATGAGCGTTATAGGAAAGCTCGCGGGAAGCGGCCAGGCCATGCCCACAATCGAGGGCCTCAACCCATTCGTCCTCGACGTTATCAAAACAAAGATAGAGACGATTGAGGTGAAACGACGTGACAGCAGAAGCCCATTACTTGGATGCGCTAGAAGCACTTGATGCTGAAAACCGTGAGGAAGCGCTTCAACATGCTCGAAAGGCGGTCAAAGTTGACCCCGAGCATGCCGATGCTTGGAGAGTGATTTCTGATGCAAGTCTCCCAGGGTCTCGATTGCAACCAACTTTGAAGCAAGCTGCGTCTTCGCTCTCTGCTGCCAAAAAAGTGGTTGCTCTACAACCAGATGATCTGGCCATGTGGGTTCGAGGAGGACGATTGCTATCCGATGAGCTTGGTTTGTATATGGATGCGCTCCAATGGTGGCAAGATGCACGGCATCATGCACCAGAAGAGGTCACCCCGATTGTTGAGCAAGCAGCCATTCTTGCAGATATGGGGCTTTACAGTGAGGCAAGCGATAGATTGCAGTCAATTTTTGATGAAAACATGGATCTTGCTACAACCCAATATGCACGCGTGGCTCGATTGCATCAAATGTGTCAATTGGCCAGTGAACAGCCGTCTTCTGAGCATTTCAAACCGTGGGAAAAGCATCACGATGGTTGGGAAGCCATCAAGATGCGAATGAACAAACCACCGATCAGTGAGTCGAAAATCTTCCTTCTCATCACAACGCCAATCCTCATGCTGGAAGTCATCATGGCGCCACAGTTTTTCGGCTCAGGGTTCGGAGGTTTCTGTCTTACCTCCTTACTCATCCTTACGACAGTCATCTTCGGAATGCGTATCTCGAGGCGATGGTTTCAGCGACTCAACCGACCTGCGTTCAATCTCTTACGAGCCATGGACTTCGAAACTGCAACAGGCTATGTCGTCATACCGGAAGAAATTCGAATTTCGAAACTTTTCATGTTCATTCTTAGCCGAAGGCCACCTGCATTCCAAGATCGAATGCTGAAAATCGTTAATTCGAAAGAGACCTTCAAGGGCGATTGGAAGCCGAAGTTGCCTGATTTCTCTTCACACATCTCTGATGAGGCTCCCTTTTGGGATGAGGAGCAGGATAACGAACTCACCTCATTCGAAGAAGAATGATGTTCTTCGATTAGCCATCATCAATGAGCATCTTGGAATGCATCGATGACATCTTGTTTGAGTCGTTCCCATGGGAAGGTTGCTCCTTTAGGTCGGCGACCAAAGTGGCCACCGGCTGCAGTTACACCGTAAATTGGAGCAGATAGTCCAAGGTCTCGAATAATATGACCTGGCTTAAAGGAAAAATAGGTATCAACGAGATTAGCAATTGCCTCATCAGAGATGTTACCACTCCCGAATGTGTCAACACGAATGCTTACTGGGTCAGCAACACCAATAGCGTAAGCAAGTTGGATTTCGCACTCTTTCGATAGTCCAGCAGCAACAACGTGTTTAGCAGCCCAACGTGCAGCATAAGCGGCGGAACGATCGACCTTCGTTGGATCTTTACCAGAAAACGCACCACCACCATGCCGTCCACGTCCACCATAGGTGTCGACGATGATTTTTCGCCCAGTCAGGCCCGCATCTGCGTATGGACCACCTGGGTCTGCAAATCGACCTGTCGAATTCACATGAATAATCGTCTTTCCTTCAATGATAAGCGAAGAAGGAACAACAGGTTTGATGATGTGTTGAATTACTTGTTCACGAATCCAGGCTTGCTCCGCCTCTTCGGTTCCGAATTCCGCAATCATATCTTTGTGCTGAACAGCAATCACGATGTTATCAGCATACAAAGGTTGGCCGTCTCCACCATGCATCAAGGTAACCTGAGATTTTGCATCTGGTCGAGCCCACGGGAGAGTACCATCGAGGCCTGCCTTGCTGACTTCTCGGGTAAGAGCTTGCGAGAGAGCGATTGCCAATGGCATCCAGCGTCCTTCATGTTCTGAATAGGATTCTGTCTCATCACATGCATACCCGAACATGAGCCCTTGATCACCAGCGCCCTGCTCGTCAATCGATTGGACAACACCGCGGTTGATGTGTGCGGATTGGTTTGTGATTAATTCAATGACTTCACACAAGTCTTCAGATGTTGCATCCATACCGATACCATGAGACGTGTAGCCAATTTGAGCCGCAGTTTTTCGAGCGATGGCAATATAATCGGGAGCGTCGACGCCAGACGCTAATTTCACTTCACCCGCAAGTACGATGTGCGATCGGTCTTCTCTGCCTTTGACCAGAGTTTCAACCGCAACTTTGGCTTTGGGATCAAGTGCAAGACAGGCATCCACAATAGCGTCAGATATAGCATCACACAACTTGTCAGGATGGCCTGCAGCCACGGACTCAGAAGTGAACAACCAGTTTTGGGTCATAAACGGCGCCTCTTCCCTCCGCTATTCAAGACTTACTGTGCATGGTTTGAACAGTACGGCTGTGCTTTCACGAGCCAAGAGAAGCAACTTACTCCACTCATTGCGCAAGTGGAGGTTCGGATTCTCACGTTGATAAGACTTCAGGTTCCAATAGTGTAATCATCCAAATACGCTACTTGTGCATCGGTCAGATTGTCAATTTTGAAGCCAAGCGTATCGAGTTTTGTTGTGGCGAGTTCTTCGTCTTGCTCTCTCGTGATGTCGTAGACCTCTGCACTCATCGAGCTTCCATCCTTTGCAAGTCGGCAGAGAGAAAGGAATTGGTTCGCAAAGGACATATCCATTACTTCGGATGGGTGACCCTCAGCAGCAGCGAGATTGACCAAACGGCCACGCGCAAGTAGGAAGATCCGACGCCCATCTGGCATCAGGAACTCTTCGTTATCTTGTCGTATGGTACGTACCGAATCGGCCTGAGCTTCCAAATCTGTGATTTTAATTTCACAATCATAATGCCCAGTATTGCAAACTATTGCACCGTCTTTCATGGCAGCAAAATGGCGTGCGACAATGATGTCCTCCATACCGGTTGCAGTACAGAAGATGTCACCCAAAGCAGCCGCTTCATCCATCGGCATTACGCGATAGCCGTCCATAACAGCCCGAAGTGCAGCTAATGGGTCAACTTCAGTAATGATGACATTCGCTCCGAGTCCTTGAGCACGCATCGCCACACCCTTGCCACAGTGTCCGTAGCCAGCGACGACCATGGTTTTACCAGCAATGAGAACAGAAGTTGCTCGCAAGATACCGTCCATGGTTGATTGACCAGTACCGTAAACGTTGTCGAAATCCCATTTTGTGATAGCATCGTTGACGGCTATGACCGGGTACTTGAGGTCCCCAGCAGATGCCATAGCTCGGAGTCGATGTACACCTGTTGTTGTCTCTTCAGTTCCTCCAATGACACCTTCTGCATATTCGGAGCGTTCTCCATGTACTCGAACAATCAAGTCTGCTCCATCATCAAGCGTCAGTGTTGGTTTGAATTCGAGCGTCTTGTCGATGCACCAATAGAAGTCATCAACGCTTTGTCCATGCCATGCATAAACAGAATATCCTTCACGAGCCAGCCAAGCAGCGACATCGTCCTGAGTCGAGAGCGGGTTGCATCCAGACCAGGAGAGTTCAGCGCCTGCAGCAGCGATGGTTTCGATGAGTACAGCAGTCTCTTTGGTTACGTGTAGGCAACCAGCAACACGCATACCAGCGAGTGGTTTTGTACGTTCTGCTTCTTCCTTGAGCGCTGCAAGGACTGGCATTCTTGACCGGGCCCAATCCACTCTCATCGATCCTTCTTCTGCGAGTTTTATGTCTCGGACAGCATAGCCGTCACCCGTATCCAAACCTTCCATGCTTCTGCCGAGTGCTCTGGGTTTTTTAACCCATCTTTACGGCCTGAAAAGGTAGAACCGACTACTGCTGTTGCTGTTGGGCTTGTGCAGCGTACTGCTGTGCGTATTGCGCAGCCGTCGCTTCATCGTAACCTTGAGCAACGAATTGCTGGAAGTACTGGTTGTAGTATTGCGTGTACAAGTCGTTGCTTGCGGCTGCAGCTGGTGCTGCGGCTTGACCAACATACTGAGCAGCATAGGCTCTTGCCGTTTCTTCAGGATAGCCTTGAGCAATCAGTTGCTGGACGTACTGTTCGGTCATATCCATCTCTTGACCATAGCCCGCTGCAGCAGCACTGAGGTTGTCGACCTTGTCACCGCTTCCGCCACGGAGGAAGAAGGCTGATACAAGCAGAAGGACAAGAACAGTCGCAATGATACCGACAATGAGCATCATGCTGCTTTCTTCTGTGTCCTCGCCACCCTGGTTATCTGTGCTCGGCTCAGACCACAATCCAGTCTCAGGATCGTATTCCCACTCACCGATCCAATCACACTTGGAGGTGGTTGAATTCCAAGCAAATTCACCGCCGGCAGCGAGCGCGCTCTCGTTGGCGAGTATGCCTCGGCATTGCTTGAGATTGATGAGAACCATCTTGGTCAGATCATCGGACCATCGCTCATCATCGCCTTCATAGACTCGAACCCAGATTTCAACAACTTCACTCGTGTTGCTGTAGAACTCGTCGATGTTTAACGTCAATTCGAACGTATCCGAGTCAGCAAGAGCATCGCTGCGGTCAAACTTGCTGTCCGTAATGAGGTTGTACTTCTCAATCGCAGAGGCTGAGAAATCCTCTCGTGAGAAGGCTGCTTCAACGTAAACCTCACCAGTTTCAGACCCTGATAGGATGGTTCCGGTGATGGTGTATGTTGATTCGCTTACACCAACAGATGTGTTTTCGAAATCGTTGTATTGAACGACTGGAATTTCATCTCCGTATCCTTCTGGTACGACGACGAAGTACATTCGGAACTTGTCTGAGAACTTACCGGATGCATCGTAGACACGAAGTTCCATACGGATCTGAGATTCTGCTGTTCCTGAATCATCAACGGTGACGTTCTGGAATTTGTACGAGAAGAGACCGTTGCTTGCAGCAGATTCTTCGAAAGTATGTCCTTCCAAGTTGAACGAGGTGTCACCGTATGGAGCGTCGAAGAAGACCTTCCACTCATAGGTAACAATTCCGTTGCTTCCATCGATCGCATCAGCATCGAATGATTCGCTCGCATCAAAGTGGACTACAAGTTCACCAGCTTCTGTGAGAATCACACGGTTGACATCCCATTCTGTGCTGGAAACTGTTTTTGTTCCGATGTACTCGATGTTGTCAGCATACTCGTCACGCATGTCAATGCTCATGTTTGCTTCAGGCGCAAATGCGTCAGCAAGGACGTCATTGGTTTCGACATCGACGGTGATGATTCGAGCGTGACCTGCTTCATCGTGCAGAAGCAGAGTAACGGTCCATGTGGCACCTTGGAGACATCCTGTTGCGGACGACAAGTCCGTCTTACAGAAAGTCGCAGATGGAGAGGCTTCCGAGATGTGGTCGGTTCCGCTTGCCATGGTTTGACCCATCCAGTCGGTTGGACCGTCAAGAATCCAATCGGCTGTGAGCGTTGCCGATGTAGCGGTTGTGTAACCAAAGTTGACGGTTGCATCGCTCTTCATGTAGTGTGTAGCATAGCCACCAGTTGATGGGTCAATGCCTGGCATTTCACCGTCGATGGTCAGTCCGAGATCTTGGCCCATAGCACCGAATCCTTCTGGATAAGGTGTGACGGAGTAAGACAGCATATTTCCAAGAAGCGGGAACGTTGTGCTGTCTGCTCGGGACGAGTAGGTCGATACGTCAATTGTGGAAACGATCATTCCACCTTGGTAGTAACTGCATGTTCCCATGATGACGTCCTTGCTGTTAGCACTGGTTCGCAACAGGCTCTGGAAGAATCCGCCATCTTCCATGTATCCGTTGCAGACACCAGGAACGTTCTGCGTACTGACAGAGTTTGTGTTAAGAACGGCTGTTGCAACAGTTCCATCGCCCTCGAAGCCCTGGAAGGCAGTTGTGGATACATCGTCCATGATTGGATGGAACGGGTCAGCGATATCGAGGCCTGTATAGAGAATCTTGGTCTCTGGTGTGTTTCGACTCTGGACATCCATACCAAACGGCAGACGTCCATTCAATCCAACGTCAAGGCCGTAGATTTGGCTTCCTTGGGGACCAAGGTGCGCTTGTACAGTACCACCAGCGGACATGAACGACTCGAGCGTCTGTCGGTTCGCAGTCGAACCAAGCTTCTGGTAGTAGCCACGACCACCGCTTTCAACGTCCTTTGCAGCGATGTCTTCCTGCCATGGCAAGAGAATCTTGTCGTAGTGAGTCATCCATCCGGAGTCAAGATAGGTCGTCCAATCGTTGATACCAAATTGTGTGTAAGACATACCCAAGAGTTGGAGATCCTGTTTGATGGTTGAAGTTCGTGCGGTTGAATCACCAAGAATAGCGACGTCGATTTGGTCAGCAAAGGTTGCGTGGAAGTATCGAACGTTACCGCTTGGGTTTCCGTTGGCAAGTTCAGCATGGAAACTGATGTTGTAGGTGTGGCCATCCATCCAACCATTGTACGCAGGGAACGTCAAGTCAATGCGCTCGTTGGATGCGAGTGTTGTGGTCGTTGATGCAGAGGATGCCTGGTGAACTTGTGTTCCATCGGTCTCGTCAAAGACGGTCATGTAGAACATGTAGTCGCCAGCCAAAACACCGTTGGTTGCCTTGAGGTCCCAGTTGTGGGTCAAACTACCATCGATTGGGAGGACACAAGCGTAAACACCATCATCCAAGCACGCAAGTGTGCTCGGCTTACCAAGTGTGATGTCAACCGATTCTACGTTGAAGATCACTTGCTCGATGTTGTTGGAGTTGCTCATTTCATTGTCGCCAAACCATGGTACACCAGCGGTGGTGTTGTCGAAGATGGTCTCAGCACGAATCATGTAGACTCCGGAGAAGAACTCGTGGTTGGCAACAGTGGTTGTTGCAACGTCTTCTGCATCAACGTTGGTTCGAGAAACAGTGTAGGAAGCATCTTCGAAGAAGGTGAATTCCTGCAGTGTAATGTTGTTGAAGGCTACACCCTTGAAGCCATCGTTGATACCGTTGCGACCGTCTCCGTCGCTCTGGAATTCGAAGTTGATATCAACCGTCGAGCCTGCGAGAGAGATGCACTCACGGAACCACTGCAAACTGTCAGCAGCCGTGTTGTTGAGAACGTAAAGGTGCGTCAAGTCGATGCTTCGGCTAAGAACGAGGTCGTCTGTGTTGAAGAAAACGTTGTAGTTACCTGCGGATCCATCGGTGCTGGCAGAGTCGCCGATGAAGGAAATCTCTGCTTGGTTGATGGACTCACTTGAGTTTGTGAATCCGTCACCGTTGTCGTCGTTGCGGCATGTTCCGTCTTCATCGTAGTCGTTCCACTGTCCGAGGAGAACACCTGAGTATGTGTCACTACCCTTCGTGAAATCGACGTTGATGGAAGCATAGTCGTTGACGTCAACAATGGATGTTCCGTCGACATCGATACCATAGAAGGTATCTGCGTAGTACTCAAAGTTGAGTGAAACGAAGTCACCGGACATGCTTGTCAGATCGACACCAGGGATAGTGAGCGTCTCATTTTCCCACAAGTCGCCGTAACCTTGCGTTGCGGTATCACACGGGTGGCCGAACCAGTAGGCGTTGTTGTTGAAGATGAGGTCGTTACAGGTCGCCTCGTTGTAGATGGCACCCTGTGGGTTGCCGTCGTCACTGTAGACGTATCCGTTGGCACCACCCTCGAAGGATTCCTTACAAATGACTGCAGGTGCGCTGCAGAGAACATCGGAAGGCGTTGCAGAGAAGACGGTCGCCTTGATGTCGTAGTCAACCATGGTATTACCCCAGTTGTTGGTAATGACATCAATATCGAACAATCCTTCAGCGTACAAACCACCTGGGTTGAAGTAATCGATGCCTTCGACTGTCGGGTCGTACAGGTTGAACGGTTGGATGTAGCCGATGATTTCGTCGTTCACACTCTGCTCGTCCCATGCATGGTTGCTGAGTGTTGCTGAAATTCGGTAGATTGTGTCGTTGAGGAGGCTGGCTGAAATCGAGGCCGTTTCTTCCTCACCTGGTCCAAGGTTGGTCAACGTGAGTGATTGCTGGAGTGTTTGTGGGTTCGGGAAGTAAGCCGTGTTTTGCTTGTAGATAGTAATGTTATCAATAGCATATCCATCTCGACCGGTCCAGAGAGATTCGTTGTCATCAGCAATCGACCCTTCGAATCCTGAACGGAGGCGGAATCGGATGTCAACGGTTTCGCCAGCCCATGGAGAAAGATCGAATTCACCGACGCCTTCTTGAGTAAAGTTGCTCCATCCGTAGTAGGTACCTGAGCTGAAAACACCGTAGTAGTAGCGTCCTTCTGCCACACCACCATAGCCGTTGATCTTGAATGCACGGTCGTTATCGTAGCCGCCCCAGAGAGAGGACCCCGAGAGACACTCTCCTGCAACCTGAGCAGATGTTGGGCAAGCGATGGTCGACCATCCAGTCTCTGCTGAGCCAACTTCGATCATGGCAATGTCGTCCCATAGATCGCCAATCAACCACTGCCCAGTGGTTGCATCAACAGATCCAAGAGCACCGTAACCAAGATGCCGGAACAACTCGACGCTGAGGAAAGCACGGTCAGAGCCAGTGAGGTCAACATCCTCGAGTGTGAGTGCATCGTCCCAGTGGCGTCCGTATCCTGACCATTCGTCACCACTGCTGTTGGTCTTGTATTCACCAGCCCACATGAAGTCGGTTGGGTTCTGATAGTTTGCAGATAGGTTTGGTGCGTTGTTTCCATCGCTACCTCCAACAGAGTGGTTGGTTTCGAGAATCCAGTTAGAGGACTGGTCGACGTACTCGTTGAACGACCACGTACAACCGCCGCCACATCCTGTCGCATCCGCAGGTGTGTCGAAGTCGTGACTGAACACCGTGGAGTTGGAAGAGTTCGCTTCGTCGACAACCTGGAGAACAACGTCAAGGTTTGCGTTTTGTGTAAGTGTGTCCATTCCAGTGTTGGTGATGGTGACGTTGATGTCTCGGCTTCCTTCACCGACGATGCCAAAGAATCGATCAACTGGGTTAATTTCGATGCCGGTTACAGCGATGTCTTTGCTGTCCATCTCAACAACAGTGAGATAGTCGTATTGCGCATCCCAGCCGAGGTTGTCAACCCAATTTCCGAAATTGTATGATGCGTGTCCGACAACGATGTCAGGAGCAGATGTTGACGCGCCAGCGAGTTGTCCAACCACAGCAATGTTTGGACGACGTCCAGCCTCATAGGAGAGCGGGGTTACGTGACCACCTGACCCATCAGAGAGCGTTACTTGAACGGTTGTAGGGAAGTTGAGCCAGAAGGAAGAGGTAGAGCCGCCAGCGGAGTCGGAGGTGTTCTGTTGGTATGCAACGGTTGGGTTAACGAAATCTGGTTCACCATCACCGTTGATATCAGCCACTGTAACGTCGTAGGAGATATACGGGCCGAAATATGCCAATGTAGGGTTGGACCAAGTTCCGACGGTAGAAGACGTCGAGAAAGTGATATTCTCGAGGTTGCCTTGCGTCATAGCAATGGTATCGACTGTTCCATCGTCGTCCATGTCACCGATATCAAACGCACCGAATGTGTTGGCCATGTTGACTACATGCGAGCCGGTTTGTGCTGATGTTGAAAACGTGTATGTTGTTGGGAATAGATTGGTCTGGCAGTTGAATTCAATGATGGTCACGTTGTCGTCGTTACCAGGATTGGTTGTTTGACCGGTTGCATAGTCAACGCCTTCACTGCGCAGGAGCCAGATATCTTCATCGTAGCATTGTCCGGTGAGGCCTTGTTGGGATTCGCCCCAATCACCGATTTCGAGACTTCGATACGAGTTGGTGTTTGAAGTTCCAAGTGCTGTGACCATTGGCGCAGTGCTCGCACCAATCGGGCCCATGTAGGTAACGACACGCTGGTTAGAAATGTCGTTCAAGAGGTCGAGAATAAGAATGTCATCGTTGCCGTCTTGATTGATGTCACCAACGGCGAGATCCCACGCCCAGAAGTGCG
>CATISI010000188.1 GCA_949538025.1 Candidatus Poseidoniaceae archaeon
CACGGGTTGCAGCTTTGAGGGCTGCTCCTCGTGGTTGCTTGCTCGCAAATACTTGGCTCGTGTCTTTACCGTTCTCCATGAGAACGAAATATTTCTTGTCTGACATTTGGATTACCTCCAAAACTCAATCACAACTTCTAGTTATTATAATTTGTGCCGAAAAAAGGCAATACTGCGCCACATATGGCTTTCAGTAGGCCTTTCCAAAGGGGTAAAATCAGCAAAAAAGGCTACTGCAAGGCTAGAATTCTGCACCTGCAAGTGTCTTCGAATCAAGTATACCATGAATTTGCCGAATGGACTCAACGACAGCTGTAGCAATGGACGACAAATCTTCTGCAACCAACTTGACGATCAAATCATACTCTCCAAACAAAACAGTAACATCAGCAACGTTGTCTTGATCTTTCAAATGAAGATAGACGTCGTGTTCTTTACCTGGAACAACGTTCAACAAAACATACCCCACTGCCATGGCGACCAAACCTTCCTTCCTGATTCAGAATAATATCTCATCGGTCTCATTGTCTCGAGGTGACAATCGGGAGGCATGCTCCAATCGAATGGTTTCCCATTGTTCATCACTCCAGTCTTCCGGTTTCTCACCCTCCAACCATGCGACAAACGCTTCCTCTGTCCATCCGTCCGGAACTGGAGATGTTGTTGCCATACTCAACAGAGATGCCTCGGCTTGGGCGATGGAATCCGATGTTAACTGCTCAAAATCATCGAGGGTCTCATCGGAAGCCCACTTGTTTTCTGTTCCTCGGCGTCGAACAACGAGCACAGTTGTCAATACGAGGATGATCAGTGCAAGACCGATGATTACCCACGGCAGCGGAGAGGATTGTGATGCTGTTGTAACCTCTCCTTCATTCGTTACGTTGCAATTAATTCGGCAGATATATGGTTCAACGCGAATGTTCTCTGTGCTTTGCCATGAGCCAGTTTCCCCATCCGAATCTTCACAACTAACTTCGATTCGTAACTCGTCCGTTGTCTGGTTTAAATTTCGAGGAACTGGCCAGCGCATTTGATTGAAGCCCTCTGGGTCAAGAGTTTCAATAGGACGGAATTCCTTTACCCAAACATCGGAACTATTGTCATCGAGAACTGATAGTGAACACGATACATCGTCCAAACCGTCGAGATCCGTGATGAAGAGTCTGAAGGATAGATCGCTCCCAGCTTCTACAGATTGTGGAGTTGTTCCATTAATGATTGGTGGAGCGTGTCGGAACAGCATCGGCATCTGTATCGATGCTGGATAACCATCGATGGTCGAAGCGATGAGTTGAATTGAACCCTCATCCGAAGCAAACGAACCATCCAGTTGGAGACGGAACCAATAGACGTCATCCCCCACTTGCTGAAGACAAGCATCGTTGGAAGAAACCCAGGTAGGTTGCTCAATGAGGGGTGCATTGACCGACCATCCGAGTTGTCGCAATGAGAGTTGAATGTTCTCAAGCGGCCTGTCGCTTTCGATAACTGCACCAAGAACTGCAGGATGGCCAAACATCAATTCCGTGACGGAACCTTGCTGGTTGCAAGGAATCATCTCAACGATTCTTGGGGCATTCAATACAAGCGGAATGGTCGAGAATGCCGTAGATTCAACACCTCGTGAATCCTGAAGGCGGACGAAGATTGTGATGTCGCCAGCTTCAAGCAGATCTTCTGGCGGATTTAGATCGATGATAGCTTCACCATCATTGACCGTCCCTTCTATTGCGAGGACCTGTAGACCAAAGCCTGGCCAATCGATTTCAATGTCTGCAAGATAGCCATTGACAAAATCATCCACGTCTAACACAACGATGCGCATGAATTCATCACTATTGTCAACAATGCGATCGATGGTTCCTTTGGATTCGTTCTCAAAGAACAACTGGATTTGAGGTGCTGCATCTGCGACTTGTAAGGATCGTTGAGCGACCAAACTACCGTCGTCTCTACGCATCTCGATATCGATGCTATTGACGGACGATCCATTCTCAACCATGTAGGATGCTTCATAACAATGGTGATTGGCATCGCTCATGTTCACGTATGCAATATCTCCCAATGCACCTCGAGAGACGAGGAATTGCGGCTGTTCAAGTGCAGGATTGTGGTCAACATCGAGGACGCAGCCACTCAACATTTGTTGTACACCTCGTTGAATACCCATAGGCGTCGTCGAAGGCAATTGTGTTACTCCAAGCCATGTGATGTCTGCATTGGCTACGTGTGGACCGAACCACGATGCTGGTGCGTCAACGATGTTTGAGACGTTCTCAACCACTACACTCGTCTGTATAGAAAGACCATCCGTAGCAGTCACATACAAAGCAAGATACCCTGTAATGACATTGATTGGAAGCGTGATCATTGCTTCCCATGTTGTTCCATTATCGTTCGACCCCATACTGCCCATGTTCCATGTTGCATTTGCAACAGAACAGGATGAGCATAGAACGGCCCATCCCATGTCAACCGATTCAACGCGCTCATCGTCAAAAGTGGTAACAGTACAGAGGAAAGAATCACCACGAGCATACTCGTCTTGGTCGCAACTAACAGATTCAATCACAGGTGCATCATTTACCCAAATCCTCATGATGATGAAATTGTTGAGTGTGTTTCGTTCAAACGAACTCGAATTGTTGTGAGCATAGCGAACACGAACGTCCAACCATCCCGCTTCAGTAGGCGTTATTGGGATGGTGATGGACGTACGAGAACCCGGCTGGTCGCCTGCTACAACACTCATGTTGGTCGACGAAATAAAGACTGAGCCTTGCAAATTGATGATGTCAATTTGACCTTGTCCAGCCGACATGCCAATGTTTTGCAGTCCGACTTCGATGTGACCCGTCTGACCAACTGAAAAGTTGTTCAATATTCTCGTATCCAGAAGTTCGACATCGTGCAATGTGCTCACATATGGTGCCATTTTTGGATCACCAACAACAACACCCATCCAAGAGATGTAATCATTTGCAGCTGCATTGGCTTCAGCGAAATTGTACCCTTGTGCATACATTGAGAACAAAACATTTGGTTGACCAACCGCAGTAAGGTATGGCTCATACACGTAACCTTTGACACCGCTTACACCATCTTCCAACAAATCAGCAACAAGCGATTGTCCATAGGTCGTTCCCAATGTGAATGATCTTCCACCGGTTGATACCGCTGTTTCTGCAATCGAACCATTAAGCCAAGACATGTGAGGTCGAATCGCACGAAGACTGAGACTGTCAATGTACACTGAACCACTGGTCGATGTGGCAACAACGCTCAGCGGCACCTGAATTCGGAATGAGGTTGCATCTTCATGTGGTCTGAAACGCATGATTGCACTTCCCCAGCTGTTCTCAAACGTCTTCGAATCAGAGGTATTTGTCGACACGATATTGCCTTGTGCGTCGATTCCATCGACAACGAGTGTGTAACTCCCATACACGTCACCATCACGCTTACCTGCAAGCGATACGGTCCATGCATGTTCCTTCAACTCAGATTCAATGGTGACGAACTGTTCCAATGAAGCCCCAGATGCACCAGAACCAGAATACGCCTGACAGTCTTGGTAAATATCCCGGCTCAAGATGGTGATTTCATCATCGGAGAGGGCACTTTCCCAAACCATGACCTTGTCGATCATGCCCTCGAAGTACGTCGAACCAGCACGATTGACACCGAGTTTGTAGAGGTCAATGTTGTTCAACGATCCTGTCGGGAATGAAGTGGTTCGAACATGTACTCCATTGAGATACTGCCGTGCTGCACCGTTGTCAAACACGGTGACAAGGTGCACCCATTGTTGTGCTTCAATGTCCCCAAAGGTGTGCGTTTGATTGTTGTGCAATCGCCATTCTCCGCTGAAGATAGCATGTTGAAACGACGTGTTCGAACCAGCATTGTCGGAGACTGCAAGCACTGAGGCATAATTCGGAAGTGTTGTTGAGTTGGCCCATACCCATTGACTCACCGTGAAATTCCCGACCCAATCGTCCACATCGACTTCGACATAATCGTCAACTCCGTCGTACCATAAACAGCCACCATCTGCGCATGATCGCCAATTGGTGGCATCCATGTTGTACAAGGTCATGCTGGAGCCGTTTGGAACAGAATCGTTCGACTCTGTACCAATACCTTCGTCGAAATTCCAAGCGTGGATCAACGTTGATGCAGAGGGAGGCGTCCCGTCTGAAACTACGAAAGCAGAAGCAGGAACCATGGCTTTTGATTGATTTGGCCCTTCCCATTTCAGGTGGAGACCGTGTGGACCAGTTCCTTGAAAGAATTCAATCCTGAAGTCATGCAAGCCTGATGCGAGGTGCCTCATCCCTGACTTTTCACGCATGCCGTGTGAGCCGTAATTGGTGACAAGGCTGGTTCCATCGAGCCACAATTCACTCCCATCATCGCTCGTGAGGTAAAAGGTCCAGTTTCCTGAGTCTGGAATATCGATTAGCCCACTGAATCGAGCACCCCAATTGTTCTTGAAACGATCATCAAGCCCCGGATAGGCCGAATACATAGATCCGTACTGCAGTGATGATTCAATTCTGGTATGCTCAGGAACACGATCGATGAGGGAAGGCATGGAGCCTGTGTTGAAGCTAACTCCCTCATTATCGAAGTACTCTGCAAAGATACCTTGTGTACCGTTGCTCGATTCATCGGTGCAAGAAGCAGAGATTGCAGCCTCAAGCGAGGCACTTCCAGCATTCTTGACACCAGTTTGGTACAGCCATGCAAAAGAATCGCCAGAGGATAACGTTGGGGTCGAAGCATTCCAGTGACGGACACCACTTGACCACGCTGCATCTTCGGTTTCAAAGCCCGTATTGAGACCCCAGTTTTTACCCCAATTTCCGTCGTTTGAACCCCACGATGCGTACCCCATGACGTTGCTTACATTGGTTACAAAATCCGTCTCCTCATCAAAAAGAACGGTTTGATTGTACACATCAGAAAGCGTAGTGTTGGCAGTATACAGATCATCGTTCCAGAACTTGTATCCCGATTCGTTTCTATTGGTGGCTAAATCCAAGACGTATGTACCGCTTTGACCCAAACTGTTGTTTGCTTTTTCGATCAATTCCAGTGCTGTTTCGACCGTATATCCGGTCAACCTTGTGACGAGATAGAAACCGTGTTTCTGCCTCGAAAAGGATTCAAAATCACTTCCAGACAATGGGCCATAGGAATGCGTAGCCCAATAATCCCCGCCGATGGAACTGTTGTAAGAGCCACCAAGCAAGGCGAACTCTTGATCAAAGGAGGCTTTGTTTTGACCTCCGTTCACTCGTAGCGGCATCCCTTTACTTGTTACGAGATAATTCATGTCCGAAACGTTGCTTCGATTGTTCAGCATCTCCAAGAAAGGATAGGCAAAGTACGTATTGAATTGATCGCGATTGATGGTTTCTGCTGTAGGTGTGCCATCAAGGTCGAAAATAAACACGCGCTCGTAGCTGATGTTTCGAGCCTCAACGAAAGCCCATCCAATGGTTTTACTCGATTCAGATTTGTTGTTGATCAGGACACCTACATCGCTGTAATCGTATACATCAATGGCATTGAATCCTTCTGGTACAGCAACTGTTTGGTTGTTTAGATGAAGCCAATTGTCAGTGGTAGTGAAGCCATGGAAGGGGTCTTCTGTCCCTTCGAGGCTGTCGTACGACCTCGGCATCAATGGTGCTGGAGGCAGTGCGGTCAACAATGAAAGCAGCATTAGGGAAACAAGAAACAAACTTGTTCCTCGACCTGCCATGACCTGTCGATACCAAATTCCAGTTTAGCAGTATTGATTGAATGGTCACAATCATGGTATCAAATTACGCTGTTTTCATACAAAAAGCACTGAAAGAATATGAAGGGTGGCCCCCTCTGAGAGATTGATGGCAGAGTTGTACATGGCTCGAACGTGCAAATGGGGCACACTACGCGTCGTCGGAGGAGACGTATGGAATCACTCTGGCGATGTCCTCATTACACCAGCAAACAATCGACTCTCCGGGCGAGAAGGTCTCGACAACATGATTCATCAAAAGGCAGGTCAGGAGTTGACACAAGCAACTCGAAACATTTGTCTTGAAATGCGGAAAATCAACGCCCCACCGTGTGCCGTTACGCACAACGTCGTAACCGAACCGTATGCATTAAGCGACCGATTCAAGCACATCATCCACGTCGTTGGACCAGACTGTCGGCGACCCAACCAAGACGAAAACCGACGTGACCTCTTACCAGAAACGTATCGCAACCTCTTTGCAACGCTCAAGGAACTTGGTGTCATGGAAAACGTGATCACCCCCCCACTCAGTATGGGTGTTTTCGCTTATCCTCACCGTGA
>CATISI010000189.1 GCA_949538025.1 Candidatus Poseidoniaceae archaeon
AGTCCCATCAGTTGCTCACCAGCATCATGCTCAGTTGAACATTGAACCAATTTCCCGCCAATATCATCGAGACCACGTATCCATGTGCTTAACATCACATCATCAATCTCTGTTTCCTCATTGCGAAGTAAATCAATGGCGACGAGCAACGTATCGATTGCCCCTTCTTCCATGGCACGAGCGAGATCTTGTTGTCCATAGGCGACTGCTCCGTTCGAACTGATTCTTGCCCATACTTCCTCCAGCAACTGCATTTCTTTGTTGATTGCATAATCCTCCAAGAACTCGTTTGCCAAACCTTCTCGAATAATTTCATTCGCTCCCGCTCGACCTGCCATCGATGTTGCAATCAATCGAAGCGTCCTTTCAGGTTCGATCTCAAGAATAACTGACTTGAGTTTTTCACGAGCGTGGCCAGGGCCGCAGAGAATCATTGGTATGTTGGTAGAGGTTGCCGCAAGTATCTCTTTTGCGACTTGCTTTTGGAAGGATTGCGCCACGCCTTCGCTTGTTCGAACATCGCCTCGCTTTCCTCCACCACGCATGGTCCATGTTGCACCTTCACGGAGTCCTCTTGATGTGATCTCAAAAAGAATGATTTCATCATTTTCAGCAACAACGACCGCAATGTTGCTCTTGTTCGAGGAATCGACAGCATCGTTGAGGAGCGTTGCATCGAAATCAGGAAATGGTTCGTTCGCAATCAATTCAATTTCGTCTCCCACCTCGATGAGATGTGTATGATGCGATCCGATATCCATCGGAGCATGCACAATCGTTCCATGCACTCGAAGGAGGTCAGAGTAGGACTGATACTCTGTTGAAAGGATGCGTAATTCAATCCACATTTTCTTCCGTTCAGCGGCCTTTGCTCGAGAACCAGATTCTGCTGTTGTTGTATCACGTCGTTCTCCGAGCATAACGAGATGGCGCCCACTGCTTGCTAGTCGAGCAAGGACCCATAAGTCATCTTCAGATTCAATCCGAAGCTTCCAATGGTCCTCGCCCTGATTGAGAATTTGCATTGATGTTCACCCGAAGACACCCTTGAGGTGTCCGTCCTCATCCATATCCATATCGTTGGCCGCAGGTCGTTTCGGAAGTCCAGGCATCGTCATCATTGAACCGAGGATGGCGACAACAAATCCTGCTCCTGCATTCAAACGGAATTCTCGGACAGGCAAATCGAATCCATTCGGAGCCCCAAGCATTCCCGCATCGTGTGAAAATGAGTACTGTGTCTTTGCCATGCACACCGGTAACGAACCATATCCCCAATCTTGTATTTTCTTCAATTGGCGCTTGGCTGCTGCTTCAATTTGAACGCTGTTTGCTCCATACATCCGTGTTGCGATCGCCTTGACCTTATCCTCAATGGAATCATTCGGAGCAACGAGTGGTAGGAACGGGCGTCCTGCAGCAACGTGGTCGTGAATGGCCTCGACAACAGCATGAGCGAGATCTGCTCCTCCTTCTCCCCCTTTCGCGTGAACTTCTGTTCGACAAACACGAGCAGCACCGCTTGTACGGGCAGCTGTTTCAATCGCTTCCAGTTCTGCTTCCGTATCACTCATGAATTGATTAATCGAAACAACTACGGGAACACCGAATCGTGCCATGTTCTTGATGTGACGATCGAGGTTTGATGTTGCTCCTGCAATGACTGCTTGAACATTCTCTGTCTCAAGTTCTTGCTTGGAAGGTCGATATCCGCCACGTTCTCCAAACGCTTTACCATGCAACTTCATCGAGCGAACTGTTACGTTCATCACAACACAATCTGGAGCTTTTCCAGAGGTGTTTGCTTTGATGTGCATGAATTTTTCAGCACCCATGTCACTTCCAAAACCTGCTTCTGTGACAACATAATCGGCACATGATAATGCGATTCGATCCGCAACAATGGATGAATTTCCATGGGCGATGTTGGCAAATGGGCCTCCATGAATAAATGCAGGATTTCCTTCCAAGGTTTGTACAAGATTTGGCAGGAATGCGTTTCGAAGAAGCAACGCCATGGCTCCCGCAGCTTCGATTTGCTCTGCTTTGATCGGATGTCCTTCGATCGACTCAGCGATAACAATATCACCGAGTCGCTTACGCAAGTCAGCATAATCTCTCGCAAGTACGAGAATCGCCATGATTTCAGAGGCCGCTGTGATATCGAAGCGATCTTGTCGTACATGACCGTTGGCTGGACCACCTAATCCTATGACAACCTCTCGCAATGAACGATCGTTCAAATCAACCACTCGTGGCCAGAAAACACGGTTGGCATCGATGTTGCATGCGTTTCCATGTTTGATGTGGTTGTCAATCAGTGACGAGAGGAGATTGTGCGCAGATGTTACAGCATGGAGGTCTCCAGTAAAGTGGAGATTGATTTCCTCCATTGGGAGCACTTGTGATTGTCCTCCTCCTGCAGCACCGCCTTTGATTCCAAACACGGGACCCATCGAAGGTTCGCGAATGACGCACGTCGCATTCTTACCGATATGGCATAAGGCCTGCGTTAATCCGATGGTCGTGACGGTCTTGCCCTCACCAAACGGTGTAGGGTTGACGGAGGTAACGAGGATGAGGTTCCCTTTGGCAGAATCAAAACGTTGTTTCATGCCATCCCAGCTGAGTTTTGCCATGTACTGTCCATGAGGTACCAGCTCTCCAGAAGGAATGCCCAACTTCCATGCGATGGTCTCAATGGGTTCAAGTTTCGCTGCACGAGCAATCTCCAAATCACTTGCCATGAACCTCTGCATGTCCATTTGGCTATCAAATCAACCCCTAGAACAAGGGCGAACCTTCCAATTTGCGGAGGGTTTCAATCCGGCGGAATCACTCTTCTTTCATGGAACCGAGGTAGTCCGGTAGATCGACACCAGCCATCTTGGCTACGTCATGGACAGGAGGTAGTGAGCGAATTAGGGAAGATACGAAGTTCGCAGTGCTTCCACCTTCGCCACCGTTGCCTGAATCCCAAACGGTGATCTTGTCGATTTGGAGGTTGGAGATGGCTTCGGTTTGTCGAGCAACAATCTCTTCGATTTTCTCAACCATGAGGAGTGTAGCAGCGGCCTTGACATCTCCACCAGCGCTCGCAACGAGTTGCTTGTAACCATTCGCCTTTGCTTCAAGGACCGCCTTGGTACCTTCTGCTTCAGCGTTGTATCGTGCTAGGACAGCATCCGCCTCACCTTGAGCGATGCGGCGTTGTCGCTCTGCTTCAGCTTCTGCAGCGATCTCAATTTGTGTCTTTGAAATCTCTTCTCGAACAATTTCTTCTGCACGTAGACGCTCTTGTTCAAGATTGTATTGTGCCTTCTGGACTTCCATTTCAGCAGTACGACGAGCAACTTCTGCACGGCGCATTGCTTCTGCTTCCTTTTCTTCCAGATCCGCTTGGTAAGCAGCAATTTCTGCACGGGAGATGTTTTCTCCTTGGACACCAGTTGCTTCTTGCTGTTGAACGTAGACACGTCGGTCGACTTCGGCAGCCTTCTGTCCCTTCTCGGATTCAGCAACGTTCTGGGCAACCTGGACTTCACGCTCTCGGTCGGCGTTTGCCTTACCGATTGCACCGTCACGCTCTGCGTTGGCAACGTCGACGAGAGCCTTGTTGACCGCACCAGCAGCAGCCTTCTTACCGATGCTGTTGATGTAGTTGGATTCGTCAGTGATATCGATGATGTTGACGTTAATGAGGTACAAGCCGAGCTTGTGCAATTCGGCACCAACGTTGTCACGGATGAGTTCGAGGAATGCATCACGGTCTTGGTTGATTTGCTCGATGGTCAAACTTGCAACGGTCAAACGAAGTTGACCAAGGATGATTTCTTGTGCCATTCCTTCGATGTCGTTCTTCGTGAGATGAAGTAGACGCTCTGCAGCGTTATTCATGATAAGCGGATTTGTGCTTACACCAACCGTAAACGTCGATGGTACGTTGATACGGATGTTCTGTAGTGAAAGAGCGTTGTCTAGTGGGATCGAAATTGTCATAGGAATGAGTGATATTTTCTTGTACTCCTGAATCAATGGCCATACCATAACAGCACCACCATGGATACATCTCGAGGCTTTCCCGCCTCGAATTCGTCCATAGACGACGAGAATTTCGTCAGAAGCACAACGCTTGTATCGTGTTGCGACTAAAATTATTCCAAAAGCTGCGATAGCTAGTACGCCAAAAACGATGAATACTGCCCAAAATCCTGCATCCGCCATGGTACAAAGTAGAGTTGGTCGTTTTTAATCACTTTGCCTACACTCGGTACAGGCTTTGTTCACTCTTCTGATGAACCATCTTCAAGTGGTACGACAATCATAGTCGATCCAATGACGTCGACGACTCGGATGAATTCGCCGGATGGAATCAGCATTGACTTGTCCTGCGCTCGAGCAAGGAGCGTCTTGAGTGTTCCATCGACGGGAACTTGGATTTCTCCAGTTTCGTTTGGCTTGATGCGAGAATAGACCTGTCCACGCTGACCAATCGCATCGTTGTAATTGACTGTTCCATCTGCTTGCAATTGATTAATGCCATACATCATTTTACCCATGCCATACATGCCCGCAGCTGCACCAACCCCTCCAGCTAGTACGGCAACAACGTCGCTTCCTGTCGCAGAGAGGCCGAACATTCCAGTTAGGCCAAACATCATGACAGCTACAGACAATCCTTGAACGCTCAAAATTTCAAACGCTCCTCCACCTCCTGCATCGATATCAAGGCCGATGGCATCGGTGACGCCACCCAGGACGTCGCCAACCATCATGAGCAGCATCATGATGAAGAAGAGAATTCCGCCCAGAACTGCGCAACTCACAAAGATGATCTCCATTAGGGAGGGTGCTTCAATGCCAACGAATTCTGTAATCATTTCGAATAAGGTCATGGATATCATCAACCGATAGTCATTAATTGTCTTTTCCTGCCATTTGACGCAAATTGTACCGTTCTATTGCGACTATAATCGACAACGAGAGGCCAGAAAATAGAGCTGAAATGATGTTTGGCGTGCCTGCCGCCCACAACAATAGCCACACCCACAGGGGCAGAAACAGCATCAGAGTTCGACGGATAAATGGCCAAAATCCACCAAACAATTCTTCTGAACCCTCGTCGAGAGCGCGAATCGTTGTAGCAGTGCCCGGGTCGACTGGAATCATGCTGCTCGCCCAATGCTCACACGGCAGCGAGCAAGAAAATCAACGAAACGACCCAGAGGCCAACACCGAATCCAACACCTTTGCCTTGGCCCTTTATCGCATCATCATGAACTTCACGACTCATCTTGAGTGGGTTGAGCAGGAGGTCACGCTGTTCTTGCCTAAAAATAATCAATGCAAGCATAAATGCAGCGGCTGCACCACCTCCGAAGAGCGTTGTAATCCAACCTTCGACCTCGCCTACAAGTTTGATCGAAAGAAACACTTGCGTAATTGCAAACATCATCCAGAGAAAAGACCCACGTTCTGCTGCGGCCATGATAATAGGACAACGACCTTCTTTTTGAATACATGGCCTGCATTTTCTAAATTTAGCCAAGATGCTGAAAGCAGACGTTCATGAACAATGACTCCAAAGTAAGGCTATGTACGGTTTGAGATACGCAGTCGGCGGCTCTCCAATCGACCACTCTCTCTCACCCGTTTTGTTTGACCTCGTTCTTGCCCATCTTCGTTCACGAGGATGTTTTTCCGAACTTGATGTGTCTTCTGTTACCATCTTGGGAGCAGACCACATCGACGAGGTTCTTGGATGGGCGTACATAGAGCACGATAAGCATCAACCCATTTGGAAGCCAGCCAATCAAAAGCTAAGATCGTTCCAATCACAGCTCATGAGCGAAGCAGTGGATGTGATTGAACTCGAAGCGGATTCAAGATTCTTTCCAAGACTTCAACCAAATGCACGATACCTCAAGAATGCTCAGGTACCCATTCGATCCTCTTCGAATGAAGTATGGATCAACCTTACTTCGCCACTCAAGCATCAGATACAGAGCGTGGTGTTTACGCCCGTTGATGAGGCATTGGACATTATTTCAGTCAATGCACTTCGCTACGATGGGCAAGGATGGTATTGTGCTACGACCGATGGCGAAGGTGTCGTTCATGTGGCTTCATACTTCGGTATCGATGCAGCAAACGGTGCTATCCTCGGCATTAATGGCGGCGGGGGAGCCGCTCGTTCTATCGCATCAGCATGGATGAAGCATGGGGGACGTACCGTTTCAATTGGAGGAAAGCGACAACTCCCCGCTACCCTTGTCAGTACAAAGCCAACAGATGGGGTCGTTTTTGATTTATTCATCGATACCGAGGGTTCACTAGAGCAAGCCATGGATGGAACCGTTCAATTGAATCCAGTTTATTCTCCATTGCGTGGTTCAATCGAAGAGCGAATGGAGTGCCTCTCGACAGTCAGTAACGTCATTGATGGAAGGTGGATGCTCGCAGCACAACATCTCGAATGTTGGCGCAGTTTATGGACGCCCCATTTTTCAGACCATCTTCCGACTCTTGAACAACTGCTAACATGGTTGGTCGTTGTCGAACGTAAACTGGAACAAAATTGACGCAATTGAATGCAACAATCAAATGTCTCAACAAGTACCG